>JAAFJU010000282.1 GCA_013298165.1 Synechococcales cyanobacterium bin31.maxbin.ball.101 | reverse complement strand
GGAAGCTGCGTTTCAACCAATCCCGCGATCGCCGCATTCAACGTTCCATCTCCCCCACCCACAATCACCAAATCCACCAATCCCTGATGGGCTGAAATGACATCCGAAATTTGACGAGAATGCTCGATCGCAGGTTCAATCAATTCAAAGCCCGATCGACGCAATTGCTGCACCGCAAAATCAATATTTTGAGCGCCGCGTCGAGCATGATGATTCACAATAAAAAGGGCACGCTGCTTCATGGCTGGAAACGCATAAGTAACAAAGGTTGGGACTTCTATTATGACGCTGTTGATCCCACAATAACGATGGAATCTCTCTATGGAATCCACTGGGTTCAAATCAACGGCTTTCGAGTCGATCGATCGCCGCCGCCGCCAACAACGCCGTATCGCGTTCTACCATTAATCCCGTTACCCCCGCCTCGATCGCCACCTCTGCCCAAGCTTCACTCCAATTCGACAGCGCTAGCCAGCAAGGTTTTTGGGCCTGTTGGCTGGTGTGAATGATCTGCCGCACCGATCGGACCAGCGCTCGATCGGGCTTTTTCATCGCCGCTTGAAACAAGGGATTACTGCGCGACACGCCCAGGGTCCACTGGGTCAGATCGTTGAGTCCGATCACCACCCCCATCGCCCCTGCTTCTAAATAATCGGGCAACACCTGAACCACCGAAGGCACCTCCGCCATCAGCCAAGACTGCATCGTCGGGGCTAAACTCAGCGCCACTAAATCCTGTCGCCATCGAACAAACTGTTCCAAGGTCTGAACAAAGGGCAAAATCAACCGAATCGGCGGCAACGATCGGCCCTGCACCCAAGCCACATGCTGAACCTCCTGCCACACCGCCAACTCCATGGAAGCGGCGGTCTCCCGATCTTCAATAATATTCAAGCAGCGATAGTACAAAACGGAGGCATCCTGTCGCTCCACGATCCCATCCAGCAACGTCGTCAGCCGCGATTTCAGCAAGCGCTTAAACTCACCCCCATCAAACCCCCGCCGCTCCGCCGAAAACTCCGGCAACAGCAACCACTCCGATCGCACCAGCCCCAAATTCTCCGTCCACTCATCCCGAAAGGCCAACTGCGATCGATTCACCAAGAGTCCCGTTTTTCGCGCTTGAAGGGGGAGTTGTACGGGGGGACTAGAACGATCGAGACCCCGTAGCACCAGTGCCTCCCCATCGGAAATCAACTCCGTCGCTTGCTCCACGCCCACCATCACTGGAATGCCCAGTTCTCTAGCCAAGATCACCCCATGACTATTCCAGCCGGGGGATTCGACAATAATGGCCTGCACCGATCGTAAAAACGGCACGGCCTCAGGCTGTAACTCTCGGACGATCGCAATGGCTTCGGGGGGGAGCGCTTCTGTGGGGCAGGTGTCGGTGAGGATTTGAGCAATGCCAGAGGATTTAGAAGCAGAGGAGGCTCTGGCCAGACCTAAAGACAACTCCCGCGCATCCTTGGGAGGTTTTGGCAAGGCCAGCAGGGTCTCTCCCACCGCCACCGCCACAATCCAAAATTGGTTTTGCCGATCGAGTCCCCAGGTCATGCTGTAGTCCTGATGCCAGAGATTGGGCATTTCTAGGACGGCTTGACAGAGTTGAGACCGTTGCTCGGGGGTGAGGCTGGAGTCCCGGCCTTCGCGCCAGTCGGTTTCTAAGACATGACAAACCTCGGCTTTGCGCATCCAGCGCACGACCTGACCCGTAGCTCGAAATTTTGGAACGCTCTGGATCATCAAGGCGATCGAGCTAACGACGAGACCATAGGACTGTCGCAGTTGAGACCAATGGGCTGAATTCCACTTTTGGCGCAGTAGCAGCAGGGCTTGTTTGACAGCGGAAGCTGTGGGTACAGACCATACCTCTGGCAGCAGTGCATCCAACTCCTGAGCCGAACCCGTTGTCACTGACTCCCGGAATGGGAATCGCCATTCCACCGACAGAGCCAGACGAAGCTGATGGCTGCCCTCAAAGTCCATTGAGTCTACCCAATGATCCGATGCCCAATCCTCATCCTTCTCTAGAGGCAAAAAAATTTGCGTCGGCAACAGACGCCAACTCAAGGAACTCCCATTTTGCAGAGTCCCTAAGTCCTGAAGCGATCGCACCCGATCGCCCACCCGATCGTGCATTTCTTGTGTCACCGCCAGCAGCGGACAAAGCACCGAACCCACACCTACACTCCTATCAACGACGACACGGGATTTTAAAATCTTGTACGAGTTTAAAGTGGAGGCTTTTGCTTCCACAAGCTCTTCCCTTGAACTCGGGAACACTCAAGCTCGGGAATACCAGATTACCCTAATGGATGGCTTCTATGTTTTTCTCCGCAATCTCCCAGCTTGTTCTCAAGTCTGCCTGTCCTGCCTGCGGACGAACAGCGAGGGTGGTTTTTTGTGAGAGTTGTCATGAGCAAATCTGTGCTGGGAGACGATCGCAACCGTTAGAACCCAGTTCTCAGCAGCATCCCTTGCCTCTATTTGCCTGGGCCACCTACGATCAGTCTCTGCGGCGAGCCATTGCTGCCCTCAAATACGATCGACAACGGACGATCGGGGATTGGCTCGGGATTCAAATGGCTGAGAGCTGGATCCAATATAGATTGCATCGGCAATATCCTCAGATGCTCGTCGTTCCCATTCCCATGCATCCTAGTAAACAAGCGCAACGAGGGTACAACCAAGCAGAACTGATTTCTCGCAGCTTTTCCCGTCAAGTTGGCTACCGTCACTGTTCTCAAGTCCTTCGCCGCCACCGCGAAACCCAAGCCCAATATTCCGTGAGCGTCACCGATCGCGATCGAAACCTTCAGTCTGCCTTCTCGGTCGATCCCCAATTCAAGTCGCGCACTCCAATTTTGCTGGTCGATGACATCTACACTACAGGCGCAACCCTGAGGTCTGCTATCCAAGTTCTGCAAGATCAGCAACTTAAGCCATGGGGATCTGCCGTCGCTGCGAGACCTTTCTTTGACATTGCCCCCCAAAAACCCCCGAAATCTCCCTAAAGCTAAAGAAAAAATAAATAAAATTAGGCACGAAATAAGTTTAAGTTATATTCTATGTAAATACCGATGCAGTAATTTTACTGATTTCGGTAGCAATCTTCTTCAGGAGATTGTTAATGGTCAGTCGGTTGAGGTCATGGTTTGATCAAAACCAAGCCTTGATCTGTGTTTCCCTGTTGTGTTTCCATCTGTGTTTCCCTATTTGTTGATCAGGTTTTAAACGGGTGTCGATGCCCCCATCGATCGCTAAAGACTCGTTAAAAACGTCGTTAGGATTCAGTTGATTTTTGATATCACTGGTGATTTTGTTTGGGTCTAGGCCCATCTCTATTTTAAGAAAAACACTCTATTTCACAAAAAGCCCGATCGGAATCAGTTCCGATCGGGCTTTTTGTGGACCATCGCTGATGCACAGAGTTTCGTGCTATCGAACCTGAGGCTGGGAGGCGGGCAGTTGAAGGGCCTGAATGATGGGTGCTGGATCCAGTCCTGTAATCTGCTTAAAATCCGACGGCATCAAGCGACTGGAGACGCCATTGTCCGTCCACTCTTGTAAAAGCTGACTCGTATGATCCAAAAACTGAATTCCTCTAGGTAGTGGAATAACCGTCCAGAGGTCTAAAATGGACTCAGCAAAGGCTAGCTCAATAATCGGCAGGGCGTGACGCTCCATCAGCTCCGCCAGATAGGCATCGAAGGTTTCCCCGTCGTCCCCTGCCAGTTCATAACTTTCTACAATGTAGGCAACACGCTGCCAACTGACCCTTTCTTCAAGCGTCATCTCCAAACCCCAAATGAATGACCAAACTTAAGCTCATATGCTGTATTTTCAGTTTATTCCAGCTTCTTAAAAACAAAACAGAAGTTCATTTGAAAGAATTTCTGCTACGGCTCATAAACCGATCATAGACAGAGGGGGCTGAACCGATCGAAGGGCTGAT
>JAAFJU010000082.1 GCA_013298165.1 Synechococcales cyanobacterium bin31.maxbin.ball.101 | reverse complement strand
GGTCTTCTTGTTGCGGGTCGGTATCAGTTCACGACCTTTCGAGGGACTCAGACGATCGACTCTCCAGCTTTGCCAACATTGGATCTCATCGTTACACGTCTTTTGTCTGGAGGTCGAAGTTAATCAAACCCTTGTCAGATAAGGCTTATACGATCAACGATCGAGAAAGCCTTATAATAAATTTGTTGACGAACCTGCTAGAGCCAAGTCAGGAGCGATCGCCCTATGACCGTTGCAACCGACGACCGACCCAGCAAAATTATATCCAGCGCTGCCACGACCTCAGCCGATCGTTTCATCACCATTAAGGGTGATTGGGCGCATTTTAAGCTGATTCAAAAGGGCTGTGAGCAGAATTCAGGGACCAGACTATTTTACTTTGACGGGACGATCGAAATTCTCATGACCGGACGATCGCATGAACTTTTTTCTCACCTCATCGGACATCTATTGAGCTTTTTTCTAGCCTATCAAGGGATTGATTTTTCCCCATTCGGTACGGCTGACCAGGAAAAAGAAGGCGTTGCAGCATCTCAACCCGATCAGTCCTACTGTTTTGGCACTGTCAAACAGATTCCTGATTTGTCAATCGAAGTTGTGTTCACAAGTGGTGGGGTCGAAAAGCTTCAGCGTTACAAAGCGATCGGTGTTCCTGAAGTCTGGTTCTGGGAAGATGGGACACTCACCTTGTATCACCTCCGTGGTGAAGAGTATGAGCGCATTGAAAAGAGTGAGCTTGAGGAACTGAAAGACCTGGATGTCAGCATCTTAAAACAGCACATCATGATGAGCGAAACCAATGTCGGCGAAGCGATTCGATCGTTCACTACCTACGTGATGCAGAAGCATTAAGTTCAGTTCAAAAGCAATCAGGAGCGATCGTGGGGCTTGTCCTTTGAGTGCGTGGGTACAATTGGGGGCGATCGTCTTGGTGGGTGGTGCGATCGGTTGGTTAGGGCGGTCGATCGGCTCTCAACGCTAAAGAGTGTGCGATTGTCCTGTAATCCTTACTGGATAAGGCTTATGCGATCGACGATCGAGAAAGTATTATAATGAACTTACTAGAGCCAAGTCAGGAGCGATCGCATGACGTTCACTAAAGCCAGATTTGCGAGTTTTGAAGAGTATCTGATGGCGGACGTGTCCGATCTGCCAGAGGGTCGGTGTGAGTATTTGGATGGGGAGTTAGTTCCGGTTATGGCTGAGTCAATCGGGAATGGTTCGCTTGCTATCTTCATTCAGTTAGCGCTCATTGCGATTGGAGTGTCCTTTAAGCTCATCCGTCCTCACTCTTGTGAAGTCGAAGTGCCAGGGCAACCCCAAAGCCGTATCCCTGACCTAACCGTTCTTGATGATATCCATCTCACGCTGCTGAAAAAACGGGCAACCATTACCCGCAAGATGCCACCGCCCCGGCTGATTGTCGAGGTCGTTTCTCCCGGTAATGAGTCCAAACCCAACTATATCCGAGACTATCAGGACAAGCGTAGCCAATACGCGGCGATCGGTGTCCCTGAGTATTGGCTTGTGGATCCCGATCGGGAATGGGTCATGGTCGGTTCACTGGTCTCCGGTGCCTACCAGTTCCAAACTTTCCAGGGCGGGGCGGCGATCGTCTCTCCCACATTCCCAGAGTTGAAGCTAACGGCAGCGATCGTTTTGGAAGCTTAGAGAAATGACGATCGCGATCGCTTGACCGAAACCTCGCGACCGAATGTCTCTTGATCGGAGTGATGAAGGATCCAAGCTGCGGAAAGGTGCTGGGCATAGATTAAAAGAACCGAGTCTAAATACGACAGATGTCGTATTTAGACTGAAACCCTTCCTCTGCAAGGATTTCCAGATCAATGACAAAATCACTCACTCCAGAAGAATCGGTTACGGGCTTTGTGAGTAGGTCTGTTCCAGCCGATCGAGCATTGCTGGAATTTCCTTGAGAAGTTGATGTTCTTTGGGTGAGCTTGGTTTGATATCTTGTAATTTTCGTAGCGATCGGATTGACTGTTCAAGCTGTTTTCTAAATACGACATCTGTCGTATTTAGGCTGGAACCCTCTTCAGACAGGTATCTCTGGACCGTCCGCTCTGATTTCCCGACAATCACTGACAAACTGGGAAGGAAGGATTTTTGTCCTGCTTTGGCGCGTCCTGGGGTGTAATGATATCCCGCTTCCTTCAGTCGGCTGGCAAGTTCGCGGACTTCGGCTGGGGTGTAGTCCCGGCGTTTTTCATTTTCCGTGGCTTCGATCGCTAGAGCCAGTTCCACATTCTCCGCCGCATCAAACTCGTAGCGACGGACAGGAATGCCCTCACTGAAATGTTTTTTGAAGGCTTCGGGATTTGATGTTTGGAGTTCTTGGATGGCTGCCCGCCGATGTCCTCCTGCGAGTAATCGTCCTTGATTGTCGATCGCGATCGGTTGGATCAGTCCGACAGCGGCGATCGACTCGGCGAGGTTGGTAACATGGGCTGGGGCGAGCGGACGACTGTCCCCACCGGAACGATCGATGATTTGGTCAAGGGCGATCGTGGAGGTTTTGGTTTCGATCGGAGCTGGGGGCATCGTGATACGTTGAGCGCTAGAGGTCACGCCTGCAAACGGGGTTTTAGCCATTCTTCCATCCCTTCAAAATCTGCGATCCAATTTTTTCGTAATCGGTCATTGCGTCTTTGCCTGCTTCTGAGTATCGACTGACAGGTATCCCTTCATAGGCTGCATCACGATAAACCGCAAGCTGTCGGATGCCACCGTCAAATGATTGTAGCCCTTGTTCTGTGAATAGCGATCGGGCTGCTTCATAGAGCTTTTTCCCACGGGGGAGTCCGGTGAGCAGGATACGGTATTTGTTGGGGTTCGGTCTGAGGGTATCGGCGAGTGCTAGGGTTGCTCGCACGTCGAAGATATCAACTTTGGTGGGGATGATGACTAGCGTTGAGGTTTCGATGAGTTGAATGAGTTCTTCGGGGTTGGTCCGGGCGGGGGTATCTACAATCAGGGTGTTGTAGATTGGGAGGGTTTCGGCGGCATCTTGAACGGTGAACGGAAGGTCAAATTGTGAGGACTCTGCCCAGTCGATCGCGGTTCGGTTAGGGTCTCCGTCTGCGAGGACCACTTTTTTCTTGGGCTTTCGAGTTGCGAAATATTGGCACAGGTGGATTGCTGTTGTGGTTTTGCCGACACCACCTTTAAAACTTGCGATCGTGATAATCACGGCTTCTCTCGTAAGTAACTTAGAAAATCTTACCGGGTTCGGCTGTAAAAATCAAAAAAGACGAATGAGGATGAAGTCAGGCTGAAACGGCTGAGTGAGCATCTCAAGTCTGGAAGGCTCGTTGTTAAGCTGTTTCTACGTCATCAACTTCACGCCAAGCTTCCGGTGATTTGGTGGACCTCGGAACGTTGACGCTCTAGTCTGATTTCATCATCATTGCTTGGGGTTTACCACAGGAAAAATGGTCTCCAAACTCTTTGAGTCCCTACTATGCCCTGTACCAGATGAACCCTGACTACAATATTCACTTGGTTTATGGAGAGCAGCCCGAAGACGAACGGGAAGAGAAATGGATAAGGAGCGCGATCGGTATCTAAAGCAGATTCTTTTATACCTCTAAATTTTGGTCGAGACTGAACTGATCGATTTCGCGCCGGATTTCAGCCTCAGTAGGTGATAAAGTCAAATATGAAAGAATTATGAAATAGGCAATTCGTGATGCCTCGCGATAAAGTTCCATCATTACCAGAGGTTCATCGAACCGTTAATATTCCTAATGGTGCTGGGTTCTGGCGTAAAATGTTAGCTTATGCTGGTCCAGGATACCTGGTATCAGTTGGCTATATGGATCCTGGAAATTGGGCAACAGACCTAGCTGGAGGAGCTAGTTTTGGATATTTATTGCTCAGTGTAATTCTGCTATCAAACTTGATGGCGATTCTATTGCAGGCACTCTGTGTGAAGTTAGGGGTTGCAACAGGGCGAGATTTAGCACAGTCCTGTCGTGATAATTTTGGTCCACGAATTAATTTCGTGCTGTGGGTGCTGTGTGAAATTGCAATTTCTGCTTGTGACTTAGCCGAACTGGTGGGAAGTGCGATCGCATTGCAGCTTTTATTTGGGATTCCTTTGGCGATCGGAGTTTGTATCACAGCCCTAGATATTTTTATCATTCTCTTTTTGCAGAACAAGGGATTTCGGTATCTTGAAGCCTTAGTGATTGCTATTATTACGGTCATTGGAGGATGTTTTATTGCAGAACTGAGCTTTGCACGTCCAGAATTTGCAGCTGTCTTTCAAGGCTTCATTCCTCAGGCAGAAGTGGTTCGTAATCCGAAGGCTCTTTATATTGCGATCGGAATTCTGGGGGCAACAGTCATGCCACATAATCTGTATCTTCATTCTGCCATTGTCCAGACTCGTAATATCCAAGAAACGCCAGAAAAGAAGCGAGAAGCTATCCAATTTGGAATCCTTGACTCCACGATCGCCCTATCCCTGGCGTTATTCATTAATGCTGCGATTTTAATCTTAGCTGCCGCAACTTTTCATCGCACTGGGTACCAAGATGTCGCTGAAATTCAGGATGCCTATAAATTGCTGTCTCCAGTGCTGGGTATTGCACCTGCCAGTACTATTTTTGCGATTGCGCTTCTAGCATCCGGTCAAAATTCGACGTTGACGGCAACAATGGCCGGACAAATTGTGATGGAAGGCTTTTTGCAGATTCGATTGAAACCTTGGATTCGTCGGCTTTTAACCCGTCTAGTGGCCATTGTTCCAGCGCTATTGACCATTGTCTTATTTGGGGAAGGCAGTACAACAAAACTATTGATTTTAAGTCAGGTAATTTTGAGTTTACAGCTTTCGTTTGCGGTCATTCCATTAATTATGTTTACGAGCGATCGGCGTCTAATGGGTGAATTTGTCAATCCAATTTGGCTAAAAGTACTTGCCTACGCCGTCGCCACTGTAATTGTTGGACTAAATGCTTGGCTCCTGATCCAAACCTTTTTAGGATGGCTAAACCCGATCGCGCAATAAATCACCGCTCTCTCACATTGGCAATGCTTGGTAAAGCTTTAGGACAGGATGATCAGCCAAACTGTAATAGACATTGCGTCCTTCTTTACGATAATTGACCAGTCGCTGCGATCGCATGACCCGCAACTGATGAGAAACCGCAGACTCTCCCATTTGCAGCAGGGCGGCGAGGTCGCAGACGCATAGCTCTTGGTGGGCTAGAGCCGAGATTAAGCGCAGTCGATTTGGGTCTGCCAAGGCACTCAGTAGCTCTGCCATTTGCTGTGCCTGTGCCATGGACAATAGATCCGGCTTCACTTGCCGAACGACATCCAGGTGAATCAAGTGCTCATCACAAACTGGCGCTTCTGCGGGTTTAGGCGTGGGTTCAGGCGATCGTTTAGAGGACTGTTTTGGCATTGAGTTTAAGCTTAAATCGTCACTAGATTCTAGCCTACGATCGAGAACGATAATCATTCAATATCTGAATCCTTATTCATATGTTTGTTGATTTGTAGTAAGATTGAGTTATCAACCTGTGATTGAGGATGCCACTGTGACTCAGATGCCGTCGCTGAAAACCCAACAACTGCAAGTCTTTGGGATGGATTGCACAAGTTGCAAGATGAAGATTGAGGGGGCGCTAGAGCGCTTGAAAGGCGTTGATGAGGCATCGGTCACAGTGGCAACGGGGCGGTTAGTGGTGTCCTACGATCCAGAGCAGTTGACTCAGAACGACATCGAAGCACGGGTCAAATCTTTAGGCTATACGATCGGACCCCAGAACTCCGGCCCATCTCAAACGCCATCGCATTCCCACGACCATGGCAGTCACGACCATAGCAGTCACGATCACGGTAGTCATGACCATGAGGATTCTACAGAGGACGGACATAGCCATGGTTCTGGCGAGTTTAATCTCAAGAGAGAGCTTCCGCCTGTGGTGCTGTCCGTTGCACTCCTGATTATTGCGATCGTATTTGAGAAGCCGCTGCATGATACGCCCTATAGTTTTGCCGAATTTGCAGTGATTATTCCAGCCTATTTAATCAGTGGCTGGACAGTGCTCAAAACCGCTGGACGCAATATTCTTAGAGGGCAGGTCTTTGATGAAAACTTTCTAATGACGATCGCAACAATCGGCGCATTAGCAATTCATCAGCTTCCTGAAGCTGTCACAGTGATGTTGTTCTTCCGGTTTGGCGAGTTGTTTCAAGAATATTCTGTTGGTCAGTCGCGCCGTTCCATTCAGTCATTGCTCGAAATCCGTCCAGATAGCGCCAATTTACAGATCGATGGAACCGTTAAAATCGTTTCACCTGAAACCGTCAAGGTTGGCGATCGGATCTTGGTGAAACCCGGAGAAAAAGTCCCGTTGGATGGTGAAATCATTGAGGGCAACGCTCAGTTAGACACGTCAGCCTTGACAGGTGAATCGGTACCCCGCACTGTAAAAGTGGGTGATACTGTTCTGGCTGGGACGATTAATCAATCGGGTTTGCTGACCCTGCGAGTCACGAAGTTATTTGGTGAATCCTCGATCGCGAAAATTCTTGATTTGGTCGAAAATGCCAGCAGTAAAAAAGCGGCAACTGAGAAGTTTATTACTCAGTTCGCTCGAATTTATACGCCGATCGTGGTGTTTCTTTCGCTTCTTGTTGCGATCGTGCCACCGCTCTTGATTCCAGATGCTAATCGGGCGGAATGGGTCTATCGCGCCCTCATTTTATTGGTGATTTCCTGTCCCTGTGGATTGGTCATCAGTATCCCGCTGGGCTATTTTGGGGGGATCGGAGGTGCCGCTAAAAAAGGTATTTTAATTAAGGGTTCAGCCTTCTTGGACACCTTAACAGCCGTTACAACGGTGGTCTTTGATAAGACGGGGACTTTGACAAAAGGCACCTTCAAAGTCACTCAAATAGAACCCAAGAATCGTTTTTCTCAATCCGATCTGCTGATGTATGCCGCCCATGCGGAGGTGCATTCTAACCATCCGATCGCCCAATCCATCCGGGATTCCTATGGAAATCCTATCGATTCTTCCCTTGTTTCTGACTACGAAGAAATTGCCGGACATGGCATCCGCGCACGGTTTCAAAATAAAGTCATCCTGGCAGGGAACGATCGGCTTTTACATCGCGAAAACATCGATCACGATACTTGTGATGTCGTGGGTACGATCGTTCATCTTGCCGTGGATGGTCAGTACGCTGGATATGTTTCGATCGCGGATGAGATTAAAGATGATGCAGTTCAAGCTATTCGCAATTTAAAACAATTAGGCGTCGAGCGAGTGGTGATGCTGACAGGGGATAATGATGCAACGGGTAATCAGGTTGCCAATCAGTTGGGATTGGATGATTATCTTGCCAACCTATTACCTGAAGATAAAGTAAGTGCGATCGAAAAAATCCTAGCCCGTGCTGGAAAAGGGAAGGTCATCTTCGTCGGGGATGGAATTAATGACGCGCCTGTGATTGCTAGAGCGGATGTGGGAATGGCCATGGGTGCAATGGGATCGGATGCGGCGATCGAAACGGCGGATGTGGTTCTTATGACCGATGCCCCGTCAAAAGTCGCAGAAGCCATTCAAATCGCGCAGAAAACTCGTCAGATTGTGATTCAGAATATTGTCCTGGCGATGGTCATCAAGGGTGTCTTTATTGGATTGGGTACGATCGGACTGGCGACCCTTTGGGAAGCGGTGTTTGCGGATGTGGGTGTGGCGCTGTTGGCGATTTTGAATGCAGGGCGAGTGATGAAGTAGAGGACTAACGGATAGCTTTTAAGGGAAGGGTAATCATAAATTGACTGCCCTCTCCAACGTTACTGATGACAGAGATTTTGCCGCGATGATTTTTTACGATCGCCTTCACGATCGCTAATCCTAAGCCTGTCCCGCCGGAACTTCGGGCACGATCGCTATTGACACGATAAAACCGATCGAAAATCTTAGCTTGATCAGATTTAGCAATTCCAATTCCCGTATCTCGAATGGTGATTTTTGCAAGATTAGGCGTATGGAGTCCTCTTGCGAGTTTAATCTTGATACTGCCTCCTTCGGGTGTATATCGAATTGCATTCCGAATGATATTACTAATCAGTTGATAAATCTGCTGATTATCCCCTTGAATAATCAATTTTGGTTCGTTTGGAATGTCATCGGTAAAATCTAGATTTTGGTCAAATGCGATCGAAGCAAATTCTTCAACTAAATCCTGTACAACATCATTCAGACAAATATCAGTCCAATAGGTCTTTCGCTGTTGTTTTTCTAATCGACTGATCAGGAGTAGGTCTTTCACTAAGTAGCTAAGACGAAATGCCTGACGATCGATTAACTCTAAATTGGGCTTGAGGTCCTCTAGCGTCGTCACATCGTACGAATCCTCAAGAGCGCTCTGCAAGACCGTCAGCGGTGTTTGCAACTCATGGGCAGCATCGGCGGTAAACTTTTCCATTTGGTCATAGGATTCCTGAATGGGCTGAATCGATCGTCCAGCTAAAATCCAACCAATCACACTGATAATAAAAAAAGAACTGAATAGTCCCGACAAAGTTGACCATCGAAATTGTTGAAGAAATTGCTCCTGCTCATTCAGAGATTTCCCCACTTGAGCATATCCCCAGACGGTTCCTTTGAGCGTCTTGAGTTGAACCGAAGCTTGTAAATAGTTCCCTTGAGAAGTACTAATTTGAATGAGCGATTTAGTGTCATTAAGTTCATGGTTACTCGGTGGTTTATTAATCCGAGCAATCGAATGACCTGCTCGATCGATAAATTTTACATAGTATCCTTCCTGCTGAAAGACGCCTAGAGTATGTCGGTTTAGCGCGATCGAGTTGTCGCTAGCTTTGCAATCGGTGTCCCCTAAGCAGAGTCCTGGAAACAGCAGCATGGTTTGGGCAGATGGCAATGTTCCAGACTCTTCCAGTAGGGGTTCTACCGCGTCGTGAACGGTTCCTAGAAGCGCATAGAGTTTCTGTTCAGTCGCTTGACTTTGAATGTGTTCAATCAGCTTGTAAGTGCTGAAGCTTCCGATCGCCAGGATGAACTCCATGCTTAGGCAATACCAAAAGGCTAAACTCAGACGAGTTTTTTGAAAGAGATGTGCTGACTTCATAGCTCATCCCGCAATCGATACCCAAACCCTCGCACCGTTTCAATCAACTCTCCATACCCTAGATCGGCTAGTTTTCGACGTAGTATTCGGATTTGAGATGCCAGTACATTACTAATGACATGACTGCCGCCCTCTTCCCAGCAGTGACTCAAAATCTGGTCGCGATTCAATATTTGATTAGGATGCTTAATAAAATACTCCATCAACCGGAACTCTCCCGGCGTGAGCAATGTAGCGGTTCCATGACAGGTTCTTAAAGACGAACTGGCGTAGTCTAAGGTCAAAGATTGATGCTGAAGCTGAGGAATGCTGACCTGGGGCGATCGGCGTTGCAGGGCACGTAACCTTGCCAATAGCTCCACTTTTGCAAACGGCTTAACCAGGTAATCATCCGCTCCAGCGTCTAATCCCTCTACCATGTCTTCCATCTGATCTTTTGCTGTGAGCATCAGTACAGGCAAGCTAATGCCCTTCTGTCGCAAGCGCCGACAGAGTTCAATACCCGATAGCTGAGGCAACATCCAATCCACGATCGCCACACAATACTGCGTCCAGTCATGCTCTAAACAATCCCAAGCAAGCTGACCATTCTCAACCCAATCCACCAAATAATTTTCTCGAACGAGGGTCCGCTGAAGGATCGTGGCTAGGTCGATTTCATCTTCTACAAGGAGGAGTTTCACGGAAATTCTAGGTATAGAACATTTAAGTGGATTTACGCAGTATGACCTCAGCTTGAGACCAATGAAATTGTAGCGACGATCGGGTCAATTCAATCAAAAAATCCAATCTCATGAAAATCTCATTTTGATTACGCATTGTAAAGGAAGTCCAAGCAAACCCACTGGTTCAATCATCAGTCCTCAAATCATGAAATATATTCTCTTGCTTTCTACACTCATGTTATCTTTCTCGGGTGGAATATCTTCCGCTCAAGCCCAAGTCACGTCTCAACAAGCTGAAATGTGCAAAGCCCTACCCAAAACGGCACCTAAAGTTAACAATCCAACGCATATCTGGAACGTGGTTTGGCGGAACAAAGTTTCCCTATGTTCGACCCTCCCGAAAGCTGCGCCTGAAGCTACACCCTCGACGACGCAAGAGACGCCTCCCAAGTCCTAAATCTCTTACTTTAGCTGCAAAATCCTATCTCTTTTAGCCCCCTCTCAGCCCCTATGTCCCACCCGCATCCTCGATCGAAACCCGTCCAATGGCAGGCCATCATTCTGTTCAGTGCATTGCTGTTGACACCGGGTCTGTTACTCAGTCGATCGAGCTATGCAGGCGGTGGACATAGCCATGGCTCTTTTAAAGAGAATGCGGGCGGGAATGCGGGGAAAGTCAAAGTTGATGCAACCACGACAACCCGACTGGGCATAAAAGTCGAACCTGTCACCCGCCAACCTTTGCCCATCGGAATCCAAGCCACTGGGCAGTTGGAAGCATTACCCGAAAAACGGGTCGATGTAACAACGCCTCTCACGAGTCGCGTCCAAAAAGTATTGGTCAAGACTGGGGATGTTGTGAATCAAGGTCAGGCGATCGCAGTCGTCACCAGTCCTGAACTCGCTCAATTAAGAGTGGATGCCTTCGATCGTGGGAACGATGCCCAAGGCGCGATTCAACAAGCTGAAGCCGATCTCGCCCTCGCCCAAGATAACTCTGCTCAACAACAAAAAATTAGTACGGCAGAACGGAGTGAAGCCGAAGCTGCTGTGAAATCTGCTCAAGAACGAGTTAAGTTCGCCCAGGAGAGATTCACAAGAGACAAGGAGTTAGCCGCTAGTGGCGCACTTCCCCGTCGGCAAGTGATGGAATCTGAAACGCTTCTTGCCGATGCAAAATCCGGTCTGAGTCAAGCGCAGGCAGGCGTAACCAAAGCCAATAATCGATCGGAACTCGTCAAAGCTCAAAGTGATATCAAACGTGCTGAGTCTGCGCTGAACATCGCACAAAACAAATTTTCCCTCAGTGCTGCGAGCTATGAAGCAAGGCTCAAACAGCTCGGTACGGGTGCAAGTCCCGATGGCACAATTACCATTACAGCGCCCATTTCTGGAACGATTACCAATCTAAAAGCAACCCAAGGTGAATCGCGACAAGATGCGGGAACGCCTTTGATGTCAATAGTCGATAGCCAAGCCGTCCTCGCCAATGCGAATATCTATGAGAAAGATATTGCCAAAGTTCAATCTGGGCAACAAGTTCGCGTGATCGTCGATAGCTTACCGAAGCAAGAATTTATTGGGCGAGTGACGACCATTGGTGCAGCGGTGGAAGGCGAAACCCGAGTGATTCCGGTTAAAGCTGAGATTGATAATAGTGGTGGAAAACTAAAACCAGGAATGTTTGCCAAAATTAAGGTCGTCACCGATCGGACGTCAACGACTGCCCTAGTGATTCCGAGTACGGCCCTAGTGGAAGCCAATGGAAAAAATTTGGTGTTTGTGCAAAATGGTGACGCCTTTGAGCCGACAGAGGTAGAAGTTGGGCAAACGGTCGGCAACTTTGTGGAGGTCAAGAAAGGTCTATTTGATGGCGATCGAGTCGTCACCCAACGAGCCAATCAGCTTTACACCCAATCGTTATCCGGCGGCAGTGGCGAAGAAGCAAAGGACGAACATGGCGAAGAAGAGAAGCCCGCAGCGGCTGGAATCAATCTTCCAAACTGGATGCTAATGGCCGGGGGCGGGGCGATCGTCGCGACTGCTTTTCTAGGTGGCATGGCGGTTTCATCCCGAAAGCGGAGTACAATCTCCCCACTCAAAAAATCGAATGACTCTCTATTAACAGAAGCACCTCAAGATAGTCATCCCATCAATCGCACTGATACATAATTCAAATCAATCGCAACTCAAACCTTGAGTGACTTAAATTCCTATTCTTTTTTGTACCGTAATCTGCCATGTTGAATTCAATTGTAAAATGGTCGATCGCACAGCGTTGGGTTGCTGTTTTGATCGCTATTCTGGTGAGTATTTACGGGTTTGTAAATCTCAATCAAATGCCGCTAGATGTCTTCCCAAACTTTGCGCCACCTCAAGTTGAAATCCAGACTGAAGCCGAAGGTCTCGCACCAGAAGAAGTCGAAGCCTTAGTGACCAGACCGATCGAGAGTGCCATCAATGGAACCCCTGATTTAGAGTCCTTACGATCGTCTTCAGCCGTAGGACTCTCTGCTGTCCGAGTCACCTTCAAATCAAACACTGACATCTACCGTGCGCGGCAGCTCGTCGCAGAACGGCTTCAACAAGCTCGTGGACAACTGCCCACAGGCGTTAAAGACCCTGAAATATTACCCATCAGTTCTCCATTATCCTGGACGGTCAAGTACGCCTTTACCGCAGAATCAACGCCCCTAATGGAAGTCTGGCGCATCGTTGATTGGCAAGTTAAAAATCGGTTATTAGCCGTTCCTGGGGTTAGTAATGTTGTCATTTACGGAGGCGATGAACGTCAGTATCAAGTTCTCATTAATCCTGAAAGCTTGAAGGCATTTAATGTCTCTTTAGATGAAGTCAGAAAAGCGGTTGCGACTTCAAATCAAAACTCACCGGGTGGCTTTTTAATTACACCTGATGAAGAAACCTTGGTTCGAGGAATCGGTCGAATCGAGTCAGTGGAACAACTCCGTCGATCGGTAGTGAAGTCCCGTGATGGCAAGCCTATTCTGTTGGATCAAGTCGCAACCGTGCAGATCGGTGCAGCCGTTAAGCGTGGAGACGGATCGTTTGCGGGTAAAAAAGCGGTTATTTTGACGGTCAATAAACAGCCCACGGCTGATACCCCTAAAGTGACCAAGGCGATCGAAGCAGCATTAGAAGAGTTGAAGGCAAGCTTACCCAAAGACATCAAAATCACGACAACCTTCCGACAGGAAGATTTTATTGAAACGTCAATTACGAGTGTTGAAGAAGCCCTTAAAGAAGGCACGATTATTGTTTCAATTATCCTAATTTTATTTTTGATGAACTGGCGAACGGTCATCATCAGCCTAAGTGCATTACCCGTTTCACTGCTCGTCGGAATGCTCGTTCTTCACTGGACCGGACAGGGGATCAATACGATGACCTTGGGTGGATTGGTTGTGGCGATCGGCTCGGTTGTCGATGATGCCATTGTCGATGTTGAAAACGTCTATCGTCGCCTCCGAGAAAATCAACTGTCTGAGACCCCAATTAGTCCCTTTGATGTCATCTTTAATGGTTCTGTAGAGGTGCGCGTCAGTGTTCTATTCGCAACAGTCATTATCGTCGTCATTTTTGCGCCGATCTTTACATTGTCGGGCGTTGAAGGGAAAATTTTTGCGCCGATGGGCGTTGCTTACTTACTGTCTGTTTTGGCTTCTACCGTTGTCGCATTAACGTTAACGCCCGCCATGTGTGCCATCTTACTAGTCAATTGTCCATTGCCTAGCAATGAAACCTGGGTGGAACGTAAGGCACAGCAACTCTATCGTCCGGCATTGGAATTTTCAGTCAAACATCCGAAACGGATTTTAGCGTTTTCACTTGCAACGCTGATTACAGCAGTCATGATTTTCCCGAATCTAGGGCAAGTCTTTTTACCTGAATTTCGCGATCGATCGCTAGTGATTTCCACCGCCTTATATCCTGGGGCTTCCCTTGCTCAGACGAGTCAAGTCGGCATGGTGGTAGAGGAAGCCTTATCCAATGATCCACGCATTCAGACGGTCCAATTTCGATCGGGACGTGCCCAAGGCGATACAGAAGTCGCCGGAACCAACATTGGTGAGCTTGATATTCAGATTAGTGAGAAAGGCGCAGAAGACCGTGAAGCAACCGTCGAGTTTATCCGTAGTGAATTAAAGAAAATTCCAGGGATGAATTCTAACATTGGGGGATTCATTTCTCACCGAATGGATGAGGTTCTTTCGGGAGTGCGTAGTGCGATCGCTGTGAAAGTCTTTGGACCGGATCTCAATGAACTTCGGACCTTAGGGCAGCAGGTTCAACAAACAATGACTGAGATAAAGGGAATTGTTGACCTACAACTTGAACAACAGGTTCCCACAAAGCAGCTACAGATCCGTTTCGATCGCGATGCGGCGGCACGGTATGGCATTACGATCGGCGAGCTTTCAGATTTAGTGGAGACGGGATTGAATGGAAAAGTTGTCTCTCAGGTTTT
Source organism: Synechococcales cyanobacterium bin31.maxbin.ball.101 (assembly GCA_013298165.1). Taxonomy (GTDB): domain Bacteria; phylum Cyanobacteriota; class Cyanobacteriia; order Leptolyngbyales; family Leptolyngbyaceae; genus JAAFJU01. The sequence goes on along the minus strand of JAAFJU010000082.1, from coordinate 7,469 downwards.
AGAAAATCAACAAACCTTTGATTTATTAGTGTGGCTTCAGGAGCCTTATCGAAATAATCTAGAAAGTATTGGAAATTTGCTGGTCGATACACCCAGTGGTCAGAAGATTCCCTTTGCACAGGTTGCGAAAGTCGAATACAAAAAGGGTCCAAACACCATCAATCGAGAAAATGTATCCCGGTACATTGTTATTTCTAGCAATGTGGCAAATCGAGATCTCGGTTCAGTCATTCAAGAAATTCGCAGTAAAGTCAAAGAAGAAGTCAAGCTGCCATCTGGCTATTACATTGAGTACGGAGGTCAATTTGAAGCTCAGGAAGGTGCTTCAAAAACGCTGATTTGGTCGGGATTTTTGGCACTCATTGCGATCGCGGCTGTTCTATACTTCGCCGTGAACTCGATTCCAGCCATGCTCATGATTTTAGTCAATCTCCCCCTAGCGATGATCGGCGGAGTCATTTCGATCGCCCTCTCCGGGGGAATCTTATCCGTCGCATCAATGGTCGGATTTATTACACTCTTCGGCGTCGCCGCGAGAAATGGGTTGCTCCTTGTCGATAATTACAATCAACGGTTACTCCAGGGACAGCCCCTCTCTGAAGTCCTCATTGAAGGCTCTGTCGAACGCTTACTCGCAATCTTAATGACCGCCTTGGCATCTGCGCTTGGACTGGTCCCTGTCGTCATCGGGAGTGGTGCCGGAAAAGAAATCCTTCAGCCTCTAGCGATCGTTGTTCTGGGCGGATTATTTACGTCAACGGCACTCACTTTACTCGTCCTTCCTGCACTTTATTCATTCTTCCAGCGTTGGCTGATTCCTAAAATAGAATCAGTCAGCCCGCTAGAATCTAGCCCTAAACCAGAGGAGTTAAACCCATGAAATCCAACGTTCTATTGACTGCACTATTACTCGCGGTGACGATCGGACTCTCCGCTTGTAATACAGACAATGCATCCAAAGGTGAGATGTCGAAGACTGCTGCCACAGCCGCCAAGCCAGAAGAAAAATCAAAAGAATCCACTGAGAAAGGTGATTCAAATAAAGAACATAGCCATAAAGCAGGCGGTGAACATAAAGATGGCAAGAAAGAAGGCCATGGCGATAGTCAAACCGTTGAGATAGAGGGCTATCACATTGAATTAGACTCGCACAAAAAAGATAAAGTCACCCATCTTGATATCGCGGTTCAGAAAGGTGAAAAGCATGAACCCGTTGTCAATGCTCAGGTCAAGGCACAATTGAATATGCCGGACGGAAGCAGCAAAACGATCGAACTCCCATACAATGCGCCTGAGAAGACCTATGGAGCGGACATCTCGGATCTTCCCTCCGGTGACTATAAGTTAGTCGCACAACTAGAAATAGAGGGCAAGAAAAGTAATGCTCGATTTAGCTTAAAGCTATAGAGTTAGGCTGATTAATGTATCTTAAGAGACTCTATGAATCTAAAGTTGCTCTCTCACCTTAATCTCATTCAGCTTTCTTAAGATAGTAAATGTACACGAACTGACACACTTCATCATGAAAATTTTAGCAGCGGCCATCGTACTGACTCTTTCCACAATCTATCCTGCTTATGCTGGACAGGAATCATTAGTTCCTCATCCACAAGGAGGAAAACAGACGCTTTCTAATGGACCTTTCTCTCCAACGCGATATAGCTTTTCACTACACGTAACAGGAAAATCACTTTCCAAACTCAGATTTACAACACCAGAAGGTGTGAAATTGAGCCAAGATATTCAGATTTTCGACAAGGCAGGCAAGCCTCTCAATATCACTACTGAAACACAAGGATTAGTTACGATCGTAACTTTCTCTCAACCTGTAAAACCAGGAGAGGATTTATCCATTGATCTTAACAATGTCCGAACGATCGACAATTCTAGATCTTGGGATTTATCAGTCGCGGGTAAACTGGATGATTTGAAAGATAAGATTTCACTTCAAACTGTACGCATGTCACCAGCCAGCCATTAAACAGTATTCAAGTCAGCTAGTAGTTTCCTAAATTAGTTTAGCTGACTTTTAAATTGATTAAAATTATTTGCATCAAATGTAGATGTAAAATATAAATTCTGGATAGTTCAACAATATTCTTTGATCTGGTCTCGATACTCATACAATATTATTTATGATTGGTATAATGAAAATTTTAGCAACAATTATCACTCTTACCCTTGCTACGATCAGTCCAGCTTATGCAGACTACAATTCTAAGGTTCCTCATCCAGAAGGCGGGCAGCAGACTTTCCCTAATGGGGGCTTTTCTCCGACTCGATATAGTTTCTCATTTCATGTCACAGGGCGAACACTGACTGAACTAAGTCTCACAACTCCAGAAGGTATCCGTTTAGGTGAAGATATCGTGATTGCTGATGAAACAGGAAAACCTGTTTTAACGAAAATCGCAGTTCAAGGATTAAACACAACCATTTTATTTTCTGAACCTATTAAGGTGGAAAGTAAACTGAGGATTAATATTAATACAATCAAGGCAATTAATAACTTTAGTATTTGGGAACTTGTGATTAGTGGAAAGCTGGATGATATTAAAGAATATATCCCACTTCAAACGCTCCGAATGTTCTCTTCTCGTTAAAAAATTAATTATTAAAGAGGTTCGCAAAATCTAAAATTAATCTGACTCCTGCTGCAATGAAGATTTCTTCTCTATCATCTAGTCATAAAAACCATGATTGTGTGATTGAAAAATATCTCAGACAAATTAGCAATGCTTCTTTTCTGACACCAGAACAGGAGTTTTACTATGGAAGACAAGTTCAAAAATATTTGAATTGTTTGAAATTTAGAGAGAACTATGGAGCATATTTCTCGCAAGAAGATTGGGCAATGGTTGCGGGTTTAGAGGTAGGTGAATTAGAAATAGTAATATCAGAAGGACTACAAGCTCAGAAAATATTAATTAATACAAACTTGCGTCTTGTTGTATCAATAGCAAAAAAATATCACAGTAGCCATTTAGATTTACTAGATCTAATTCAAGAAGGTAATATTGGTTTAATTCGTGCTGTTAGAAAATATAGTCCCGATCGTGGATTTCGATTTTCTAGTTGTGCTTACTGGTGGATTCGCCAAGCAATCATGCATTCTATTTATTCGCATTCTCGAAGTATACGTATCCCACCCCGTGTCATTGACACGATAAATCGAATTAATAATGCGAAACAACTCCTAGGAAAGAACTTAAATCGTAGTCCGGCGCTTCAAGAACTATCAGATTTTTTGACAATCGATCCACAGAAAATCCAAGACTATATGGAGGTAGGAAGAAATGTTATTTCTTTAAATTCACAGACTTCCATTGATGGCAACATGGAATTAATCGATACTGTTGCTAGCAATGAAGATTGTTTTATACATGAACTAGGAAATCAATATCTTGGAGAAGATGTTCAATTACTTCTAACAAATCTATCCGATAGGGAAGAAAGGATTATAAGATTGCGCTACGGGATTGAAGATGGAATCCCGCACTCCCTACGAAAAATAGGAGTACTCATGGATCTCAGTCGTGAACGAGTAAGACAACTGCACAATGATGCAATTAGAAAAATGAAAGAATTATATTTGTAAAATATAATTTAGATTTATGCTCTAAAATTGATCAATTAGTCTAGAATGAATAAAATTTATTTTGTAATCTCCAATGAAACTAACTGTTAAGCAAAACACCATCTTTAAGCAATACGCAGTTGATTCTAGTAAGCTTGCTGCTGCTGACAAGATTGAGGTTCAAATGGGAAAGAGCTTTGAGCTTCACTCTTGGAAACCTGCGGGAAAGTTTCATTGGAAGATTGCGATCGTTGACCAGGCGATCGGTAATCCGCCTCGTAATACTTGGTACGTGTTCTCTCCTCATATTGAATTAGTGAATAGTCAAGGACAACCACCTAAGCCACCTGCCGACCCTAAACCGCCATTAGTTCCATCCCGTCTACCGGATAGCAAACTATTGAACGTCCCCTATCACAATCAATTAAACAATGCCGAAAACCCTCGTGGTGCTTGCAATGTGACTTGTTTTGCGATGGTTATGAACTACTTCAAGATTCAGAAACGAACCAGCGCTCTACAGTTTGAAGATGAGCTGTACCGCTACATGGAAAACCAAGGACTCAGCCGCCACGAGCCGGATGACCTAGCGACGATGGGTAGAACCTACGGACTCATGAATGATCTCACCCTCCGAGGGAGTCTTTACGATATGCGAAAGTCGATCGCTGAGGGAAAGCCTTGTATTATCCACGGCTATTTCACAAGCTTTGGACATATCATCACTGTGATCGGCTACGACAAAACGGGATTTATTGTCAACGATCCCTTTGGTGAATGGACTTCGGATGGGTACGTTGAAGGTCCATATGGCGGAGGTCTGCACTATAGTAATGACTTGATTCAAAGTAAGTGCTCTCCTGAAGGCAGCAATCATATGTGGCTTCATCGTTTGTCTAAAAAATGACTCGATCGAAGTGGAATTGTTAGTACCAAGTTAATCCTTTAATTTAAGGGCAGTCGAACTTGAAACGTACTCCCAATTCCAACCTCACTCTTCACTTCTATATCACCGCCATGGGCTTGGACGATCGCTTTCACAATAGCCAACCCCAGCCCTACGCCCCCGGTCTGCCGCGATCGATCCTGTCTGACTCGATAAAACCGATCGAATAAATGAGGAATGTCGGTGTCCGCAATCCCAATTCCCTGATCTTGAACGGCGATCGTGATGCTCTTGGGCCGAGAGGTCAGGTGAATCTGAACTACCCCCATTGGATCGCTATGTTGAATCGCATTGGTGATTAAATTGCTGAATGCTCGATAAAGTTGGCTGGGATTTCCCGCGAGATAAAGTGGCTGAGAAGAGTCCGTATGACAGGTGAGATTGACTTGAGCTTTGAGGGCTAAGGGTGCGAGTTCTTCTTCTAAGTCTTGCAAAATCTCATTTAAACAAATCGATCGGTACAGAGATGGGTGCGATTGATCGGACGCCGTTGTTTTGTGCTGTTGCGCTAGATCGAATTGAGAAAGTAGCAACAAATCCTGAACTAATTCACTCATTCGATCGGTCTGGCGCTGTAGGGCAAGGAAGGTTGATTGGGTGTTGGTTTCTGGGTGGTCTGATGGATTGAATGGGTGAGTGGCGACTTCCAGCATGGCCTTTAGAGCGGCGATCGGGGTGCGGAGTTCGTGGGAAACGTCGGCGGTAAAGCGCTGCATTTGTGCATAGGACGCATAGATCGGACGCATGGCCACGCCTGCTAAATACCAACTGGCCCCGCCGATGACCAGCATGGTGACGGGAATTCCCACGATGATGAGCCAATGCAAATTCATCATGTAACGGTCCAATTGTTGAACCGATCGGCCCACTTGTAAATAGCCCCAGTTTTGACCTTGAGTGGTTTTTAAAAGGGTGTGATGGAGATGGTAGGGATTGCCTTGAGAGTCTTTAACGGTGTGCAGTGATGAAAAATCCGAGAGCTTGGGAAATCGACCAGGCGGTTCACCGATTGCGCCTAAGGCATTGCCATTCAGGTCGAGCAGTTGTAAATGATAATCTTCTCGAATGAGCTGGAGCAGCATTGAATCCTGGACGTTGGTTTTGCAAGGGGTTTGAATTTGACAAAATCCCACGATGAGCCGATCGATTTCGGTGGGTAAACGGTTTGGAACTTGTAAGCGTTGTTCCAATCTGGCGTTCATTGACATGGAAAGTAAATCAATCTCCCGATCGATCATTTGGGATGACATTCGAGCTAATACCCGATGAGTCGCGTAACCCAACGCCAATAAAATACAGCCAATTACACTGGAATACAAAATCGCCAATCGGAGTCTTGGTGAATTCGTCATCTTCAAAATGTCAACCATTGAAACGATACCCCAGTCCGCGAAGGGTTTCAATCCGATCGTAACAGCCTAATGCTTCGAGTTTTCGTCGGAGCAGTCGGACCTGGGCCGCTACGACATTACTGATTGCATCATCTTCAAATCCCCACAGTCGCGATCGGATTTGATCTTGGCTGAGGACTTGATTGGGATGTTGCATAAAGTACTCTAGCAGTTGAAACTCTTTTGCAGTGAGCGCTTGTTCGGCTGGATGTAAGCTCGGATTGGATTGAGTGACTGAAAAAGATTGGTGATTTAGTGTGATTCCAGCAAGCGTGAGTTCTGCAGTTTGCATTTGGCTAGGCCGTCGCAGCAATGCGAGAATTCGGGCCAGTAGTTCTTCCATTCCGAAGGGTTTGACCAGATAGTCATCGGCTCCAGCATCAAGTCCCGCCACCCGATCGTCCATCCGATCGCGAGCGGTCAACATCAATACAGGAATGGCATTATGCTGCTGTCGCAAGCGTTGACAAATCTCTAATCCCGATAGCCCCGGCACCATCCAATCCAAAACTGCTATTTGATACAGATCTCCCATCTGAAGCGATTCCCAGGCCAATTCCCCATCACTGACCCAATCGACGACATAGTGATGCGATCGTAATGTTTTTTGAATGGCGATCGCCAAATCTGGTTCATCTTCCACTAGGAGTAGTTTCATAAGGCTTTGTCCATTGCTTCATTTGATCGATTTCTGTCTGTTGGGAATTCATGATCTCTTTGGCCATTTTTTGAAGTTCTGGACGCTTTGTTTTTATAGCCAAATCCTTTGCCATTATGACAGCCGCTTGATGGTGTGGAATCATGGCAGTCATAAATCGCAAATCATATTTTGCATCCGCAACGCCTAAATCCATATCCATTTTCATAGCGCTGACTTGTTCAGGTGACATCGGCATCATGTGATTCATGCTGCTGTGCCAAGCCATGGGTGTATTGGGGGATTTTGGATACCAGGCTTTTCGCCAAGCCTTCATTTGAGCAATTTCATCGGTTTGGGCACTGATGATTGTGTTTGCGAATTTTTGTAATTCAGGACGCTTTGATTTTTGCAAAATATCCTTTGCCATGACGATCGCCCCTTCATGATGTGGAATCATCGCATCAATGAACCGTAAATCATAGTTTTCGTCGGCAGGTCCCAAGTCCATACTATGATTCATCTGATCATTCATTCCACCATGATTCATTCCAGTGGCGGCGGGCGAATTGGATGGGGGCGATGAAGTCTGGGCGATCGTATTGCAGGCAGATAGCAATGTGGTGAGAACTGTGGTGAGAATGATCGACCCAACGCTCAAGCACAAGAAATTTCTAAATCGCTGGGAAATCATAATGGCAATTTCAACGAAGAGGACTCATGTAGCTAGTACAGAGCTACAAATATCATCGTCCCATCTCAAGATGAAATCAATGTGAAACATCCGGCGATAGAGAGAACCCACAATCCAAGCAATGCAGGACATGGACTTGAACGATCGCCCATCCCATGCCCTGCTTATTTCTTCGCTGCTATTAATATTTTGATTCTATATAATTAACCTTATATAGAATAAGA
>JAAFJU010000124.1 GCA_013298165.1 Synechococcales cyanobacterium bin31.maxbin.ball.101 | reverse complement strand
TGATGGAGACGACCCAGCTCATCGCAGATGTCTTAGGAGAAGCCTTAACCCGAGTCACCAGTTTGGCTGAAGTCGTGTTTCAGCGATCGCAAGGAAACCCGTTTTTTATCCATCAACTCTTAACGTTCCTGCAGAGTGAACGGCTATTGGTCTTTGAATTTGAATTAGGCCAGTGGCGTTGGGATTTGCAAGCCATCTTCGATCGCGGCTTGACCGACGACATGGTGGATTTAATGGTGGAAAAAATCCGCCGTCTCTCACCGGAGTTACAGGGCGTTCTTCAGGTTGCAGCCTGTATTGGCAATGAATTTGATTTGGAACTCGTCGCGCACTTGAGTCACCGAACCCAGAGTGCCGTGGCCCAGCAGCTCAATCAAGCCATGAAAGATGGTCTGATCCTACCGACCCACGAACGTCAACGATCGACCGAACTCCCGTTCCGGTTCCTCCATGACAAGCTACAGCAAGCCGCCTACTCCATGATGCAAGCGAGCGATCGTCAGAAAATCCATTGGCAAGTGGGGCAGATTGGCCTGCGATCCATGCTGGAGAGCTGTCAGGAAGACCTCCTGTTTGATGTGGTGCATCAGTTGAACTCTGGACGCGATCGTCAGCTATCCCGTGAAGAGCGTTGGCAACTGGCCCATCTCAACTTCGGCGCAGCTCGAAAAGCCAAAGCCTCCGCCGCCTATGAATTAGCGGTGCAGTATTGCGAAATTGGCATTGCGCTCTTGGCCTTAGGAGATGGCAGTGACTGGGTCGATGCCCAAGACGATACAAAATGGTCATCCCAACCCGAAGCCCCCCAGCCGGAAACCTCTGTCAAACGGGGTTCTGATGAAATAGCATGGGTCCCCAACGAGGAGATCAAAGGCGATGACTTAGCCTTTGATTTGATGAAAGAGCGGGCAGAATGTCAGTATCTCTGTGGAAATTTAGATCGCGCCCAAGCCGAATTTATCGCCCTCGTCGAACGATCGAATAGCCCCTTTGACCGCGCTGAACTGCATACCATTCAGATGGTGCTGTGCTTGACCCACGGACAACAATCTGAAGCCATCGGTTTGGGCCTACAGGGGTTGGCTTGCCTGGGGGTTCAACTGCCCCAGCCCGTGCAAGCTGACGACGCCACGATCGCCTTACAACGGGTCAAACAGCTTCTCCAGACCCGAGGCTTAGTGGGTCATCAGTCCATGGATCGGCTGTCAGAACTGCCCCAGCTTCAGTCTGCCCAGCAGTTAGCGATTTTGCGATTGCTCCAGTATCTTGCGGCGGCCTCCGTCACGACCAATCTGCCGCTTTACCATGTCGTCATCGCCCAAATGGTGGAACGATCGTTGGAATACGGCAACTCCATTCATTCAGCCTACGCCTATGTGGCCTACGGAACCATTCTCAGTGCCAGCTTAGGGGACTATGCCCTGGGCTATGCACTAGGACGAGCCGCACTGAGAGAAATTGCCCTGCGCTGCAATGCCCCCAGCAATCAGCTCCAAACGCAAGGCTCATCTGAACCGCTCTTGTCTCAAACCCTGACATCCCAACCCCTCGTTGGCGTCACACAATTTAGCTTTTGGGGACTGTTGGCCCATTGGCATGAACCGCTCACAACCTGCCACAGGAATCTTCAGGCCGCTTTCCGTTCTTGCTGCGAGACGGGGGAGTTTCTCTACGCCCTCTATGTGCAGGTCGTGATGGCCGATGCGGCCTTAATGGCGGGACTTCCTTTGTTGGAGGTGTCCGAGCAGCTTCAGCAGTTCCATCATTTTGCACAACACCGTCAGCATCAGACGCTTCAGCAGGATGCTGAGGTAAAACAACGATTTGTCAGAGCGTTGCAGGGTGAGACCTTAGAACTCTTTGACCTATCCGCCAGTGTCGTCCAGTCAGAATCCTCAGCCGTCGATTCCGGTTCTCATTCATCTGCGATCGCAGCGCTTTCCGAAGCTCAACTGGTCGAGCGCCTCCAGGCGGCTACCAGCCCGAACACACTGAGTCGCTACTACATCTACAAGCTGCAATTGCTCTACCTCGATCGCGCCTACGAGCAAGCTGCAACGATCGCAGAACTCTCCGAAGCCCTGATCGACAGCCACTATGGCACAGCGATCGTCGTCGAACATTACTTCTATCAAGCTCTGCTGATCAGCGCCCAGGTCCTAGATCAAGAGAAACCCTTAACCCCTGAATTGAAATCGCAGTTCGATCGAAACCTCCATTCCCTAGAGCAATGGAGTCTAAGCTGTCCCGATAACTTCCAAGCCCGTCAGCAGTTGCTACAAGCCGAACAAGCTGCTTTCGAACTGCGAGATAGTGACGCCGTGACCCTTTACGATCGCGCCATTCAAAGTGCCTACCAATACCGCAATCACTCCATCGCAGCCATCGCCAGCGAACGCGCGGCGACCTATTTTCTGCGCACAGGTCGATCGCGTCTTGCTGTTCATTCCTTCAATGATGCTTGCATCGCCTACCAAAACTGGGGAGCCGTCCGCAAAACCCAGCAACTCCGCCGTCAACTGGAGCACCTCCAACCCTCATCCACGGGAGAGCAGCTTCCGATCGCCGACTGGCAATCCACCCGCCCCACCCCTAATCCCATCACTCATTTCATGGCCCTGCGGAGTGAAATGCCATCCAACCTAGACTGGATGACGATTCTCAAGGTTTCTCACACCCTCTCCAGTGAAATCGTCTTCACGAGCTTGATGGAAAAGCTGATGCGGATTGTCATTGAAAATGCAGGGGCACAGCGAGGTCTTCTGGTCATGCGTCGCAACGATCGTTGGCATATTGAAGCCTTTGGTCGGGTTGAGCAGGATCGCATTGAAATCCACACCTATCTGGATATTGCCACACCCGAGCACCTGCCCTTTAGCCTGCTCTCCTATGTGGAACGCACCCATCAAACCGTGGTGCTAGACCATGCTGCGCAAGATAGCCAATTTGGCGGCGACAGCTATATCCGTCACTACGGAACAAAATCTGTGCTTTGCTTTCCCATCCTGTCCCAAGGGAAGCTAAGCAGCATTTTGTATTTAGAAAATAACTTAGCGATCGGAGCCTTCACCGACGATCGCTTAGAAGTCCTGCAACTTTTAACCGCTCAAGTTGTAATTTCGATGGAAAATGCGCGTCTGTATTCAGACCTGCAGGGCTATGTTCAGGAAGTGGAATCTAAAAACCAAGCCCTGAAGCAATCTCAACAGGAACTCGAAACCCAAACCCAACAGACAGAACAAGCCTTTGAGAAACTCAAGGACACCCAAGCCCAACTGGTCCAGACTGAAAAAATGTCCAGCCTCGGTCAGCTCGTCGCGGGCGTCGCCCATGAGATTAAAAATCCGCTCAACTTCATTTCAGGCAACGTAGACTACGCCAAGTCCTATGTCCAGCAACTGATGACCGTCATTGGGATCTACCAAGACCAAGCCAAGGATCTGCCCCCAGCGATCGTCCAACAAATCGAGCAGTTGGATCTACCCTTTATCCAAAGCGATCTCGCAAAATTGCTTCAATCCATGGCCCTCGGGACAGAACGCATCGAACACCTAATCCGATCGCTTCAAAACTTCTCCCGACCGAGCGAAGACCACCCTGAACTCGCGAACCTGCATGAAGGACTCGAAACCACACTCCTAATCCTCCAGCCTAGACTCAAAGCGACTCAGTTCCGTCCCGAAATCAGTATCCAAAAGCATTACAGCGACATTCCTGCCGTGGAATGTTTTTCAGGAGCCATCAACCAAGTCTTTATGAATCTGATTGCCAATGCCATTGACGCGATCGATGAACGCTGTGAGAAATTCTCTTTCGACCAGAATCAAGCTACGCCCGATGTCATCACCCTACGCACTGAAGTCCACGATAACCATGTTCACATCCGAGTAGCGGACTCCGGAATTGGCCTGTCGGAACAGGTGCGAACAGAAGTCTTTAAGACGTTTTACACAACAAAACCCGTCGGTAAGGGGACGGGTTTAGGATTGTCGATTAGTGCTCAGATTGTCGTGGACTACCATCAAGGATGCTTGACGGGCTATCCCGTGGAAGCCGATCGGGGAGCTGAGTTTCGAGTTGAGCTACCCATTCATTTCTCGAAGTAGACAGCTCAACATTAAACCTCAACATTAGAGCTATTAGGGCTAGGGCTTTGCAGGCTGAGACTCAGTTGATTGCGCCCCAGGAGTGACTTCAGGACTGGGAGTGACAGGACTGGGGGCCGTGCTGGGAGCTACAGGTGCGATCGGTAAAATGGTTGCAGGTTTGAGACTTCCGGGCTGATTCGGATTAGTGGGTGAGAGAGTCGTTGCAGGGGCAGGGGCCGTTTTCTTAGACTGATTGCGTTTTGCAAAAAAGTCATTGGCAGCTTCAGCCAGACTTTCCCGCTGAGCCGCAGCCTCCGAGGCACGATCTACATTGCCCTCGCCTCGCATGGCTCGATGGATCAACTGCATGATGGCTCCATTATTGTCGCCACGAGATGAAAAAGGGTCACTATTTGCTTCTGGGCTAGAGAGCGGCGCAGAAGATTCCGACGATTGTGCCTGGGCAGGCAGGGATAAACCCAGTAATAAAACCATTGCAAGCTGTGAAGCGCGCACAACACTAGACATGGGCCAAGACTCCAAAAGGGTAAGGTGGTTGAGGGAGAACGTTCAAGCAGATTCTATTTATTGCCTATGATTCTAACATTTTTCTAAATGTCGGTCATTTGGTTCTAAATCGTATAGTCCTAAGGCTCATAGATGCCCTAAGATCGGGCAGTCTTCATAAAACACGCCTAAATCACTATTTCTGGACAGTTTGGACGCGGTATGGCCTATTCAAGTTCCCCTTCTGAAGAAAATAATTCTGCCTTGGAAACCCCTGTGCAGCTTTCTCCCCCGATCGTCTACCACCTGCGAAAACTTCTGCGTCAAGATCTCGATTGTTTAGTTCCGATTTCTGAAGATGGGTTCTCGATTCCGGCGGACCCCTTGAGTGATCTGAATTCCTCGTTGGAAGACCTCTACCCTGCAGAGGACGATCGGCGGGGCGTTGTGGAACGTCTAGAGCGGTTGTCGATGCTACATAAAACCATCAGCAGTCAAGGCTCCCAGCATGTTCAACAAATTAATGAAACCAAAGAGCAGATCTTCACGCTCCTCGGTTTTACGCTTCAAGCGCAGGGAGAAGTGCGGGGCAAACTGCTGCTGATTGATCACTTGGCAGCCGAGTTGCGCGGTGTGATGGATACCCTGAAAAAGCAGCACTATCAAATCGTCACAGCCACTGAGGGAACTGCGGCGATTCCGATGGCTTTAGAGCAATCACCAGATTTAATTTTGTTGGCGATTAAGTTACCGGGCATGGATGGCTACAGCGTCTGTCAACAGTTGAAAAAGGACCCGGCGACGGCGGACATTCCGATTATTTTTATTAGTTCCATCAGTGAAACCGAGGCTAAGGTCAAAGCGTTTCAGGTGGGTGGTGTGGATTTTATCGAGAAGCCTCTGCAGGCAGAAGAAGTAGTCGCTCGCATTGAAAATCAATTGAACCTGCGCAAATTGCAGCTTCGTCTTGAGGAGCAAAATGTCCGGTTGCAATCAGAAATTAAAGAGAGACAAGCTTTTGAGGAACAGTATCAAAGTTTATTTGAACGATCGCTAGACGGGATTTTCCGAACGACCCCAGAGGGTACCTACATTCGGGCTAATCCCGCTCTCGCCCAAATCTATGGCTATGAATCTGCCGAGGAATTGATCAACAGCGTCACAAGTATTGGTGAGCAGCTTTATCTACAACCGGGACGGCGCGAAGGGATTAAGACGTACCTTCAACAGCATGGCGAAGTCTTAGGTGCGGAGTCTCGGGTGCGACGCAAGGATGGCAGTAAAATTTGGATTTCGGAAAACCTGCGCGTGGTGAACGATCGCCATGGCCGGGTGGAATATTACGAAGGCACGGTGCGAGATATCACTGAACAGCGAAAACTCCAGTCCGTTCTACATAACCAACGCAAACAGACAGAACGGATTCTACAAAGTGTGCTGCCGAAGTCGGTGGCGGAACGGCTGAAATATGCAAACCAAACGATCGCGGAAAGTTATGACGAAGTGACGGTGCTGTTTGCCGATATTGATAATTTCACGGCCTTTTCCAGTCGTATTTCGCCGACGGAGCAAGTAAGGCTGTTGAATGTGCTGTTCTGTGCCTTTGACGGGTTGGCAGAGGAGTTTGGATTAGAGAAGATCAAAACCATTCGCGATGTGTATTTTGTGGCGGGCGGGGTGCCGGAACCGAAGGCGGACCATGCGGAGGCGATCGCCCATATGGCGCTTGGGATGCAGGTGGCGGCGGACAAATTTCAGGAGGATTTGGGAGAACCGTTTAAAATCCGGATTGGAATTAGTAGTGGTTCTGTAGTGGCAGGTGTCGTGGGGAGTAAGAAATTCACCTATGATCTGTGGGGTGATCCGGTGAATTTGGCGAGTCGGATGCAGTCGAGCAGTTTACCCGGAACCATTCAGGTGACGCCTGCGACTTACCGTCGTCTCAAGGACAAGTTTATTTTCGAAGATCGGGGCATCAGTGAAATTTATGGCGTTGGTTCTATGACGACTTATTGGCTTAAGGGTGTGAAAGCTTAGAACGTGAATAAAACGTCTGGCGGAATGCTCCATCCGGACTTCGACTCCGCTCAGTCCTCGACTCGGGATCTCGGAGGCTGAGCGGAGGATCGCGTAGACTGAGCTTAGGATCTCGTAGGCTGAGCGGAGCCGAAGCCTAACTCAACGATCGTTTCAACAACGGCTGAATCGCCCACAAACTAAAGGCTGCAAAGAATGACAAAATCCCAACACAGGCCACCATGGACACATCTCCCCACGGCGCGTTCAGCACAGTAGAACCTAAAGTCCAATCGGAATGCTGATAAATATAGCGAATGGGTTCGATCGCGTAACTCAATGGATTCACCAATGCAATCCATTGCAACCAAGTCGGCATAAAACTAATGGGTGCTAACGCAGTACTTGCAAACAGTAGCGGCAGGTTGGTTACTAAAATTACAGCAATCAACTCAACATGGCCTTTTAAGCTAAAGGCTAATGCGAGAGACAGCGACGTGACAGCTAATACCAACACCATGACGATCGAGATAATCAACAGCACACCCAAAATATTAGGAACACCCGCGCCGAGAAGAGCGATCGTCGTCATGATTGCCACGGTCTGAAGTAGACTCAGGGCCATAATGAAGATGGCTGAGGCAAAAACAATGGACGATCGGGATACCAAAGGAGCCATGAGCAGGCGATTGAGGAACCCAAACTCCCGATCGAACATCACAGGCAATCCTGCATTTAATGCACCACCGAAAGCGGTAAACACGATCACTCCAGCGCCGAGAAATTTTTGATATTGCCCCGAGGTGCCGAGAAAGCCCTCTGGCGCATTTTGAAATAATGCCCCAAACAAAATCAACCACATTAACGGCTGCACCAATCCCGCAATCAACGTGGACGGACGGCGAATCAATTGAATAAATAGGCGTTTTGTTAAAGCGCGGGTTTCTTGAATAAAATTGGCAGCGATCGTCCAAGAATTGGCTGGAGTGGAAATGGGGTTTGTGGCTAAACTCATACTTTAGAACTCCTGAGGTGTTTGGTTTGGTGATGGATCATGCCGCCTGCACAGGAGCCGAGAATGATGCCGATCGCCATGGACATAAAGACACAACCCCAAAAATATTCGGGGACTTGGTAATTCAAGGTGTCAGTGGTGGAAAACCAATGAAAGGCTCCTGCACTAGTAGCCGAGACGATCGCCCAGGGAATCACCGCCCCTGCGGTAGACCACCTGCGCCCGTCTCGAATCCGCAATCGCCAAATTAATACACTCAAAACCATCAACATCACCCCCAACAATACGCCTAATGCCGCCCGTCCCAGAGTACTATCCGCCCATTCACTCGTCCAAAGATAACTCCCCATCCAGAAAATCGCTCCCACCAGCACCGAAACAATGGACCAGGTGACGATCGCCAAAAGAAAGGATGCAAAGAGAAGCTGAAACGTGGGCAATCGCCGACTAAAGGCAAATCCCACAATTTGTCCCGTGGTGAGGCTAGCAAACAATCCCATCCCCGTCGCCCCACACCAGGGCATCCAACTACTCCAATCCATCATCATTAATTCAATCGCTCATTCAAACATTGGCCTGTAACGCTGAGATACACATCTTCCAGGCTGGGCTGCGATCGAGCAATCCCAAAAATCGGTAAACTTAGGTTTTCCAATTGAGCTTGAACCAGGGCCAAAACATCCGATTGCGCCGCGACAACTAAGTTCAAGGAATTGCCCTGCATCTCATTAATCGTGATGGATTTGACCACAGAAAGCTTGAGCAACGCATCCCGAGCGATCGTCGCTTCCTCGAACGATGTAAACTCCCGAATTCTGACAGTGACGCGATCGCCGCCCACGGCTGTCTTTAACTCTTGAGGCGTTCCACAAGCGATGACGTTGCCCCGATCGAGAATGGCAACCCGATCGGCAAGGGCATCGATTTCTTCGAGGTAATGGCTGGTAATTAAAATGGTGGTGCCGGATTGTCGCAGTTGACGAATCAATTGCCACATGATTTGACGGCTTTCGATGTCCAATCCGGCAGTCGGCTCATCCAGGACCAGAATCTTAGGATTATGTAACAGCCCAGCGGCCAAATCCAGTCGTTTTTGTAAGCCGCCGGAGTAGGTCTTGACGAGCCGATCGGCATACTCTTCCAAATTCAGGGTTTTCAGAACCGATTGAATACGATCGAGGCTTTGAGCCTTTGAGAGATGGTACAGATCCGCGTGCATTTCCAGCAGTTCGCGGCCCGTCATCATTTTGTCGAGGGCCACTTCTTGGGCGACGTAGCCAAGACATTGACGCACGGCGCTGGGGTTTTGTACCACTGAAATACCAAAGACTTCTAAAACGCCAGAATCAGGCTGAGTCAAGGTACAAAGACAACGTAACGTGGTGGTTTTACCTGTTCCATTGGGACCGAGCAGGCCGAAGATTTCTCCTGGCTGCACGGAGAGCGAAACATTCTTGACCGCTTCGATCGCCCCATAGCTTTTTTTCAAATCCTGAATGACGATCGCGGCCTGTGCTTGAGGAGAATCGGGCTTGATTTGTCCCGTGGGATTGTCTAAACCCTCGGAACTCAAAACCACAGCAGGATTGTCCGGTGTGATATTTGCTGTGACTGTCATGCCATTCTCCTCCCTAACCGCCTGGTACTAAAATCAACATTCTAGGCATTCAACCTGCATCAGATCTTTAACCGATTCGTTAACCGATCGAGCTAACTGCCGCCATTGCGATCGTCATCCAGCTCGCAATCTGCCCTGCAATCTGAGCATTGATGGCGTTAAACACTGGAAGACTATCTACCATCATGGCACCACAAAGCAACATCATGTAGACGATCGAATATTTAAACAGCGATCGAGCAGTCTGATAGTCTTCAGGTTGCTTGATCAAATCCCAGGATTTTTTCACGAAGAGGAGTCCGAGGATTAAGGCGATCGTCCCATACAAGGCACCCATCACACCCAACGGATACACCAACACTAACGTGGCGGGGATCAACACTAGGGTGTAATACAGAATCTCTTGACTGGTGAGCTTATTTCCACAGATCACAGGCAGCATGGGGACTTTCACTTTTTCGTAGTCATCGCGAATCATGATGGCCAAGGCCCAGAAGTGGGGAGGTGTCCAGAGAAACAGGATAATAAATAACATCCAAGCGGGAAGACTCAAGCTGCCAGTGACAGCCGCCCAGCCCACCAAAGGAGGAATCGCTCCAGCCGCACCACCAATCACAATGTTTTGGGTGCTGTGGCGCTTAAGCCAGTGGGTATAGACCAACACGTAAAAGACAATGCCGGACATAGCAAGCAATGCGCTTAGAAGATTGGCAAAATAGCACAACAACCCAAAGGACAAACTGGCCAAGGTCGTGGCAAAAATTAATGCATCCCGAGGACTAACACGACCTGAGGGAATGGGACGCTTGCTGGTACGAACCATGATGGCGTCAATGTCCCGATCGTACAGACAGTTCATCGTATTAGCCGCGCCCGATGCACAAGCCCCACTAAAAAGAGTGACGAAGGCCAATAGGGGATCAACTTGTCCTTCCGCTGCGATCCACATGCCACCTGCGGTGGTGATGAGGAGCAACAAAATAATTCTGGGTTTGGTCAATTGATAGTAGCTACGAACGACATCTGTCCAAGTTTCGTTGAGGCGAGGGGTCTTGGGTTCAGCCGTTACGGGGATCAGGGGGTTGGTGAGATTCATCATGGCACGTTGCCTCAGTGGTGAAGGGAGTTGATTGAGAATGCATTCAAACGGTCTAGCGAGTGCTAAGACGAGACCCTAAGGCGATAACTGGAAGCCGTAAAAAAGACGATCGTTCCAAGCAAGGTCGCACCGATGAACTGATGGGCCACGGTGAGCGGCTCGACTTGAAGATGAAGGCGGAAGGTGGCATAGCCCAGCAAAAGCTGAAGCCCCAGACAAACGCCTGATCCGTACATCACCCAGCGCAAAAAGTTCGGTAATGCTCGGGTTCGCAATGCCAGAACGATGACAACGATCGCCGAAAGGGTCGCCGGGATCACGCCCACAAGGTGGCTATTCATCACCGTACAAAGCTGCTGTTGCCCAAAACATTGATGCAAGGCCCACCGCGAGGCCACAATGCCACCCAGTAAACTTTGACCATAGATACAAACCACGCCGATCGCACCTGCTTTCCAAAGATAGCCAGGAAGGGGGTTGGCGGGCGCTTCAGTGGTTTTACCGTCGCGGGTGTAGAGAGCCACGGCGATCGTCAACAACGTCATGAAGAACAGTAGTCCCGTGCCCAAATGTGCCGTCACAATGTCAAAGCGCAAGAGCTGCGTCACGGTCAAGCCGCCTAGCACACCCTGCCACAGGACCACCAACATCGCAAATCCCATGGCCTTCGGAAGCCATACTGGAAGCTGACGACGTTGCCAAATACTCACACTAAACATCATCAATGTGGTGAAGCCGATCGTCGTAGCCACTAGCCGATGAAACCATTCCAAAAAGACTTGAAGGTTCATTTGACTGCTGGGGAGAACCTGCCCATAGCACAGCGGCCAATCAGGGCAAGAAAGTCCGGCATTCATCACGCGAGTTGCACTGCCCAAGGCCATCAGGCCCAGAACCGCGATCGCCAATATAAAAATCCCTTGCGCCAAATATCGCTGTAACGCGAGGGGCGGCATCGAAACGCGAAGTTGACTGGACTCGACTGACTGGCTAGCTCGAAGGCTGGAGACCAGATTTGAGGTCATTTTAGATGTCATTGCTGCCATCCATTTAATTGATGTAGAAGTGTTGTTGTTGAAATCCGGCTCACAAAGCATTTTTACAAAGCCTTGCCTGCATCAGGACTTGTCCTTACTGTGAACGATCAATTACAGAAATGCGACAAATGTTTAGAGATTCTTCAAGTTCTCCTCTGGAACTTGTTACAAATTGAAATTATTATCTTGTGATCCTAAAGAAAAGCCTAAACTTCTACGATTTTGAGTCCTATTTTTCTGGAACTGGACTAGGGTAAGGAGGTAAAGATGAAGTCGCGCTTACCGTGCTTCAACACGATAGCTTGACTCTAAAAAGTGCTTTGTTTCATGAGTAGTAGGCTTTCTTGGGTTAAAGGTGTGAAGCATCACAGAGGCACGATCGCCACATCAGCACAGGGCATTTGTTACTAACTGTTTTGTTTTGTATAGGTGTGATGTTTTGTAGCTATTTCTTTGGATAGATTGTGCTTCATGACATTGACTTCAGTGATTCGGCTTAATTAGGGTATCGAATCGAAGGCGGAGAATTGTCTCAATCTGTAAGGAGCTTATACAGTGAAGATTCCAAGTCAAATCATCACTTTGCTGTTTGGGGTTGTCCTGACATTGGTGAGTCTGTGGTACGGCTATAACCATCATTTATTGCCGACCGCCGCTTCAGAAGAAGCAGTCTTAATTGATGATTTGTTCAATGTTTTGATGGTGATCAGTACCGGAGTATTTATTCTGGTCCAAGCAGCTTTGATCTACGTGGCCTATCGCTATCGCCGTCAGCCCGGAGACGAGACGGATGCGAAATATGTCCATGGGAACATTCCTCTAGAAATTGTCTGGACAGCGATTCCAGCCGTGATTGTGTTGGCGTTGTCGCTTTACAGCTTCGATGTCTATGAGCAAATCGGTGGACTCAACCCCATGGAGCACAACCATGGACCGGGACATCAAGAAGTAAAATCCATGCCAGCTAAGGGCGCGATCATTCAGGCTGGGGTCTCTTCAGAACCCTCTGCTGCGATGTCCGACCAGATGCCCATGGGGGATGTGTTAGCGGCGGATGAAACCCAATTTGAAGTGAATGTGTCGGGGTTACAGTTTGCTTGGTTGTTTAACTATGCGGGAACGGAAGTAACCTCAGGTGAACTCCATCTTCCCGTGGGCCGCGAAGCCTTGCTGAATATCACGGCGATGGATGTGATCCATGCGTTTTGGGTACCGGAGTTCCGGATTAAGCAGGATGCGGTGCCCGGTCGCACGATGCCCATTCGGATTACGGCCACAAAAGAAGGCACTTATCCGTTGATTTGTGCTGAATTGTGTGGCGCGTACCATGGCGTCATGCGATCGCAGGTCGTTGTTCAGTCTCAAAAGGACTATGACGATTGGCTCGCGACGCAGGTGGTAGCAATGAAGGATAGTCAAGATTTGGCTAAGTCTCCTGCTACGACGATCGCGCTTTATCCTGAATTGCTCAGTGATGAAGACTACCTCGCCCCCTATGCCAAACGCTTAGGTGTGACGGTGGAGAACATTCTGGCCATTCAAGCCCAGCAGCAGTCGGCCATTTCTCAGGGAATGGAAATGGAATCCATGGATCATCAATCCACTTGATTTGATCCCTAGGGTTTCGATCCCTATTGCTGAATTAATAAATCGCCGTTTACTAATGGTTTTTCTATGACAACCTTGACCAAAGTTCCCAATGACGCCAATCAGGGCGACGATCGTAAAAAGCCGGAATGGCGAAAATATTTCAGCTTTAGCCAGGATCACAAAGTCATTGGGATTCAATACCTTGTTA
>JAAFJU010000305.1 GCA_013298165.1 Synechococcales cyanobacterium bin31.maxbin.ball.101 | reverse complement strand
GTGGCTATGCGATCGCCAACATTGACCTGAGTAGTCACGAGATTTATTTCACGAAGCAGGATGTCTTGGCCCATCTAGAGCCGATTATCTTCTTCTCCTATCAGCAGGCTTATCCGGAGTCGAGTGAACTGCTGCGGGATGAGTTGACGGCGATCGTTGAGTCGATTAATCGCAAGTCCCGCGTTGAGATTTCGCTGAAGGAGTCCCATCGTCTGGATGATGGTCCTGTGCGGCTCAATAGTCCGGTGATGCGCTCGATTCGTCAGAGCTTGCTCTATGTGGCGGATGGGACTTCGATCGCTGAGGTTGCTGACCTGGAAGTGCCGCAGTTGATCCCGAGTCCTCAGGTCTGTGTGGAGACGGGCTATGCGTTGCAATGCAAGCGACCGGAGCAAATTTTGATGACGCAGATGGAGCGATCGGATGTGCAGGGGCATTTTCCCTTTGACCTGCCGACTCAAAACCGTTTGGTGTTTAAAGACGCAAAACAGTTGCACCAATCTCTCCCTAAGGCGATCGAGGCACAACTGAAACGGTTTAATTTGTTTTAGGGTTGGTTGTGTTTGGGCTTCGACTCCGCTCAGCCCACGTAGCTTTTGGGAGTCGAAGTCCGGATTGGAAGAGTCCGGTCACGTAATGTTGAGGGCTGAGCGGAGTCGTTCGCGTAGCGTTGCGTAAGCAAAGCCCGGTTTAATTTCGCAATTTACTAAAGGCCCGATCGCCCCAGATCAATTGCTTCATTACCAAGTAGGCAAAATAGACGTTGCCGACTAGATAGCGTTTCCAAAGACGACCGGGTTCGCTGATTAGGCGGAAGAGCCATTCTAGTCCGGCTTTTTGCATCCAACGGGGGGCGCGTTGGACCATGCCTGCGACGAATTCAAAGCTGACACCAATGCCGATCGAGACGGGAACACCCAGTTCCTCATAATGTTGCGCGATCCATTTTTCCTGTTTTGGCGCACCTAAACCCACAAATAAAATATCAGGTGCAGCATCTTGAATCAGGGTGTTGATGCGTTCGCGTTCGGCGATATTATTCTCAAAGCCAAAGGGTGGAGAATAGGTGCCGACAATATCCAAATTGGGGTGGCGGGTGGCGAGAATATCGGCGGCCTGGTCTGCGGCTCCCGATCGGCCCCCTAGGAAAAAGACTTTCAAACCCTGTTGTGCGGCGATCGCAGCGAGTTCTTCAAAGAGATCGGTCCCGTTTACCCGGCCCCCGAGGGGGGATTTTAAAAGTTTGGCGGCCCACAGTAGGGGAACCCCGTCAGGAACGGCTAGTAGTGCTTGTTCGTAGATTTGACGGAAGGCGCGATCGTGCTGGAGACTGACGAGGTGGGCGACATTGGGTGTGACGACGTAGCTGGGTTTTTGATGGGCTTGAACCTGTTCCAGAATGATGTCGATCACTTCATTGAAGGTGTAAGTATCGACCCCGACGCCGCAGAGTTTGACGCGGGGTTTGGGTTGGGCAGTGTGTTGTGTGGAGTTGAAATACATGGTGGGAGACTCCAGGATTTTAATGGTTTGGGTTGAATGGTTCGAGTTTGTTAAAAGAGCCTTGGACTGTTTTGATGAGCTAGTAGGCTCCAGCTTTTTGGAAGACGACGGCGATCGTTTTGAGAACGATCTTGAGGTCGTACCAAAGGGACCAGTTTTCGATGTATTGAATGTCGAGACGAAACACATCTTCAAAGTCTTTGATTTCCGATCGGCCTGACACTTGCCATAGCCCCGTAATTCCAGGTAAGACTTCATGACGAATGTGGTGATGCTGGGAGAAATGCTCCACATCCCGAGTCGGCAATGGACGCGGTCCGACAAAACTCATTTCACCGAGCAGAATGTTGAAGACCTGAGGCAATTCATCGAGACTGTATTGGCGAAGGAATCCACCAACGTGGGTGATGCGCGGATCGGATTTCATTTTGAATAAAATGCCGTCTTTGCATTCATTTTGTTTTTCCAGAACGGCTTGAATTTCATCCGCATTTGTCACCATGGTGCGGAATTTCCAGACTTTAAAGGGTTTGCCTCTTAAGCCAATGCGCGTCTGTTGATAGAAAATGGGACCCCGTGAATCAAAGGCAATGACTAAGGCAACCGCAAGGTAGACGGGAGACGTAATGACTAGGAAAATTAAGGCTCCAATAAAGTCAATGATCCGCTTTGTCCAAAAGTCGAGACCTGTCAAGAAGGGCGCGCTGAATTTGGCACAGGGAACGCCTTCGATCGCCCCGAATTCTTCTTCTCTAAATAGGGGTTCGAGAACACTGGAAAGCATATAAATAGTGATGCCTTTATTTCGCAGTTTCCAATAGAGATGCATGGGATCTCGAAGGGCTGTGGTGGAATGCACGAAGACTTCTGAAACCCCTAGAATCTCAAGCTGGCGCAGGGTTTCGTCGATACGATCGGCATGGATCGAATCTAGGTTATTACTGCCGCATAGTCTGTGATAAGGCGCGCGGGAAACCAGTGCCGTGACTTCCTTGAGATAATTAGGTGCAGCAATTACAAACACCGGATGGCGAATAAATCCCCGCTTCCAAACCTGAAGAATCAGAAGATTAGAAACGTAGCGACCAACGCTAATAAAAAGTAGACTCAGAACAGCGGTGAAGAGAAAGGTCGATCGGGCGATTAAAGCGTGGGGAAGATAGAGAAATGCGATGAGAAGGAGGATGAGATTGGATAAAAAGACGGCTTTGATAATGTTGGGATAATGGCGTCTTTTTTTACCACTTTGATAGAGACCGTAACTCGCGAAAACGATGATTTGGATGCTGAGAATCACGAAGACCATACTGGGGGTTTCCTGAATACTCCAGGTTCGCTCCCAAGCAGTTCCAAAATGTTCACCGAGAAGTCGAGCGCCGACGAGTAAGATGCTATCAAGAGCCATGAAATAAAGCGTTCTGGCTCCATTCAATCGACTGCCTTGGCTAAACTGAGCCACCGTAGACGATCGTAAATCGGACATAAGGCGGGTTCTGTGAGACGCAGTGCGGCTCTTTCTCCCAAGGTCGATGTTTGTAGACATAATAGGCAACTGAGGTAGGGGGAATAAAAGCAGTAAAAGATGCCGTGAATAGCAA
>JAAFJU010000097.1 GCA_013298165.1 Synechococcales cyanobacterium bin31.maxbin.ball.101 | reverse complement strand
ATGACGAAATTGACTGGCTTTGAGTCCGGTGAGGCGTTGTTTCGGTTGCAGCATGGAGATAGGGGTTCGGTGAGTTCTTGTATTGTAGCGGGGCGGTTGGGGTAGTTGGGTTATTCCGGTGGGAGGGCGGGGCGTCTGCGAATGGGTTTGCCGTGGCGGTAGGCGAGTTCGACGATCGGCAGGATTGCGCCCGGTCGCTGAGATTCCAAAGCAATTAAGACGCGCAGGGCGGAGTAGGCGTCATTGGCGGCGTAGAGGAGTTGGGTTGGGGTGAGTTCTGGGGTGGACCAGTTGGACACGGTGGTGCGGCGGGATTTGTGGAATTTTTGGTTGAGGACGAGGGCGATCGCGGCTCTGACGCCTAGGGTGTGACAGTAGCCATCTTTGCGAAAAATTCGATCTAAGTCCAAGACGTATTTCAATTTCATGCCAAGCTGCTGACGGATTTGGCCTTGGTCTACGGTTAATCCAAAGCCAACTTTGACGATGGTTTGGGATTCTAAAATTTGGGTCAGGGTGTCATGGCCGTCCGATCGGTACAGTTGAAAAATAAAAGCGCGATTCAACGTGGAAAATTGCACAACATGGGGACCATCGGACAGATGCCCTTTTGTAAACGTGGGGCGAGACTCGGTATCAAATCCGACGAAGGCAGAGTCTTTAATTTCAGCATGGGCGTCCGCAAACTGTTGAGGGGTTTTTGGGACCATGATCCGGTTGAGGGGAAGACCGACAAAGGGCGGTAAAAGGGCGGTTTCGAGTTTTGTGGGAGCGAGTTTGTACATGAAGGCTGAAGGCTGGGTCTACCGCATACCGCTATGATAGGCTGCTTCTGAGGTCGCGATGCGGATTTGATGCAGGTTTTCAAGGGGATTTCGGATGGAACCTTTAGGGTTGCCTAAGGGCAATTGGAGGGACGATGTTCTACGATCGGCCTTCGAGCATCAGATATTGTTCGATTTGAGGTCGAAAAGACGGAGACTTGTTCATTGCTGAGTGATGCAATATGCGGAAACTTTCTGCATATTGCATCTAAATTAGAACACTATGCAGAAAACTTCTGACTAATCGTTTAGTTAGCCCGTGTAAATTTAGGATTAGGCTATATTTGAAATGAGTCGTTTGCTGCTACATCAGACAAAGAGCAAAAGTTGATGCAACAAGTGCAGTATCAGAAATGGAAATTAAGTGTAGATGTTGAGGCAACTCGCGAGGCTTACAGCAAGATTGAGCGCGGTAGTGCGGAAGAATGTGGCTGTCAGAAGTGCCTTAATTTTGTGGCATCTCGGAAGACAATATATCCAGAGGAAGTATCGATTCTATTTGACCGACTTGGGGTTGATTTCAGAAAAGAGGTAGAGGTCTGTCATGATGGCATATCAGAAGTGGGATTACATTTTTACAGCGGTTGGTTTCATTGTGTAGGCTACTTGGAGAGTCCGAGTTCTAAAGTGATGTTGGCCGAGTATGCGGATACTCAGGTTTACGAACTGGTGTTAGAAGAAGTTAGTCAGCAATTTCAGATTGGTTTTACGGAAAATGGAGGGCTTTACTGGACAGAGTTTGAGGGCAAGCCATTGGTGCAGATTGAATTTAGAGGGGAAGTACCTTGGATGATCGGAGAAGTAGATTCGATGTAACACATCACAGGCTAAAAACCTGGATCCAGCGGACATACAAGATCAATCTATAAATAATTGAAATGGGAATAGAGTATAAGTTGCATTTTTCCTTGCCTGATATTCGGAAAACTCAACGTCTGCTTACTTTAATATCGTCGTTTTCAAGATTTGAGCCTAATACCGAGATGTATGAGTTTAGAAACTCTGATGGTCTTGGAGAAGTTCCAAATGTTTTTGTGAAAATTGAATCCGATGGTTTGTATCTATGCAATAACGGTGACGGTAAGAAAATACTAGAAGATTTGATCCAGCAAATTGAAGGTGAATTTGGTTCGGGTGAACTAAGAGAATTATGATCCAGCGAAGGCGTATTCCCCGAAGACAAGCGCTACTGAGCCTTGCTATAATGGATTTACTGATTTGATAAACTGTATGAAGTATCCGTTCCACACTGTCTCACAGCCCGTCTCCGGCAGCGAAGCCGAGAAGCTGATCCAAGCAATCCAGAATGGTGGCCACCTAGCCAATGAGGTGGCAATTGCCCTGATGCAGAAAATTGCCGATCGTCGCCGCCGGAAGTCTGAGAATGCCGAAAAGTAGCAAGTTTGCTGGCGTTGACTTCGCCGAAGTTGAAGTTGAGCAACTCACACAAGATTTATCCAGTTTAGGGAAGGGTTTTCGCTATGCGCGGGACAAGTTTGTGACCTAACAGAAGTGTTTTCTTATGTCGATCGAACCCAACCCCATTACACTGCGCCTCATGACTGAGGACGACCTACCAATGCTCCATGATTGGCTCAATCGAAGCCATATTGTGGAATGGTGGGGCGGTGATGAAGCGCGTCCAACGCTTGATGAGGTGAAAACGGATTACCATCCTCAAACGCTCGCAAAGGAAGGGGTTACGGCATACATTGCCATGCTGGGTGAAGTGCCGATCGGGTATGCCCAGTCCTACATTGTCCTCGGAAGTGGGGACGGATGGTGGGAAGACGAAACCGATCCAGGGGTGCGTGGAATCGATCAGTCATTGGCTGACGCATCTATGTTAGGAAAAGGTTTCGGAACCAAACTCGTACGTGCCCTCGTAGAGTTGCTGTTCACCGATCCGCAGGTGTCGAAAATTCAAACCGACCCAGATCCGAATAACCTACGCGCAATTCGCTGCTACGAGAAGGCAGGCTTTGTGAGACAGAAAACCATTACAACTCCCGACGGGCCAGCCGTCTATATGGTTCTCACAAAATTTGAATAGATTGGATCAGCGGCAAACGTCGATCGTGTATCTTGTAGTCGGCAGACAGGAGTTTGAAACGCTCTATAATAAGCGAGTCATTCCAGCACTGAAGTGATCATTCTCATGTCAATTAAGCTGTCAAAAGAGGTTCATAAAAAGGCGATTCATGCCATTATTGACTACTTTGATGAGATCAGAGAAGAGCAGATTGGAAACATTGCTGCAAATGGTTTATTAGACTTCTTCCTTGAAGAAATTGGCCCCAGCATTTACAACAAAGCGGTAGCTGACGTCCAAGAACGAATGCAAATCAATGTCTCTGAATTAGATATTGAATTTAACGAAGAAGAATTCCCAAGTTCATCGAAACATAAATGATCGAAACATAATCGACCCCGTAGCGTGCGTTAAGCGAAGCAACGCACGCGGCTCATCGCAGGTAATGCTATCTTAAGCAGCATCTCGGAAACCGATCGCCCCCCTTTGTAGTCACTAGTACTGTAGTCACTAGTACCTGTAGTCACCCTAATTACGTCGTTCCTGCAACCTGACATGCCGCTACTCACCCCAATCCCCATTGGCTTCGTCCTCGACAACCGCTATGAAGTCGCCCAATTCCTCGGCTACGGTGGCTTTGGGCGGACCTATCTCGCCCGCGATCGGCAGCGGTTCAGCGAACTGTGCGTCCTCAAAGAATTTGCACCCCAAATCAGCTCCCCCGAAATCCTCCGAAAAGCCGCCGAACTCTTTCAGCGCGAAGCCGGAACCCTCTACCAACTGCGCCACCCCCAAATCCCCGAATTCCGGGCCATTCTCCAAGCCACGATCGACAATAGCGATGTCTTATTAATCATCGAACAATACATTGCAGGCGAAACCTACGAACAGTGGGTCGATGCAGGCAACCGTCTTGACGAAACAGGCGCAATTCAGTTTTTGCAGGACTTGCTGCCTGTCTTGGGCTACGTCCACGATCGTGGCGTCATCCACCGAGACATCTCCCCCGACAACCTGATCCGCGAAGCCCGCACCACAAAGCCCTTCCTCATCGACTTCGGCAGCGTCAAACAAGTGGCAACGACCGCCATGCAGATGTCCGGCGTCATGTCCGGCACCCAAATTCATAAACCCGGATTCTCCCCCCCAGAACAACTGCGCGGCGACATCACCCCCAGCACCGACCTCTATTCCCTCGCCGTCACCACGGTTGTCCTCATGACAGGCCGATCGCCCCTCGAACTCTACGACGGCCAAATGGCTCAGTGGCGATGGCGCGAATTTGTCAGCGTTAGCCCAGGATTTGGCGACCTCCTCGATCGACTCCTCGCCTACCAATCCACCGATCGGCCCCGCACCGCCCTCAACGCTGCACAGCTTCTTCAATCCCTAGTCGGTATCTCCGGCCTCAACCCAGGAGATCTCGCGCCCTACATCCCTCCCACTCCAGTCGTCGGACTCCCCGGTGCTGTCTCCAACGCTGGGCAAACACCAGCCCAAACGCCTGCTCGTCCGGAGGCCCCGATGTCTCAGATGCGAACGATCGCCATCGCACCCGCCGCACCCGCCACCCACTTCCCCACCACCTACCCCGCTCAAAGCCCCCGCTTACCTCGACAAAGCGATCGGCCTCAAAATTCGCCAGATCAAAATTTTCGAGATCAAACCTCGCAGGATCCAGACTTTCAAAAAGCGACCTTCGATCGGAACGAACCTCAAGACGACATCCTATGGCGTGTGATTAAATTTCCTTGGACCGTCTTGGTCTGGTGCTTAAAGGCATTATGGATGGGAATTAAGGCGATCGACTGGGTCTTGACCTGGGTGTGGCGTGCCATCTTGATCGTGGCCTTGCTGGCAGGGGGGGCCGCTGCTTCTTATTTTTGGAGCCTGCGATCGGAGCCACCCGTGGCTCAACAACGCCGATCGCCACAATCAGAACCCCAAAACCCCGGCTTGAGATTTCCAGAACTGCCCCAATTTCCCGAACTCAAACTGCCAACTTTCCCAGAGGTTCAACTTCCGACCTTGCCCGAGATTAAACTGCCCGACTGGACCCAGGGCAAAAGCACAAGCTGCGTAGAAACGATCGCCCGCTCCGAAGAAATTGGCTTAACCAAAGCTAAGTTTTACCAAAAAGTAAATGCCCGATTTGTCGAAAAACATCCAGAACTCAACGGTCGCAGCCTCACCGATGGTCCCGAAGATGCCGCACTTCGTCAAGACTGGTGTGCGATCGCTGACAAAGTCCTCTCCGAAACGCCAAAGACCCCATAATTATCGATTTTCCTCATCGATAATCCGATGCCCTGTGAGACAAGGTAGAGTGTAGAGTGGAATTCACAAAACTTCTTGATTCTTGCTATTTCTGTAGAATCAGATGATCTAAAACCCTGGCACCTCGCCAGCCTGTTCACCAGAGGAGAAAACGAATCTATGCCGCAGCTTGAGATGATGCCAGCACTCGATTACCAAAGTGACGTCTATAAGGACGCTTACAGTCGCATCAATGCGATCGTCATCGAAGGTGAAGAGGAAGCCTACTGCAACTACAACCAACTGGCTGGCTTGATGCCGAAGGATGCCGAAGAGTTGCAAAAGCTTGCCAAGATGGAGTTTAAGCACAAGAAAGGATTTGAAGCCTGCGGTAAAAATCTGGGTGTGACGCCAGATATTCCATTCGCTAAAGAATTCTTCGGAGAACTCCATGGAAACTTTCAAGCGGCGGCAGCCAGTGGAAACATTGTGACCTGCCTATTGATTCAGTCGCTGATCATCGAATGCTTCGCGATCGCAGCCTACAACATCTACATTCCCGTCGCCGATGATTTTGCCCGCAAAATTACCGAAGGCGTGGTCAAAGACGAGTACCTGCATCTGAACTACGGTGAAGAATGGCTCAAAGCCAACTTTGAGACCGCTCGCGAGGAACTCGAAACTGCCAACAAGCAGAATCTACCCCTCGTCTGGACCATGCTCAACCAAGTCGCAAAAGATGCGATCGAACTCGGCATGGAACGGGAAGCTCTAGTCGAAGACTTCATGATCGCCTACGGGGAAGCCCTAGCGAACATCGGCTTTACAACCCGCGACATCATGCGCATGTCTGCCTACGGACTCGCGGCGGCTTAGCTTGATTCATCAAAGTCGGCAAGAACCCGCTTAATTTGCGGATCTTGTCGGCGGTTCTGAGGTGAGGGGATGCCCAAGCTTCGGTATCATGACGTGGGGATTCTAGATCCCCATTTCAGTTTTGCTTACCATCCCCTACCCTCCGCACATCATGTTTGGTTTAATCGGTCATCTAACCAGTCTGGAGCACGCCCAATCTGTCGCCCGCGACTTGGGATATCCCGAATATGCAGACCAAGATCTAGAGTTTTGGTGTAGTGCCCCGCCACAAATTGTGGACGAGATTACCGTGACGAGCGCCACAGGTCAGGTGATCGAAGGCCGCTACGTGGAATCCTGCTTTCTCCCAGAAATGCTGGCAACCCGTCGATTCAAGGCGGCGACCCGGAAAATTATCAACGCCATGGTTCATGCCCAGAAAAATGGGTTGGATATCACCGCCCTAGGCGGATTTTCATCGATTATTTTTGAAAATTTCGATCTATCCCAGCTCAAGCAAGTCCGCAACGTCACCCTGAATTTTGAGAAATTCACCACTGGGAATACCCACACCGCCTACGTGATCGTCCGTCAGCTAGAGCAAGCCTCGAAGCAACTGGGGATGAACCTTTCGGACTGCACTGTCGCCGTCTGCGGAGCCACGGGCGATATCGGCAGCGCCGTCTGTCGCTGGATCAACCAGCGCCTTGATGTCAAAGAATTGCTGCTGATCGCCCGCAACCCAGAGCGCCTCCAAGCCCTCCAGGATGAACTCGGGCGCGGCAAAATCCAAACCCTCGAAGAGTCTTTGCCTCAAGCGGACATCGTCGTCTGGGTGGCCAGTATGCCGAAGGGCGTGGAAATCGACGCCACGACGTTGAAACAGCCCTGTCTGCTGATCGACGGTGGCTACCCTAAAAACTTAGGGAGCAAAGTCCAGCATCCCGGTGTCCATGTTCTGAACGGTGGCATCGTGGAGCATTCCCTGGACATTGACTGGAAAATCATGGGACTGGTTAACATGGATGTCCCAGCCCGTCAGCTTTTTGCTTGTTTTGCAGAATCTATGCTGTTGGAATTTGAAAAGTGGCATACCAATTTTTCTTGGGGTCGCAACATGATCACCGTCGAAAAAATGGAACAGATCGGTGAAGCCTCCGTGCGCCACGGGTTCAGGCCGCTGCTGATTGAAAATCTGTAAGTCTCTAGCCCAGAATCTTAGCCCAAGTGAATCCTGCGGGGTGACGTGACGATCGCCCCACTCAAACTTCCCGACCACGATCGCACCAGGGTCTCAGCTTCAAGACTGATGGTTTCACCTTGCTGGGCATAGCGCAGCCTCAGTTCGGCTGGAATAGTGCGCGCACCACCCTGTGCTCCCAGTAAGCATCCCAAGAGCGGGGCGGTCCAATGGGGTGCGGGACTGATACGGAGGATTCGATCGAAGGCTAAGCGCCAGTCGCCTGGTAAACTGAGTGCGCCATAGATAGCAAGGGCGATCGCCGCTTCTCGCGGGGACAGTTCTAGCGCCTTTAAAGTCTCAGCCACCAACTCTAGACTCGCCTGCCGATCGCGGCATCCGATCGCCCAGTTCAAAACAGCCTCGTTCAGCGCCACTTTTTTCTGGCTCCAGACCTCATAGTCTCGGAACGCTGGGGTTAAATTCCCCGCGATCGCCAAGCTCAACGTGCCATAAAAGCTCCAATCCGTCCGACTAAAGGTCCCTGCCGACAGCGCACTCAATAGCTCCAAAACCGTGACATGACCCAGCATGACCTGAGGAACATAGCCCAAATAGGTCTCCAAATCATCCTCTGACTCCGGCGACGAAAGGTGGTGTTGACCGATCGTCATCCCCCAAAGTCCACCCTGAAAGCGATCGAAGAGTGAATACATGCGAAAATACGGGGCGAAGAATTTAGCTAAGGACTGAATTCTAACCTGTTTAGATCTTAAGGAAACGACCATGCGCTTGATTTTTCTTCTTCTGATGACCGTCCTTATCGCCCTCCCCGCCCAAGCAAAACCCCTGCTAAAACTGGGATCTCAAGGAGTGGATGTGCTGGAAGCTCAAGCCCTTTTGCAGCTCTTAGGCTATTACGACGGGGAGCTAGATGGCACCTATAGTGAGGCCACCGCAAAATCCATCAACGCCTTCCAAAAAGTCGCAGGCTTAACACCCGATGGCATTCTCGGCCAGTCCACTTGGGCAAAACTCCTCCCCAGCGGCAACTCTGACACCCAGTCCGACACAAAAAAGCCCGAAACCAAGAAGGCTGAAGCTAAAAAAGCAGATTCCAAACCCGCTGCAAAATCGGCTGAACCCGTTACTCCCATTCTGCGGCGGGGTGCCAAAGGGGATGCTGTTTATCGCCTGCAAAAACGGCTGGTTAATCTGGGATTCCTGGGAATTGCACCGGATGGAGAGTTTGGAGAATTGACGGAGAAAGCCGTGAAAGCCGCTCAGCAGAAGTACAAACTAGAAGCCGATGGCGTTGTGGGTGGGGCCACTTGGAATGCGATCGGTCTTTAGGTGGGAAATGTTATAGTGAGGGATACTCAGGGTTTCGCAACATATTGATTCGCGGCCTTCTATTTTCTTGAGAAGGAAATTATCCGGCTATCTAGATGAATTAATCGATGTTTTGTAACGAATGGACAATCAATCTGTAAAGTTAAGGACTAGTATGCTCTATCTATAGTTTCTAAATCTACTAACTCTTGCTAACTTCTACTCTCTATATCTTATTTGTAGAAATACTAAGATTAGATTAAGCCTGAAAAAACGATCCATTCGATGATTGTTATAAGATATCCCCATAGGTACAGATGTCTCTTATGGGTGAATTCGTTACTGTATTAGCAGTGGCATAGCTCAGTTGAATTAACTCTTCTCGCTTATTATTCGATTTCATTATCTCTTGTCTGTCTTTTATTGCCTAAAATCCCAGGTTTTTATCTTTATATGCCTTATCCGTTAAACCGTCTATCCATTTTTGTGGATGGCAACAATATGTTTTATGCCCAACAGAAGAATGGGTGGTTTTTTGACCCCAAGCGAGTTCTTGAATATTTTGCTGGAGAAAAAACAACGTTGGACTTGGTGAATGCCTTTTGGTATACCGGGTTGAAAGATCCTCAAGATCAGCGAGGGTTTCGAGATGCGCTGATTAGTCTAGGCTACACAGTCCGGACGAAGATCTTGAAGGAATATTACGACGATACGTCAGGACGCTACTCGCAAAAAGCGAACCTGGATATTGAAATTGTGGTGGATATGTTCAGCACGGTAGATCAGTACGATCGGGTGATTTTGTTCAGTGGCGATGGCGATTTTGAGCGGGCGATCGAGTTGTTGCGGGCGAAAAATACCCACATCACCGTGGTCTCGACAGAGGGGATGATTGCTCGGGAACTGCGGAACGTGACCGATCGGTATATTGATCTCAATGCCATCCGCAGCTATATCGAGAAGGCTGACTACTGAGAGCCTAATGCTACGCTAACTGAATATCATTCAGGTCTTGAGGATACCGGATTTTCTCAGGGTCTCGTTTCTCATTCTGGACTATTGCCATCCTCCCCAACGCCGACACCTTCGCCCATTGCGAAACCCATCGCGAAACCAAAACGCCGATCGATCTAGGGTTTGGGGTTTGGGGTTTGGGATGCTGTGACGGGGGTTGGAAAGCGTACAGATTTTGAGCGGATTCCCCTGTGCTGATTTTGGAACCCTCTCTTATGCTGGTTAGTAGGTCAGATTAATTTAGGATTTTGCGCCATGAACTCCCTTCCTCCTAGAGGTGATTCAACCTCCTACTCTTCAACTCGGATTTTTTCGGTCTTGCCACTGCTGGGGGCAGGATTGCGGAAGTTATTATGGATTGGTTTATTTGTCTGGCTGCTGGGTTCTTTGGGGTTGGGGTGGCTGGTGAAAGGGGTCGTGGTGGTGATCGTGATGCTGATTGCGGTGCCGATCGCGGGAATTTTGATCGGCCAGTGGTGGCTGAAAAAAAACCTCGTGTTAGGCAGTTGCCCGGTTTGTAGTAATGAGTTGACAGGTTTGAATGGCAGTCAGATGGCCTGTTCTAACTGTGGAGAAGCCTTGCGGGTAGAAAATGGCCAGTTTCGTCGTCTGGCGACGGATGGGGCGATCGATGTGACCGCCGTAGATGTAGAAGTTCAGTCGGTGGATGTGACCGTAGATTGAATCGTGGATTGAACGTGAATTCAACGTGGATTCAACGTGGATTAACCAACACCTTAGGCCGTGTGGGTTCGTTGTTTGGTGCGTTTGCCGTAGTCGCCGAGCCAGGTGGTTTTGGGCTTCAATTCGTAGAGCGTGGCTTCGAAGAGGGCGATCAGGAGATTGCGACGCATCAGGGTTTTACGAATCCGATCGTAAACTTGGGTTTCATAAGCTTGAAATTCTTCCCAAGTGGGTTCGAAGCGAATCGTGGTTTTGAGTTGGCGCAGGACGATCGCCCGATCGTTGAGGTGGAGCTTCAGCATTTCGCGCAGGGATTCGGTGTTGCGATAGTGGCGGATTTCCTGGGGATTGCGCCACATGTAGCTGAGTCCATCCAGGGGAAGATTCGATCGGTCGAAGTCGATCAGGGTCCAGTCAGGGTTGAAGCAGGAGACAATAGTACGGCGATAGATCAGGGTATTTTCTGATGGGTTCGGGGTTTTGATTCCACCTTGAAGGAGTTCGGCAAAGCATTGATGCTCGGTGTGGTAGAAAAATTTTGCGACGGTGGTGGATTCCGCTTTCAGGTAGCAGTCGGTGAGAAGCTGAAACCCGAGATCCTCTAAGGTAATGGTGTGATGCTCAAACCAGGCTTCGTCGTAGCCTTGATGGTCAGCGAGATCGCAGGGTGTGGCTTTGGGTGGAGTGGAGACGGCATTGACGAGTTGCAGCTTGATACTGCCGATGAGGCTGGAGACGATCATCAAGACGATCGCGGCGGCAATTCCTCCAGACCACAATCCCTTCCAGAGAATCAAACTAATTGCAAGACCACAGCCCAAGGCACTAAGCCCCCCAATCAAAACCCAAAACGTCTTCAAACCCGGACTCAGTGCCATGATGATGCCTAATTTAATGCTTGTAGTGAAATACTCACCTCGGGACTAGAGTGCCCGATCGGCTGGTAAACTAAACCGTAGACGGCTATGAAAAATCTCAACAAAAGATATTAATTATGGAATGGACCGCTGAAGCTGAAGCGAAGCTCAAGGAAATCCCATTTTTCGTGCGGCCAGGGGCGCGTAAAAAAATTGAAAAATTAGCGCAAGAGATGGGCGAGACGAAAATTACGCCTGAGATCTATGACAAGGCAAAGGCAAAGTTTGGAGAGAAATAGATGCGAAACTAATGCGTGCGAAATAGGCTGAGATGGTGCTGGTGGACGATTTTTTCGAGTAAAAACAGTCCACCTACAGAGTTGCCCACTTCGTCGATCGCAGGGCTATAGATCGCAATGGAGCCGGATCTTGGAACGATCGCCAATAATCCGCCGCTGACACCAGATTTGATCGGGAGTCCAATGCGAAGGGCGTATTGGGCAGAGCTTTCGTAGAGTCCGCTCGTCAGCATAACGCTGTTGACCATATGTTGCACTTCGTCGGGAATCTCTGGCTGGGGCTTGGCCAGGAGAAGTCCGAGTCGTCCCAATTCTCGAATGGTGCCCGATAGACAGCAGATCTGGTTATAGGTTTCGAGAACGAGTTCGATGTCTTGGAGATAGCCCGATTGTTGGAGCCGTCGGGCGATGCTGCGGTTGGATTCATTGCTGAGCGATCGGACGGAGGCCAGGGCGGATTCATCCATGACCAGGTGACAGCCTGCTTGAATATTGAGCCATTGTCGCAATGCTTCGCAGCGCTCTGTCGCAGTCTGACCCGGTAAGAGGGAGGCCAGAGAAATCGCACCACTGTTGATCATGGCATTGCGGGGATGACCGTGATCATTGATCAGTTGAGCGATGGAATGAAATGGCTGGTCAGATGCCTCAATACCTACCCGAGAAAAAATGTAGTCGGGGTCTTGGTGAGTCAGGAGATAAAGGAGCAAAAATGGCTTGATCAGACTCATCAAGACAAAAACAGTATCAATATTTCCGACGTGAATGGCAGGACTACGATCGCTTTGAATGGTGACAGCTAGGAGCTGGGAGTCAATGGTGGAGAGACAGGGAATATAGGTGGGAAGTTGCCCTGAGTGTGATTTGAGTTGAGTCGGTTGTAACCAGGGTTGGAGATCGGCCTCTGTGATGTTGCTCAGGCGATCACTAGAAAACCTAGGAATGAGTGACATGACACCAGAACGGAGAGGTGATTTTGATGCTGCTCATTATCCTATTAAAATGTCATTCTACGATCGGTGTCTTTCCCCCCTTGCGGATGGAACTGAGTCTATGGAATGGATTGGAACGGCTTAACCCAGTTCAGTTTTAGGGCTAGGTCCAGGACGAAGGCGGCAACGCCAAACAGGACGAAACTCTCAACGAGGGTAATGCCAACGGCCCAAAGATTATGACGGTAGACCCAGAAAAGTTCGGCTTGGGCCAGTCCGCGCACTAAGGCAAAAGCGCCGATCGCCCCAGATTTTAAATGTTCATTTTGCGGGCTGTCCTGACCTTGAATTTGGCCTTGACTCACAAGATGACGGTAGGTAATGCCAAAGAGTCCGCCGGAAAAGCCAGCGACTCCGACTTCTAGGGCGATCGTGGGAAGGCGCATAAATTCTGGATTGATGACGCTCCCGAACCCGGCGATCAGAGCGAGGACGAAGCCCGATAGAATGGCGGCTTTGATGGATTCGAGACGTTCTTGCCAGAGGGAATTGGCGTTTTGGGTTCTGGGATTAGCTGGCTCGGGCATGGCGTCTTGCTTCCTCGGGAGGCCGTCGTCCTGTTATGATATTTGATAACGATTGTTGTGTATTGTAAGCGAGTCATTAACACTATGGATATTTTGTCGCTGGGTTGGGCTGGATTGTTGACGGTATTTACCTTTTCGATCGCGATGGTCGTCTGGGGTCGTAACGGTCTGTAAGGTAGTTTTATGAGTTCTTCACTCTTTACCACGTTGGAACTGGTTGCAGCGGTGTTAATGGGGTCCATTACGGTGGGCGTGATCTACATTACGACCTCTGAATGGCGCGATCGTCGCCGCCGTGAAGAGGAAGCGCGTCAAGAAAGACGTCGATAAAATCAATCAAAAAAGCCCCCAACTTGAATTCCAAGTTGGGGGCTTTTTTAGGATTTAAATCCAGAGACTAGATTGACGCTCTATTTGACGCTAGCCAAACCGGAGGCCATTTCTTCGCCATAGGCTTCTTCACCATGCTCGTTGATGTCGAGACCTTGGTACTCGGCTTCTTCCTTGGCACGTAAGGGCATGAAGATGCTGATGAGCTTCAGGATGACGAAGGTGCCAACGCCCGCAATCACGTAGGTGATGCCGATCGCCGCCAACTCAACGCCCAACTCACTGAAGTTACCTTTCAGAAGGCCATCTTTCCCGGCGGCATTCACCGAGAGATCGGCAAAGACTGCCGTTAAGATTGCACCGACGGTTCCGCCAACGCCATGGACAGGGAAGGTGTCGAGAGAATCGTCAAATTGCAGTTTTGCTTTGAGGCTGACGGCCATGAAGCAACAAGTCGAAGTGATTGCGCCGATCAGCAAGGCGGATAGGGGTGTCACAAAGCCTGCAGCGGGCGTAATTCCCACCAAGCCTGCAACCAGACCTGTTGCGATGCCGATCGCAGTAGGTTTGCCCCGAAGGACCCACTCCATGATCACCCAGACTAAACCTGCGGCACAAGCGGAGAGGGCGGTGGTGACGATCGCCGTCGTAGCCAAGCTACCTGCACCCAAGGCACTCCCACCGTTAAACCCAAACCATCCGAACACCAGAAGACCCGCACCCAAAAGAACAAACGGCACGTTATGGGGAGCCGCAGGCTGGTTTGGATAGGTTTTGCGAGGGCCGAGGACCCAAGCTGCGACCAAGGCTGAAACACCAGAACTGATGTGAACCACGGTTCCGCCTGCAAAGTCCAATGCGCCTAAGCCACCTGCGAGTCCGAGGAAACCACCCTTGGCCCAGACCATGTGAGCGAAGACAGGGTAGAGAATTGTAGACCAGAGAATCATGAACCAGAAGTAAGCTTTAAAGCTCATCCGTTCAACGATCGCCCCTGAAATCAAAGCTGGAGTGATGATCGCAAAGGTCATCTGATAGAGCATGAAAAGCTGATGGGGAATGGTTCCCGCATAGGAGGTCAAATCCGCATACTTAGGATCTGCCGCCTTTAGTGCATCCTCATAACCCATATGAGGCAAATAGTCGCCCACTGTTGCCGCGACCTTGTTTAAGCCGAACCATTCAAACCCACCCAGAAACGGGTTTCCAGGGGCAAATGAGAGACTGTAACCAAATAAAGCCCAGCTCACTCCGACGATGCCCATCATGATGAAGGTCATCATCAGGGTATTGAGAACATGCTTGGAACGAACGAATCCACCGTAAAAAAAGGCCAACGCGGGCGTCATCAGCAGCACAAGTGCCGTTGAGATCAGCATCCATGCAGTATCGGCACTACTTTGAGCCGCTTTAGCCGCATCCATCGCTTCAGCAACCGTCGGGTCTGCGGCATAAGCTGGATTGACGACAGAAAACAGGAGAATCGCGATCGAAACCAGACTCGCTTTGATTAAGAAATTCAACACGCTAGCAACCTTCCAAACCACACACTACTTTTTTAGAGATGAAAATAACAATGAGTAGACGTTTACGAAACCTGCAACAAAAGCTACCGCAGTAGACTCTATAGAGAAATTGCAAAGTAAGAGGTCTGACCATTGAATTCAATCAATTCTAAACAGGCGATTCCGTATCGTAGGCTACTTTTTCATCCCTGAAACTGTTTCTTAAGATATATTTTCTGATTTACGCCTTGATTCTAGAGAATTTTAAATCCGTATTTGTCATGAAAATTATTGTAGTGATCACAACTTTGATTTCGTGATAGTACGTAGATCCGTGATTGGAGAGAAGGCCATCAAAACTCGATATCCAGTATCACAATCCAGTGTCACAAAAAAGCCATATATTTTAAGGCCATAAAAAAGGAGGGCGATCGCCCTCCTTTTTTATTTTTTATTGTCTAATTTCTTGAATCTGATTTCTTGAATCTGATTTCCTGAATTAGATACGACTGCGTCCCATGCTAGGGAGTCCATCCTTCACAAACCCAGGATAGCCTTCCATCCCATGTTCGCTGATATCCAGACCTTCGAGTTCCTCCTGTTCTGTGACGCGGATCCCCATGGTCGCCTTCAGGACGCCCCAGAAGATGGCCGACAGTAGAGCTGTCATAGCGGCAACCGTCACGACACCGACGATCTGATACCAGAGTTGCTCAAAGCCACCCCCGTAGAAGAGTCCGGCTTTCGGTGCAGCAGAGGTAAAGAACAGCGCCGTGTCTTTAAAGGCGTCATTGTTGAGACCGACGGAAAATAGACCCAGGGCGATCGTCCCCCAAGCACCATTCACCAAGTGAACCGAAACGGCTCCGACGGGATCATCAATTTTCAGCTTGTCGAAGAATCCGACCGCAAAGACCACCAAAACGCCACCCACAGACCCAATCACAGCAGCAGCAGGCAATGTAATGAAGGAACAACTCGCCGTTACAGCGACGAGACCTGCCAAGACCCCGTTGATCACCATGGAGAGGTCAGGTTTACCCAAAACCGCCCAAGCGACAACCGTAGAAGCAATCCCTCCGAAAGCCGCTCCAGTATTCGTGGTCAAAGCAATATGAGCAATCAGACCAGGATTGACCGCCATGGTGGAACCTGGGTTAAACCCGAACCAACCCAACCAGAGAATCAAGCAACCCAACGTCGCGATCCCCATGTTGTGACCCGGCATCGCGTTGCTGCTGCCATCCGCGTTGTATCGTCCGAGACGGGGACCGAGGAAAATAGCGCCCATCAAGGCTCCAACGCCACCCATTAGGTGAACCACTGTGGATCCCGCAAAGTCAAAGAAGCCCAGTTTAGACAACCAGCCACCGCCCCAGACCCAATTTCCAGTGATCGGGTACGCAATCCCGACGAACAGCAAGCTAAAGACTAAGAAGTCCACGAACTTAATCCGTTCTGCAACAGCACCAGAGACGATCGTGGCTGCCGTTCCCGCGAACGCCAATTGGAAGAAAAACTTCGCTGCTAACGGAACGCCCGTCCAGTTCAAAGAACCGAAAATCCCTTTGTAATCCGCCGCCATGGCTGGACTATTATCCGCGCCGCTTAGAAGAAAGCCGCCGCTGGTCCCAATGAACCCATTGCCATCACTGAACATCAGCCCAAACCCAATCACCCAAAAGGCGATCGTAGAGAGTGCAAAAACGATTAAGTTCTTGGCGAGGACGTTCACAGCATTTTTCTGCCGACACATGCCCGCTTCCAACATGCAGAATCCCGCATTCATGAAGATGACCAGCATCCCCGCCACCATGACCCACATGGGCAAAAACGATTAAGTTCTTGGCGAGGACGTTCACAGCATTTTTCTGCCGACACATGCCCGCTTCCAACATGCAGAATCCCGCATTCATGAAGATGACCAGCATCCCCGCCACCATGACCCACATGGTATCGATGCCCACCCGCAGGTCCTTGACATCCTGAGCGACTTTAGCGGCATCAGGCGGCGCATTTTGGGCAACAGCGGCTAAATTCCAGATCAGAACAATGGCGATCGCCGCTGGGAAACTTGCTTGCCAACTGGGTGTGAGCGATCGGAACCACCGC
The DNA here is from genome assembly GCA_013298165.1 of Synechococcales cyanobacterium bin31.maxbin.ball.101. Taxonomy (GTDB): domain Bacteria; phylum Cyanobacteriota; class Cyanobacteriia; order Leptolyngbyales; family Leptolyngbyaceae; genus JAAFJU01. Next base: position 1,671 of record JAAFJU010000097.1, on the reverse strand, counting down.
ACTGCAAACAATTTTTCGGTAAATCGTGCGACTGAAGAAGATAATTCTTCAGTCGATCGCTTTGATGACTTTTTCGACATCATGATGACTCTTATCCTCGGTGAACAGACGGATTAATCAAAATATTAAATCTGAAAACAAATCTGAGAACAGTAAGTTTGATTTTCAGAATAGTCCAGGCGATTCAGTTTGAAGTCAACCCTCCCCTTTTACAGACATCGAGTAAAACGGGTAAAACCAAATTTATACTGAGAATCTAATCATCAAGATTTCCAGATATAAATCGTAAAAAGTTGCCTCACCAAAACTCCAAGATTAGGGAGATTTTGACACGGAAACGGGATCTCAGAACATCAATCTAATCCCATTAAGCCATGACAAACCAAACCTCTTTGTATATTTAGACACCAATAAAAGAGATTAGGAAATTCTTTGGTCAACATCTAAATTAGGGAAATGAGGGAAGCATCTATTCAGACAGATGATAGTCATAACGATGAGTCTTCAGTATTCCTTAACTGTTAATGACTTCAGTATTTTTAATCTCAGATCTTGTCTCTACAAGAGGATTTACGTCAGCGTTTCGATTACGCCATGTCGAAGAGAACGGTGGTCATATACCGATCGGCCCAAGCCGTCCCAAACGCTTTTTCGAGAACCCGGCGGGTCTTATCATTTTCCTGCTGACGGGTGCAGTAGTAATTTTGGGCTGCGAGGATTTCGTCCGTGCGATCGGGTGTGGGAAAAGTCTGGACGGCCAGGTCACAGTGGATTTCTAGGTATTGAGCGGCGCGATCGATGAAATGCTGCTCTTCCTCGGGGTTCTCGGGATGGATAAATAGACAGTGAGGAGAAAAAATATCGCCCCACATGGGGAAAGTGCGGACTTTTTTAAACTCAGTATCAGAGAGGGCTTCTAGGGCTTCGCTGTAGGCGATCGGCAGGACCCGATCGCCACTAATCGGTGACAGATCGGCAATGGCCATACTAATCCCCGATCGACCCGCCACCAAATCCGTCCCAAACATCGGTAGTGCATAGTCCGGACGGGGAAACATAACACAATGGAGAATATCCAGCCCATTGCCAATCTTGGCTAATTCCAAGTGCAGCTTACGAAATTGAGGGGTTTGGTAGCACTTGTTTTCAATCACAAGTCGCTCCCCTTCCATCCGACCCTCCACGAAGCCCAAGTCTTCAGGCAGGCTGTAGGCCGAGAGATCGAGCTTCTGCTGCCAGATGGTATCAATGCGATCGGCCAAGCGTCGAATCGTGGAGTTTTGTTCAGTGCGGATGGAAGAGGTCATGGCAAAGCGCTTCAAAGGTGCAGGTCGCCTGTCAAGGTCTGACAGGTTCAGTCACAATTTAATTTTGAATGTAATTAAAACGTGACTCTTCCCTAGAATACCGTTAGGTGCCGACAGATCCTCAAGTGCTAACGACTGTAACGAAGATCTCTCCCGATCGAGTTCATTTTTTAATCATGCTCTAAGGACATTTAATTCATGGCAGGCCAACTTCTCGGCGATCGGTACGAAGTCGAAAAACAACTCGGTAAGCAGGCAGGTCGTTGGACGTTGCGGGCTAAGGACATCGTCACAGGTCAAGTGGTGGTGGTGAAGTTGCTGTTTGTGGATGATGAGCTGGACCCGGAGGATCTCAAACTGTTTG
>JAAFJU010000043.1 GCA_013298165.1 Synechococcales cyanobacterium bin31.maxbin.ball.101 | reverse complement strand
ACGCCGCTTCAGAACGAGTCCATATTTTTGCAGATCAATTTCTTCGACAAAGTTTGGAAGAACTTGAGTGGAGGGATTATCTAACATGGCATGTAATGATTAGTTAATTGTTAAGCCGTCGATCGAATTTATGATGCTTGAAATATTAATTAAGAGGTCTAACTAAGAATTTAATTGCCTAGATTAAAAGCCTAGTGATTGAAGCGTTGAGTCACTGCTTAGAGTCACTGCTGAGAGTGATTACCTAGTGATGTCCCAATATTAGTCAATCGGAACATTAGGATCATCTGCCTTCCTGAGGGGGATTGATTTGGAATCCGGTGTTTTGAGATAGGCCGTTGGATAGATCTTTATGATTTCGTCAGATAAGAATCAGGAATTCATAACCTTGCGATCGTGCTTGAAGATTAATAAATCTAAATGTTAATGAATTTGGAATTTGGATCAATAAAAAACCTCTGGCTAATTAGAGCAGCCAGAGGTTTTTTACGATTTGATTGATTGGGACGTTTTTTATTTAGGTCTTACATTCCCCAGCTTGCCGATCTTGCCATCGTCTTTGACGGTCCAGATGTCGTAGCTGCCGAGGACATCACCATTGGCATCCAAATCGACGTTGCCGCTGGCCCCTTGGTAGTTGATGGTTTTTCCTGCTTTCAACAGCTTCAGCCCTTCACAGACATCGCTGACGACTTCGCCAGGACCATTGGCCACTTCGCGGATTTTGCTTTGAATGCCTTCTCCGGTGTTCTGTTTAGACGCTTGTGCTGCTAGGACCAATAGCGCTCCAGCATCCCAGGAGTGAGCAGCATAGGCACCAACGGGACGCTTGAGCTTGGCTTCCCAGATTTTGCTGAAGTTCGCTAAAGCCGTGCCGTCGGCTCCGGGAATCGTGCCCTGAATGCCTTGGGCGATGAATTTGCCATCTTTGGTCTGGCCGATTTTCTTGGCGAGATCTTCGGAGTACATGCCATCGGGGACGAGGACGGGAATGTTTTGGCTGACGCCTTGTTCGTAGGCGGATTTCAACAGCAGACTGCCACTTTCCACATACATCACCGCAGCCACGGCATCGGGCTTAGTGCCGAAGACTTCCGTGGCCTCGGTTTTGAGGGTGGTGGCTTTGGCATCGTAGCGGGTGGGTTTGGCTTCGTTGACGATCGTCCCCCCCAGTGCCTTGAAGGCCGTAATAAATTCTTTCTCAAAGCCAATGCCGTAGTCATTGTTGATCACGATCGTCGCTACTTTGCGGAAGCCGCGATCGTAGGCCAATTTAGCCAAAGCAGGCGCTTGATACGAGTCAGAAGGTGCCGTTCTGGCCCAATAGCCATTGTATTCACTGGCTTTTTTCGTGAAGTCTGGGCTGGTGCTTCCCGGTGAGATCATCATCACCTTACTGCGAGAGGCCACCTTGGCAGCGGCCATGGAGACGCCACTGGCAAAGGAACCGACAATTCCAGCAACTTTCTCGACCGAAACGAGACGGTTGACGGCTTCCGTTCCCGCCGTGGGATCGGTCTGGTCATCACTGGCCACCAACTTCACAGGTTCGCCATTGACGCCACCGCATTGATTCACCGTCTCCACGAGCAACGGCACAGAAGCCACCATGGGTTCGCCCAAGGACGCGAGATCTCCCGTCGAAGGCAACAGCGCCCCTAATTTGAGGCTTTTGGTATCGGCAGGACTCGTGGCGCTGCTTTGGTTGGCTCCTGAGCTTGCCCCTTGCCCACCATTCAACGGCTTAGGCGTTTCGGCTTCTTGACAGGCCGCTGTAATCATCCCAAGACCCAAAACCATGCCTGTGGTCACTACGGCTCTTCCCAAGCTCATCCCACGATTTTGATAACCCATAACACAACTCCTCAAACCGAGATTTTAGGTTAAGCGTACCATCGCAAACGCTGGAAAACCTTCCATCTATTGAAAAAGAGCCGCAAATTATTTGAGTAACTTGCGGCTCTTTTTCTTTTTATTAACGGAGAGAGAGGGATTCGAACCCTCGGTACGGATTAATCCGTACAACAGATTAGCAATCTGCCGCTTTCGTCCACTCAGCCATCTCTCCAGGCATTCCGACTTGAAACAATATATCAGAGATTTCTGAAAAAATGTCGCAAGCCAGAAGAAAAAATCGTGAAAGCGTATCCTTCGTGAGGTTCAACCCGTCAAAGCAATTCTCAAGACCCAGATTCTAACGAACCGTCAAAGCCAGCAGGGCCAACATCCCATTCACCGCATAGAACCAGCCCACAATTTGGGTCTCGGTCCAGCCGCTGAGTTCGAGATGGTTATGGTACGGAGACATTTTGAAAAACCGTTGGCCGACGCCATCTGCTTTTTTCGTGATCTTGAAGTAGGAGACTTGGATGATCACCGACAGGGTTTCCCAGAAGAAGAGTCCGCTGATGATCAAGAGTGCAAACAAAGAATTCGTCATCAAGCCAACTGCCGCCAGCGCGCCGCCCAAGGCCAGGGAACCCGTGTCGCCCATGAAAACCTTAGCCGGGTTGCGATTGTGGGCTAGGAAGCCCAGGCAAGCGCCACTGAGACAAGCGGAGAAGACCATCAGTTCGGGATGACCGTTCACTGCGGCCAATTGACCCATACCGAGGAGTGCTACGGCAACCGTTCCACCCGCGAGGCCATCGACGCCATCGGTGAGGTTGGTGGCGTTGCTTTCAGCGACGAGGGTAAAGCCTGCTAGACCCCAGAACATAAAGCCGAGGGGCAGCACGACGCCGAAGGGCAGTCGCACATCGGTAGAGACTTGGCCGGACGCCATCATCCAGAGACAGAAGGCCGCTGCAAAGGCAATCTGCAATCCCATTTTGGTGCGGGGAGAGATGCCTTTGTTCGATCGTCTCCGAATAATTTCCCAGTCATCGGCAAATCCGATGCCTGCATAAGCGGTCGTTAAAGCCGCTACAGCTATGGCATTCGGATGAAAGCCACTCAAGATGACCGACATGATTACCGCTACGGGAACAAAAAAGGCACCGCCCATCGTCGGGGTGCCTGTCTTCTTCAGATGGGATTTGGGTCCATCTTCGCGGATGATTTGGCCTGCTTTTAGGGCACGCAGAAGTGGGACAGCGCCCAAACCAACGATCGCCGAAAGGACACCACAGATAACCAAAGGAGCCGTCAGGGAGGTCATTGAGACCAGTGAGCGACTAGCCCACAGATCCAAAGCTACCGAACATGCGGTCATCCCAGTTGCTAAGGAAACTAGCAGACGGGTTCCGGAAAAACTTAAAGCTTGACTTGTAAATAATTTAGCGTCCACGACACTCACACTCACTCAATACACACCACACCACACAGGAAACAGCGGCTTTTCCGAAAATTTGCTAGCGTTTACATTAAAAAATAATGTTTTGACTCGTAAAAATTCAGATTGACTCGTCTGATGTCCTAGCTAGTCTACCTATGCCCTAACCAGCTCTGTCAAGAAACTAGCTAGAGATCACCACTTTAAAATAAGCTGCTCATGCTCAAACCTCGTAACCCAGCTCAATGACCCTACAATTTAGGGTAAGACGCTAACGGACAGGCTAGTCATCGACATCGCCCACATCGTCATCATCGTCCTCTTCGTAGTCATCGGTGTCGTTACCCATCAGATCGTTGATTTCTTCTTCGTCATCGACGTAGTCAAAATCCCCTGGCTGACGTGCTCGAAGACGACCTGCTTGTTCCAACCAATCTAGAATGGAGGCTTGTCGTCTCACCTGAAGAACACTGGCGGGCTTATCCCGAGGTTCTTGGCGGAGAGAGGGGTTATGAACCTGAATTTCAGTAATCTCAGTCATTGGATGCTCTGGATGGTTCTCACGATTAACAGCTACGCGCTTGCGCCTGCTGAAAGTAAACAGAGTGTATCACCGAGTTCGAAACTTGACGCAATCGATCGCCATATTTCTCGTACTTTGGGATAAACGCCTGATTGCAGAGGACTATACCTTGGATAGAGTGTACTAAAAAGCATTTTATGCAACATCTATCACTCGTCTTCATCTGCGTCAGGGCGATTTTTTCAGTAAATCCCTGGATTTACAAGATTTACAGGTAAATATCTGTAAATTGTTTTGTGAAGTCTCTTTATATACTCATCAGGATCCGTATTTATGACGATCGAACAAGATGGCAACACTGTGAAGTCTTTGCTGCTAGCTAGCCTAGAAGCACACCGATCGGAGTTTCGGTGGCAGAAGCCTGCTTCGACGGTGGATCTGCATGAGGCGATCGGGGCGCTCGAAGCCCTGAATCCGACTCCTCAGCCGTTGGAATCGCCGCTGTTGATGGGGGATTGGCGATTGCTGTACACCACGAGTCAGGGGATTTTGGGACTCGATCGGATCCCGTTGACGGATTTGGGGGAGGTGTATCAGGCGATTCGGGGCGATCGGGTGTACAACGTGGCCGAGACGAGGAGTCTGCTGGGGATCGAGGGGGTTGTGGCGGTGGCGGCGCGGTATGAGGTTGCTTCAGAGGTGCGGGTTCAGGTGACGTTTGAGCGATCGATTTTGGGGTTGCGATCGGTCATGGGATACCGATCGGCAACGGCCTTTATTAATGCTTTGGAGATGAAGGCGAAGTTTTTGGCGATCGATGTGCCGATCCCAGCTAGGGAAGGCTCGGGTGGGGGCTGGTTGGAAGTGACTTACCTGGATGAGACCCTACGGATTAGTCGAGGGAATCAAGGTAGTATTTTTGTCTTAGTGAAATGATGTGAAATGCGCCTGCTATGAAACTTTCCCAGGGAAATCTGACTGTTTTAGAAACCTGTCCTCGCTTGTTTCAGCATCAGGTGTTGGAGCAGTTGGGGGTGCCGCAGTTGGGGGAGTTGTGGGAGCGGCTGCAGTTGGGGAGCCAGTTTCACCAGTTGATGCAGCAGCGATCGCAGCAGTTGCCGATCGAACCGATTGTGGCGAGCGACCCGGATTTGACGCGCTGGTTTCGGGCGGTGCAGGACTATGGGGCGGATCTATTTCCGGGGTTAGAGGACAAGACGGTTTGGACGGATAGTGAGCATGTGCGGACGTTGGAATGGCTGGGGCATACGGTGGTGGGGATCTACGACTATGTGATTTTGACGGCATCGTCCGCGCAGATTTTGGACTGGAAGACCTATCCGAAGCCGATCGCAACGCATCACATTCAACATAATTGGCAGTCTCGGCTCTATCCGTTTTTGTTAGCGCAGACGAGTGATTATTTGCCGGAGCAGATTGAGATGCGCTACTGGTTTTTTCAAGGTCGCGATCGAACCGAGTCCGCACAATCCCGTGTTGATCCCCAGTCCAATCAACCGCAGATGTTGCGCCTGCCTTACGATCGCTTCCAACAGGAGCAGACGGCGCAGGATTTGACGGCTCTTTTGACGCAGTTGAATCGGTGGTTGGAGGCTTATGAGCGATTGGGAGAAGATTTTCCGCAGACGGAAGTGCGATCGACCTGTGAGACCTGTGGGTTTGCGGTGCGGTGTGACAGAGTTGTGAATTCAGCGGTGCAGAGTTTAGATGTGCTGACTTGGGATGCGGTGGATGAGGTGGGCTTCGGCTCCGCTCAGCCCACGACGATCGAGGACTGAGCGGAGTCGAAGTCCGGATAAATTTATAGGTTTTGCATAATTCCACGGAGCAAGGGGCAATAGAAAAGTATTCGCATCTAAATCACCCCCAATCATTATGAAAGGCTCTACTTTTTTGACCGCTGTTGTCACCACTGGCATGTTGCTCGCCTCAATGAACACAACCCCTGCTCGTGCCTCTGCCGATCGCTCTACCCAACCGATTCTACTCGCCTCATCCGCCATCTCCTCTCCCGAACTGTTCCGCACGATGACAGGCCATGAAAAAGCCGTGAACGCCGTATCGATCGCCGACAACAATCGCACCGTCATCAGCGGCAGCTCCGATCGCACCCTCAAGGTCTGGAACCTGGACAATGGCGAACTGGAACGGACGATGAAAAATTCCTTTGCGGCTAACGTCATTGCGCCGACGAATGATGGATCCATGGTGTTGAGTAGCGGCGTCGATCGGACTCTGCGGCTATTCCGAGTGAACGATGGCGGCCTGCTTCGGACCTATTCCAATAAAGCCAATCCCAAAGATGATGCGCTGGTGCGGGCGATCGATATTGCGCCCGATGGTCTCCAGTTTGCAACAGCTCGCGTGGACAAAACGGTGCAGATCTGGGATTTCAACACAGGGGATTCGGTCAAAACCTTGAAGGGACATACTGACTACGTGCTTTCGGTAGCCTTTAGCCGCGATCGGCGAACCTTGGTCAGTGGGGGCGGCGGGTATGATCGATCGGTCCGCGTCTGGGATATTGAAAGTGGTACGCAGCGCATGGTTTTAGAGGGCCATCAGGGCTGGGTTTTATCGGTGGCGGTGAGTCCGAACGGTCGGTACATTGCCAGTGCGAGTAATGATGAGACGATTAAAATCTGGGAAATGTCTACTGGAAAGCTGTTGAAAACCCTGTCCGGTCATAAGGGCGCGGTTCGCAGTATTGCCTTCGCTCCCGATAACAACACGATTTATTCCGGAAGCATGGACCGGACGATTAAGGAGTGGGAAGTGGAGACGGGTCGTTTGATGCGGACGTTGACGGGGCATACGCTGCCTGTGCTGTCGATCGGTCTTAGCCCGAACGGGCGGTTGTTGGCCAGTGGCAGTGAAGACAAAACGGTGAAGATTTGGAAACTCGAACGCTAAATGCTCAATCCAGTTAATCTGCTTCTGGGGCTTCACCGCTGAGGCGACGGGTGAGCATTTGCATCATGCCTCGGATGTCATCTTGAATGTCTTCCAGTTTGGCCATCCGATCGGCATGGTCGGCATGATCCCGCTCTAAACGTTCAATGCCAATATCATGGTCGTCTAGTTCTAAATCATGCTGCTGAGTACGGTTACGCATGTAGGTCGTGAGTTCCCCGATGCTTTGCTGTAATGAGGCAATGTTCCGGGTGTTCTCACTGGAGATACGAGAAGTCTCAGCGGAGATGGCTAGAAGCTGGTCGATGTTGTGGTTGATTTGCTCTGGCGTTCTGTCGGTCATACTGAAAACCCAAGGGACTATGGACATTTTAGACGAATTGATTGAGCCGTCGTCAAATCTTCAAGCGTGGGAAATCGCTGTACCAGTCGCTGTGATCCCCGGAGTGGTTGTCCATTCCGGGCTTGGTGAGGCAACCTTTGGGCTTGATGTAGCTGTCGATGCGCCGATCGGGCTGCTCGTGCCAGCCAATATTAAAGGCACAGAGTTTTGGAAAAAAATAAAGCGACGAATAGGGCAGATGGTCATGGATCCACCAGGCCAACGATCGCCATTCCTGCGTCTCTTCATAGCGCTCTTGAAACCAGGGCAACACCACACAGGCCATCGCTCCTAGCTTGCCATTTTCATCGTCTGGCACATCCCAAATATGGCGGGCAAAATTTCGCTCATTGCTGCCACAGCCATAGCTGTGATCATGACAAAACTGGTTGACCACCGTGGACCGATAGCCCGATCGAATGCAAACCTGGCCGAAGCTGCGTCGCAAGGGTTCCAGTAACTCCTGACAGAGGTGGGTGCCTGTGGCGATCGCCAGTTCTGGGTTGAGGGGAATGTTCGGGATGCCATGAAAATTTCCCACTTCGCTGTACAGAAAATCACGAAGATAAAAATTATCCGACAGCCGCACTCGGCCTAATTCTTCTAAACTTTTCAGCGTTTTGGGAGTTTTCATAGGTCCATCACTCAATTCACCCAGCTCTAGTCACTAGTTTAAAACTTGAAACAGGTCACGAGTCCACGAAGGTGGACTTTGTTTGTGTAGACGTGAATTCATTCGCTCGGTTCCGACCCGACCCGAATTCCAAACCCACCGCCTGATCCAACGTATCCAATCCCGCCGCATCCAGCCGATCGACCAGCCCCGACAAAATCTGCCGCACCATTGCAGGCCCTTCATAAATCCATCCGGTATAGACCTGAAGCAGACTCGCCCCTGCCGTAATTTTTTCCCAGGCATCGTCCGCATTGAAAATGCCTCCCACACCCACGATCGGAAACGCCCCGTTTGTGTGCCGATAAATCAACCGAATCACCTCCGTCGATCGCGATCGCACAGGCGCACCGCTGATCCCGCCCGCTTCGTCGGCGATCGGATTTCCGGTTCGCGCCAGCACCTGCGTTTTTAAGCCATCCCGGCGAATCGTCGTGTTCGTGGCAATGATTCCAGCCAAGCCGCAAGCCCGCGCCAAATCGACCACCGCTAGGATGTCTTCGTCAATCAGGTCTGGGGCAATCTTGACCAAAATCGGTTTACGGCCCACATTCTCTTCATTGAGCGCGGTAAAAATCGGTTTCAACTGCTCGACACTTTGGAGCGATCGGAGTCCGGGGGTATTCGGCGAACTGACATTGATGACAAAATATTGCCCCAACTCCCGCAGCCGTCGGAAACTTTCGCGATAATCACCCGCCGCATCCTCTAGTTCTGTAATTTTAGATTTACCGAGATTAATGCCGATGGGCATGGTCTGAATGGGGCGATCGGACTGCTGGCTGCGCTGCGTGAGACGATCGGCCAGGGCTTGAGACCCTTGATTATTGAACCCCATGCGATTGAGGGCCGCTTCGTCCTCGACCAGACGAAACAGGCGTGGCTGTGGATTTCCCGCTTGGGCGTGCTGTGTCACCGTCCCCAGTTCCGCAAAGCCAAAGCCAAAATAAGGCCATACCGCCGCCCCCTGACCATCTTTATCAAACCCCGCCGATAGCCCCAGGGGATTGGCAAACTCGCAGCCGAAACATTGGGTGCTCAGTCTGCGATCGGCATAGCCATAGATGTTTTGCATCTGACCCAAGATGGCCTGACGGAGGGCGATCGGGGCCTCTAGGTCCGTCCACTGTAGCCACTGCAGGGTCTGCTGATGGAGCCACTCGGGATCTAGGTTTAGCCCTGAGAATAAAATGGGCCGAAGGAGGGAGCGGTAGAGATCTGGCAAGCGAGACTCCTATAGATTCTCAAGAGGTGAAGTAAGGTTGCACCTATACTGACTAAGCACTGACTGACTAAGCACTGACTGACTAAGCACTGACTGACTCAGCACTGGCGATGCACTGGCTAAGCCCATACCCTATTTAACCTGATATCGAACTGGCGAAATCTACGAATTTAATCCAGATTTTAATCTTTGGTGTAAGGTGAATTCCTCAGCTTTCCGGGCAAACTAGACCTTAGACGCATTATATTGGCCTAACCTCATTTTTATAGATGTGCCTTATCGTGCATCTGTACTCCCAAAATGAGCGTATAGAGACACTAGAGTTGTGGTTGCATCTTAGTGGTTGCATCTTAACCGTTTCGTATTTCATTTCCAGTCTCCGTTCATCCCCGCACCTCATCATGGGTCCTCTCAAAGAGCCAAACCTACAAGAACATAGCCTCATTTTGTTGGGCCAAGTCCTCCAGACCCTGCGGGAAGCAGAAACTGACGGCCTTCTGATTGAGGCGCTGCTCAGCTATCTCAAGACGGCGTTTCAGCAAGAGTATGGCTTGATCTGGCTGGGTCTTTACGATCGGGTCGATCACCGCATCCTAGGTAAGGGTGGATTTTTGCCTGAGCCGAAAAATGGCCCGATGACTGGGACGACCTCCGGTCGCAATGATGTCTTGCACCACAAAATGCCCCTGCTGTCCGGCGATATTCTAGAGCAGGTGGTGATTCAGCAGCGGCCCTTGGCCCTGGCTGATCTGCGGCAGGAAATGCGAGCGGGCGAATGGCGAAAAATCGCTCAGAAGTATGACATTCAAGGGACCATGATCTTTCCCATGTGTCACCGCGATCGGTGCTTAGGGATCCTAGTCCTGGGTTCACAGCGCTGGGGGACCTTCCCTGGGACGCCAGAAAAAGCCGCCCTTAATATTGTGCTTGGAGCCTTTGCCGCCTCCCTCGGCCAAATCGAACAGGAATGGCAGCGACAGCAGCAAAAACGACCCGATAAACCCCTCCTCAGCCATCTAGAACTCGTCCGCACCTTACCCAACTTCGGACGCAGATTGGAGGCGATCATTGAGGAAGCCCAGCGTTTCCTAACGCCTGCAAGGACGAGTCTGTACTGGTTTGAGCCGGAGAAGCGCTACTTTTGGCGTCGGCTGACCAACCAAGCGCCCCGATCGAAGGGCTTACTCGACAATACCTCCCCCGCCTCTGGCATCACGGCCCAGGAAATCAATAGTTTTTATCAGCAGCTTATTCAAGACCAAGTGGTGGCGATCGGGGAATCCCAGAGTTCACTGCGGGCCGATGCCACCTCGCGCTTGATGCAGATCATTCGGGCCAGGTCTCTCCTCGCCGCCCCCATTTTGTATCAAAACCAGTTGCTGGGCTTTCTGGCGATCGAAGGCAATGAGCCGCGTATTTGGCAAGAAGAGGAAAAGCAATACCTGCGTGGGGCTGGACAGTTGATTTCGCTCTTGGCTCCTTTAGAAGAGATGGAGTCCATTATCCAGCAGACGCAGCTAGACCAGTCGATTACGGCGGAAATCGCCCGATCGCTCTATAGCTCTGAAGACTGGAAAGTCACCCTGACCCGATCGGCGGAACTCCTGACCGAACGGCTCAAGGTCGAGCGCTTTATGGTCGTCCTCTACGATCGCGCCACGGGAACCTTTGAAGTCTGTTACCAGCATCAGCCCCGCAGCCGTCGCAATACCTTGCTTCAGTTGCCCCCTTTGAATGACATGGATCTGCAACTGGTGGAGCGGAGTAGTCAGGGCATTCCTATTGAAGATCTTGAAGATGACCTGCGGTTGGGCAATTGGCGCAGTGCGCTGTGGGATTTGGGGGTGCGATCGGTTCTGTTGACCACCACTTGTCCCGGCCATCGTCTGGAGGGATTGCTCCTGGTTTGTCACGAGACGCCCCGAGCCTGGACGGCCTCCGAAGCCCATCTGGTGCAACTCGTCGCCCAGCAACTCGGCGTGATTTTGAATCAGTGGCAACTTCAGCGCCAAGTTGAGCAAGAGGCCCAGCTCCACCAGAACACCCAGCGCGCCATTCAGATGATTCAGCGCAGTGACTCCATTGATGAACTGGAACAGGTGGCCCTGCGATCGATCGCCCAGGTTCTCAAAGCGCCGCTTTCGTTCCTGGTGTCCTGGTTTCCCGGTCGGCGCACAGGTCGTCTGGTCTTGCCGGAAATTATGGACCGCCAGTATCTCCTGCTGCCCAATACCAAAGTCTCGGTTCATGCGGATCCGCTGATTCGCATGGCCCAGGAAAATAACTCGGTGCTGATCTTCGCGCCCCAGCAAATCCCTGGGGAAACCCGCCAGTGGTTAAACGCCCAAGGCATGAGCCAAATCGTCGCGATCGCCCTGCGCACCCATCCCGACGATGAATCCACGGGATTACTTTGTCTAGCGCTCAAAGAAGAGCGGGTCTGGGATGAAAAGGCGCTCAATACCCTCAGTGTCTTGGCCAGTCAGCTTGCAGCAGCCCGTCGTCATCTCAAACTAGAATCCGCCCTGCAATCCGAACGGCTAAAGCTCGAACAGATCAGTTGGTATAAGCACCGCCATCTCGAAGAACTGCATCGCAGCGTCCAAATTGGGGTGCAGCGACTCGTGGAGGTGTCCAAACCTGCCACCCAAGATGCCCTCGCCGCCACCCGCAACCAGCAAATCCTGCGCCAAATCGCCGATGCCATGATGCCTGTGCAATCCACGCTGCTGAATGAAGTGTGGCAGATGCAGTACCGTCAGGAATCGGTCCCGCTGCTGGGAGTGCTGCGTCGATCGATCGATCGCGCCGATGCCCTGCTCAAGCAGCGTCAGCTCTGGTCCCAAGTTCACCAAGACAGCAATCCGATCATTGTCGGGGATATGAATAAATTAGAAATGGTGTTCTATGAAGTCATTTCTATTGCGGGCTTACGATCGGAACCGGGCAAGCGCATCGACATCTGGTGCCGTCAGTCCGATCCCCGCTGGGTCGAAGTCGCCATTACCGACGATGGCACGATCGAACCCCGCCTGATCAAAGAGCTAGAAGCCTCTCAGCCCAATGATCCCCTCGCTCCCAGTCTGTTGAATCAGCCTCCCGGAATGCACCTTGCCATCTGCAAAGAGATTTTGCGGGCGATGGGTTCGGAACTGACCCTGAGCCGTTTAGAGGACGGTCGCATTATGACGCGCCTGATGCTGCCTGCTGCTCAGGGGGGACGATCGTCTAAATCCTGACCTCTGACGCTAGATGGAGAGGAGTTTTGGATTAATTTGGGTTAAACTAGACTAGATGTGTGGATCCAGCTTCTAAAAAAATATCAAACTTCCGATCGCAAAGAGAGACTCTCCGGTTACACTGTTTTTCACTGTCCCTGTGTATTTTCACTCTAGCCGTGAACGTTTGGTCTCAAGCGTCCTGATCGCCCTCTTTGCTGCTGACAGGTTTGTATGGTTGCTTCTTCTAACTCTCGTCGTGCTGTTTCCCGCAGCACTAATTTCCGACCTGTGCGATCCGATCGTCCTGGCCAGCCTAGTCAAGCGCTTCGCAAGAGCCGATCGGCGGCGATGTCTCCGATTCCCCTGAAAAAGCCGGGGATGCGATCGGTCAATTCTAGTGCCTCAAGACCGACTCCCTTCGCCCCTAGAAATTCCCGTACGACCCTACAGGCGATGCCCGATCGGATGCCCCTTCCAGGCTGGCTCCGACTATTGAAACAAACGGAAAAAGCCTCTTTGATGGTGGCATTTGGCTTGGTCAGTGCCGCAGTGGCGACCTATGGCTGGGCGGTCTATTCTCAGCAGCTATGGGGGAGCAATTTCAATCGTCTCAACACGCTGCGACGGGATGAGCGACAATTGCTGAAAAGCAGCGAACTGATGAAAAATGACATCGCCCGCCACAATGATCCCAAGCAATATGGTCTCGTGCCCCGTAATGCCGAGCATATTGTCGTAATTCCGCCCGCTCCCCTTCGCAGTGCCTTGCCGACTCGCAGCACCGTTGATCCCAAGGCAAAACCCATCACTCCGATCGGATACTAGTGGAGTGAACCCATGGCCCGTCGTCAATCTGAATTTCCCCGTCGCCGCACTCGTACCCAAGTCCCCGAAGCCAAACCGTCTCTTTTTCGCCTGCGACTGGTTTGGATGGTTTTGTTGGGGGGATGTACGCTGCTGGGGCTGAATCTTTTGAGGCTTCAGGTGTTGCAGGCATCGGATCTCTTAACCCGTGCGAAGCAGCAGCAGACGACGCTGTTAAAACCTTTTTCTCCTCGGCGGCCCGTGGTCGATCGCAATGGTAATGCGATCGCGATCGATGAGCAGGTTTACACCGTTTTTGTGCATCCTCGGTATTTCGATCGTCAGAGTAATTCGGATGTGGCCAAACTGATCGCACCGCTGGTCAACCAAAAACCAGAAGACCTGCAAAAGAAGTTTGACGCCAGCAAGACGGGGATCAAGCTCACCGAGCAACTCGAAGAAAACACCGCCCAACGGATTAAAGATCTGCGGATTGATGGCATTGATTTTATTCCTTCATCCCGGCGGGTCTATCCCCAGCAGGAGCTTCTGGCCAATATCATTGGCTATGTGGATCTCCAAAAGCAAAGCCAAGGCGGCATCGAAACGACCTACGAACATCTTCTGAAACCTCAAGAAAAATCCGTGCGCCTCAACAAAACAGGGGGCGGAACGATCTTGCCGGATGGGGTGCCCAATGGGTTTGTGTATCAGGATGATCAGCGGTTGCAGTTGACGATCGACAGTCGGATGCAACGCGCCATTCAAGATATCGTCAATCGCCAAGTTTCTAGCTTCGGTGCAAAACGGGGTCTCGTCATTGTCATGGATGCCAATGATGGCGCGATTCTGTCCATGGTGACGAATCCGACCTTTGATCCGAATGAATATTGGAAGGTCAAAGATCTTGCAGCCTTGAAAAATTGGGGTTTGACAGATTTGTATGAACCGGGATCGACGTTTAAACCCTTGAATGTGGCGATCGCCCTTGAAGCAGGCACGATCAAGTTAGACGATTATTTTTACGATTCTGGTAGTCTGATGATCGAAGGTTGGCCGATCAATAACTCGGATAATGCTGCTAGAGGGTCGATCGGTTTGACGGATATCATGCGGTATTCCAGCAACGTCGGCATGGTCCGCATCGCCCAAACCATGAAGCCGTCGGTTTACTACAGTTGGCTGGAGCGCATTGGGTTGGGTCAGTATACGGGGGTTGATTTGCCGTTTGAGGCGCAGGGTTACATTAAGCCTCGGCAGACCTATATGACGTCGCCGATCGAAGTGGCGACGACCTCCTTTGGACAAGGGTTTTCGATGACCCCAATTCAGTTGGCGAAGTTGCATTCCATGCTGGCGAATGGCGGAAAAATGGTGACGCCCCATGTGGTGAAAGGTCTTTACGATGGTCAGGGACGACCGTTCTGGCAACCGAAGCAGTCGATGCCAAAGCAGGTCTTTTCACCCAAAAACACGAAGGCTATTTTGCGGATGATGGAGGCGGTTGTGGATAGTGGGACGGGTAAGGCCGCTCAGGTTCCGGGGTATCGTGTCGCAGGGAAAACTGGGACCGCTCAAAAGGCAACGGAAGGCGGTGGCTACTCGACCTATCGGTTTATTACGAGTTTTGTCGGGATTTTCCCGGTGGATAATCCGCGTTATGTGGTGCTGTCGGTGTTGGATGAGCCTCAGGGGCAAGCGTATGGGGGGACGACGGCGGCTCCGATCGTGAGCGAGGTAATCAAGGTGGTGGCGGGAATTGAACAGGTGCCGCCGAGTAAGCCTGATCCTTAGAGACGTTGGCCCCCCAACCCCCCAATTCTGGGGGGCTTTGAAGCATTATGGTGATGAAGCATCCGTTTCGGTTTTTGTTGCAGTTTGAATGGTGTTTGCTGGCGCTTTGTGCCGTGGGTGAAGTCGTGCGGGTTCCTCCGTTTCGGTTGATGCGCGGGATGCCCCATGCGCCTTTGTGGAATTTGACGATCGTTTTGATTTTTGTGCTGTTGAGTTTTCGATCGCCGGGGCAAGAGCGGTTTCAGCGCTTGGGTTATGGGGCGTTGCTGTTGGGGTTGTTGGCGATCGCGGCTTTTTGTACGGGGTTACAGCTTTTGCCGCTGCTTTGTATTGTGGTGGTGCTGCGCTGTGGGGTGTTGTTTGAACCGTTGCTGTCTTGGGGGATTGCGGGGCTGACATTTTTGATGGGGGCGGGGGCGCAGGTTTATTATTTGATGACGTTTCGATTGCCGCGCTTAGAGCAGATGGCTCTTCGTCGGGCGGCTCGGCTCGGGGTTTCGCCAGAGACGATCGCGCCAGAGGGGGTCGATCCGATTACGTCTCGGCTTTGGACTTCGTCGTTGAGTAGTATTTTGCTGTTGGGGTTGGTGCTGTTGTTTGTGCAGGTGTTGATTGCGTCGTTAGTGGCGGAACGACGAAACCGGGAAGCGCTGGCGATCGCGAACACCCGTTTGCGAGAGTATGCCCTGAAGGCAGAAGCCACAGCCACCCTGCAAGAACGAAACCGGATTTCCCGCGAGATCCATGATGCGCTGGGTCATTCTCTGACGGCTTCCAATATTCACCTTGAGGCGGCGCTGCGGCTGTTGAAGAGCGATCCCGAAGAAGCGACGGATTTATTGCGAGAAGCCAAACGCCTGGGATCCGAAACATTGCAGGCCGTGCGAGATTCGGTGAAGACGCTGCGATCGGAAGACCCGTTAAAATCCCAGCCGTTGGATAAAGCGATCGAACTGCTGTTGCAAGACTGGTCCCGATCGTCCCAAATTGTGCCAAGTTTTGAAGTGTCGCTAGATATCTCAACCCTCCCCGAATCCCTAAAAATCGCCACATACCGCATCATCCAAGAAGCCCTAACCAACATCTCAAAATACGCTCAGGCTCGTGAGGTTTGGATTTCTCTGACCTCAGCCTCAAATCCGGGTTTGGTCCTGACGATTCGGGATGATGGGGTGGGGTTTGTCCGATCGCAGACTCGCAGTGGGTTTGGACTTCAGGGCATTGAGGAACGGGTTCAGGCGTTGGATGGGACCGTTGAGATTGTGAGCGCGATCGATCGGGGTTGTAGCATACGGGTTCAGTTTCCTTTGCCGGACTTCGACTCCGCTCAGTCCTCGACTTAGTGTCTAGTGGGCTGAGCGGAGTCGAAGCCCACGACAACATTCACACTTCAACCTTCACAATTCCCATGATCCGCATTCTCCTAGTAGACGATCAACCCCTCATCCGCCGAGGACTCCGCGCCCTGCTGAAACCTGAACCCGATCTCGAAATCGTCGGCGAAGCCGAAAATGGCGAAACCGCGATCGACCTCCTCAAAACCATCACCGCCGACGTGATCCTCATGGACATCCGAATGCCCATCATGGACGGTGTTGCAGCCACAGGAGCGATCGTCCCCCTCCACCCCTCCACCAAAATCCTCATCCTCACCACCTTCGACGACACCGAATATGTCTCCCGCGCTCTCCAAGCCGGAGCCGCAGGCTACCTCCTCAAAGACACCCCCGCCGAAGAACTCGTCCAAGCCATCCAACTGATCCACAAAGGCTACACCCAACTCTCCCCCGGACTTGCCCAAAAACTCATCCAAACCACCAGACCTACTCCCGAAAACCCTCCCACCCCATCACTCCCCATCCCCCCAGACTCCGATCTAACCCCCCGCGAACAGGAAATCCTTCAACTGATCGCCCAGGGATCCAGCAACCGCGAAATCGCCCAAAAGCTCTACATTTCCGAAAAAACCGTCAAAAACCACATCACAAACCTCCTCGCCCGTCTGGGTTTGCGCGATCGGACCCAAGCCGCCATCTACTTCCACGAACGTCACCCCCAACTGCATCCTCCTCAGTAATTGCCATCTTTGCAGAAAAAGAAGGAATAAAGTTTGACCCATTCGGTACAAAATGATCCGTAGAATTGCTAGGATATGCAGCGATACGAATTTTTAAGCATCTAAATTCCTATAGTTAATCGTCTAGGCGATCGTTCTGGCCCTGCACGTCAGGACTGTGCCGCAACCTGGTACGATCGACACCGCTTATTTTTCATGACTCAAACGAGCTATTAGAGAGGGTAAGTCCTTGCCACGTCAATATTTTTTCACCTCTGAATCAGTTACAGAGGGGCATCCTGATAAGGTTTGCGATCAAATCTCGGATACCATTTTGGACGCATTGCTAGCGCAGGATCCCGCGAGTCGGGTGGCAGCGGAAGTCGTCGTCAACACGGGACTCGTTCTGATCACAGGCGAAATCACCACCAAAGCAGATGTAAATTTCATCAAATTAGCACGGGCTAAGTTGGCTGAAATTGGTTACACCATTGCAGACAATGGTTTTGCATCTGACAGTTGTGCCGTGCTCGTCGCCCTCGATGAACAGTCCCCCGACATCGCCCAAGGTGTCGATAGCGCCTCTGAAACCCGCGTCGAACTCAGTTCTGAAGAACTGGATAAGACAGGTGCAGGCGACCAAGGCATCATGTTCGGGTTTGCTTGTAACGAGACCCCTGAACTCATGCCCCTGCCCATCAGCTTGGCTAACCGCATTGCGCGGAAGCTCTCTGAAGTGCGGAAGTCGGGCCAAGTCAACTACCTCCGTCCCGACGGTAAGACGCAAGTCACCGTCAAGTACGAAGGGAATAAGCCCGTCGCGATCGACACGATTTTGATTTCCACCCAGCACAACCCTGGCGTGACTCAAGAGCAGATCAAAGCGGACCTGATGCAATATGTCGTCATCCCATCCTTTGCCGATTTGGATCTCAAACCCACTGACGCGACTAAGTTCCTCGTGAACCCCACGGGCATTTTCGTAGTGGGTGGTCCTCAAGGGGATGCAGGTCTGACGGGTCGTAAGATCATCATCGACACCTACGGTGGGTACTCCCGTCATGGCGGTGGTGCGTTCTCCGGTAAGGATCCCACAAAGGTCGATCGCAGTGCTGCCTATGCCGCACGTCACGTGGCTAAAAACATCGTGGCTGCAGGTTTAGCAGACAAGTGCGAAGTCCAACTCAGCTATGCGATCGGTGTGGCGCGTCCGGTGAGTCTCTTGGTTGAGACCTTCGGCACGGGCAAAATCGACGAAGACAAGCTGACGGATTTGGTTGAAAAACACTTCGAACTCCGTCCTTTAGGGATTATCCAAACCTTTGGCCTGCGGAATCTTCCGGGCGATCGGGGTGGTCGGTTCTTCCAAGACGTGGCGGCCTATGGTCACTTCGGACGGAACGATCTAGATCTTCCTTGGGAAAAGACCGACAAAGCTGAGTTGCTCAAAAAAGAAGCAGCGGCATTGCTCGTCGGCGCTTAAGACATAAGAAGCCCCCAACCCCCAATTTTGGGGGCTTTAAGACTAGAAACCCCTGGAAACTATAGTTTCCAGGGGTTTTTCAGTGAATTTTCTGTGGCGTCAGATTGTGGAAGTGGGAAGGCTAAATATTATGTAAAGGAATGTATTGGGAGAAAACTGGGATGAAGGTGATCAGCGATCGGGACATCGAACAGTTTTATCAAGTCCTGGAATTGCCCCTGAACGCTTCCCAATCAGAGATTAAATCTGCCTTTCGCAATCTCGCCCGTCAGTATCATCCCGATCGCTTCTCCGGGGATGCCGCAAATCTCAAATCTGCCGAAGAGAAGTTCAAATCCATCAACGCCGCCTATGAATTTCTTAAAACCTACGAAGCGCCAAGCCCTGGGGCTGCCAAGACTTCGACAAAATATCATGTAGAGTTCAAGACCGAGCGTTCTTCTGTCGATCGGACTCCCTACGCTTTTGTCGAAGAAGCCCGTAGATATCAGGGTTTGGGAAACCTTCAAGAAGCAGTTATGGCATTGGATACAGCGATCGCCCTTCAGGATGACTACTATCCTGCTTACGAGTTGCGATCGGAACTGCGACTCATGCTGGGCAATGCCTACGGCTCCAAAATGGATTTGCGACGGGCGAAACATTTTCGGTGGGTTTACAAAAGTGAAGGCCGATCGATCGATTCCCAGTCTCCAAGCACATCTCAGTCTTCAACCCAAACGCCCTCAAAGCCTTCCGCCAAAACAACCCCAGACTCATCTGTTGAATCTGCCTTTGCCAAACGAGCCAAGGAGATTTTTGCTAAAACTCAGGCTCAGAAGCGATCGCAATCCCAGTCCTCAACAAAATCCAAAGCGCCCAAATCCAATCCGTCCGCCCAATCTACCCAGCCCCCATCGGTCCAATCCCCCGCACATCAACCTGAAAAGCCACCTGAAAAATCCCCAGTAAAACCAGTTGTTTCACAACCGCAAGGGCTGCAAACTTTCGAGGGCCATGTCGATAGCATTTCTCAAATTCTTTTTCTAAACCGATCGCTGATCAGCGCTAGTCATGACGGGACTGTCAGGATTTGGTCGATCGAAACGGGAAAATTAGAGGGTTATCTGACGGTAGGTGAGGCTGTGACTGCGATCGCCGCCTGCCCCACCTCGAAGCTTTTTATCACAGGCGATCGCAGCGGCAAAATCAAAATGTGGGATTTGGCTGAGCGGAAACTGATCCGTTCGATTCCGCTCCACACCGGAAGTATTACCGGAATCCACTTCAGCCCCAACGGAAAATCCTTCGCGACTACAGGCGAAGACGGCATTTTAAAACTGTTTCAACTTCAACCTGCTTCATCATTGCGCCATAGCCTGCAAGTATCAGCCGCTCCTATTTTCTCCTCAGGACTCTTAGGCAATCGCTTTTTTACCGCCAGCGCAGACTCAAAACTTCGAGGAATTGACTCCGGCAAAATCATTCAAGAATCAGATCTCTCATCGCCGCTCTGTAAAACGATGGCCATTAACCTTCAGAAGAAATGGGTGGCGATCGGAGACGATCGAGCCTCTGTCCACTGTTTCTCAACGAATGGCGATTTGGTCAAGAGTTTTGCAGCGTTTCCTGAAGGGCCGATCCGATCGTTAGAATTTCTCGCGGGTGGCGGTCAGTTGCTCGTGGCAGGTGCAAGTCCTCTGATCAAAATCTGGGATGTTGCCACCTGGGATTTGGTGATGGAATGGGACGTTGGTGTGGGACATTCCACGGCGGTAGTTGGGAGTGGTAGGCAGGTTGCGATCGCCATAGACCAAACGCTCCAACTCTGGCAACTCCCCTAAAATCAAAAATCCCCGAAAACCAAAGTCTCCGGGGATTTTCGATCCATTTCAAAGTCCCCCTTACCAAGGGGGATTTAGGGGGATCGGGCTTAGGCAATCACTAAGCCGCGATCGGAGGCTGACTCGCAGATGGTTGACGACGGATCACCTGATCGATCAACCCGTACTCCTTCGCCTCCTCAGCCGACATGAAGAAATCGCGCTCCGTATCCTCTTTGATCTTGTCCAACGGCTGACTGGTATGGTCTGCCAACAAGCCATTCAGACGGCTCTTGATGTAGAGAATTTCCTTCGCTTGGATTGCGATATCCGTCGCCTGACCGCTCGCCCCGCCCAAGGGCTGGTGAATCATGATCCGCGAATGGGGCAGACTCATGCGCTTACCCTTGGTCCCAGCGCTGAGCAAAAATGCCCCCATCGAAGCCGCAAAGCCCACACAAATGGTCGAAACATCCGGACGAAGCTGCTTGATGGTGTCATAAATTCCCATGCCCGCCGACACCGAGCCGCCGGGGGAATTGATGTAGAGATAAATATCCTTCTCAGGATCCTCAGACTCCAAAAAGAGCAACTGCGCCACGATCAAGTTTGCCACTTCTGCATCAACCGCCGATCCGAGGAACACAATGCGTTCCCGCAACAGACGCGAATAAATGTCAAAGGCGCGTTCTCCGCGACCCGATTGTTCAATAACGGTAGGAATCATGGAATTTGCCGTGACCTGTGGATTTCGATTACGTAATAAATTCTATTGTAGCGATCGTCCGTCATTCCGCAAAAGTCGGAAAACCGATTCTTTCGATCGAGCCTCAGGATCTCACAAAATTCTGCCCCGAAATTTCCTGATTTCAATTGCCGGGTATTTGTGACTGCTGGACACTTTACCGTGATGCAGAGACCATGAGTCCATCCATCCAGTTCTGAGTCCCATAGACCTCATTCACTAAGCCCGTAATCCCGAAACTGACATTGAGTTGGTCCCAATGAACTGCATCCCCGTTGGACGTGAGCCAAAAGTCCTGAAGCTCTTCCGTTGTCGCCCGATCGAGTCCTTGCAGTAACCGACGCGGAATCCCAAGAAACAGGTCATTTTTTAAATAAATCACGATCGCATCTTGCGCCTCGTCATAACAAACTCGGCTAGCCCTAGGTTCGGTCTGATTCGCTATCTCTCCTGCCTCGATCGCCTGGGCGATTTGCAGGTCGAGATCTTCGTCAGAGATCAGTTGTGTCCAATCGTTACGGGTTTCCATGATACTTCTGCCATTCCTCTAAAAATTCTTCCTGTCGATCGGCCACAATGCGCCAAGCCTGCTTAATTTCTTCTTTCCCCAGTTTGCTGTAAATCTTGTCAATTGTGGGTGGATTGTCCCGGTCCCCGATGCCAATTTTTAGAATCCCCTTATCCTGACGATCGCCTTTCCTCTTCTTGTAAACATGAACGTGAGGGGGGCGATGATCGTTACTGAAAATGTAGAAGATAAATCCCGTCTCTTGATCGGCATAAACTTTACCCATGTTGACGTCAAATCCAAGTGTTTTACGACAAATTTTGCGCTGCACGAATAAGCCCTGGAATGGCCTCATTATAGCGACTTCAGAAACCATACTTTTTAAGGCCGCTCAAACCCTTGTACAGCAAGGGTTTCAAACTCGTTAGAAAGGGGCTTCTTCATGCTAAAATAGAGTGATCCGATCGGCAAGTAAGCGTCTATAATTAAGCGCCTTACGAAAACCCTTAAAACTGCCTTAAAAGCAGGCATTTTTGGGCGATCGGGCAATCTTAAGAATTCTGCTTCTGGAGTATCTCTGCATATGACCTTTTCTCAAGACACGCCGAACGTGGAACGCATTGTTCCGACTGACCTGCGCAACGAGATGCAGCGCTCATACCTAGAATACGCCATGAGCGTTATCGTTGGTCGTGCGCTTCCCGATGCCCGTGACGGACTGAAACCCGTTCACCGTCGCATTCTCTATGCCATGCACGAACTGGGACTGAACTACGATCGGCCCTTTAGAAAATGTGCTCGTGTGGTCGGGGAAGTGCTCGGTAAGTATCACCCCCACGGTGACACCGCTGTTTACGACGCATTGGTGCGGATGGCTCAAGACTTCTCCATGCGTGCGCCCCTCATTGACGGCCATGGGAACTTCGGGTCGATCGATAACGATCCTCCCGCCGCCATGCGTTACACGGAATCCCGGCTGACCTCCCTCACCGCCCATTCCCTGCTCCAAGACATCGAATCCGAAACCGTAGACTTCGCCGACAACTTCGACGCCTCTCAGCAGGAACCCACCGTCCTCCCGTCGCGCCTGCCGCAGCTTCTCATCAACGGCTCCGCAGGTATTGCCGTGGGTATGGCGACCAACATTCCGCCCCACAACCTCGGCGAAGTCGTCGATGGCTTGATGGCGATGATTCATAATCCCGACATCACTGACATCGAACTGATGCAGTATATTCCCGGTCCTGACTTCCCCACGGGCGCGGTGATTAATGGCAAGAGCGGCATTCGAGAAGCCTACACCACAGGTCGCGGGTCCATCGTCATGCGCGGCGTGGCATCCTTTGAAACCCTGGAGCGGCGCGGTGCTCCCGATAAGGAAGCCATCATCATCACCGAACTGCCCTACCAAACCAATAAAGCAGCGTTGATTGAAAAAATTGCCGAATTGGTCAACGATAAGAAACTTGAAGGCATTTCTGATATTCGCGATGAAAGCGATCGGGACGGAATGCGCGTCGTCATCGAACTCAAGCGCGACGCCTATCCCCGCGTTGTTCTGAACAATATTTATAAACAAACCCCGGTTCAATCCACCTTCGGCGCAAACATGTTGGCCCTAGTGGACAATGAGCCGCAAACCTTGACGCTGCGGGCATTTCTAGCCACCTTCCTGGATTTCCGAATTGAAACCATTGCCCGTCGGACGCGCTATCAATTGCGCAAGGCTGAAGAGCGCGATCATTTGCTGCAAGGGTTGCTTACGGCCTTGGCGAATTTGGATGCGATCATTGCGTTGATTCGTCGATCGGCAGACTCTGCGATCGCCAAAGCTGAATTGATTGAAACCTACGGCCTGTCTGAATTGCAGTCGGATGCGATCTTGCAAATGCAATTGCGACGATTGACGGCCTTGGAAGCAGGCAAGATTGAAAAAGAGCATGATGAATTAATGCTTCTGATTACGGATCTCAGAGATATTTTGGCCAGCCGGGAACGGGTGTTGGCGATTATCACAGAGGAAGTCGCAGAACTTAAAAAGAATCATTCCACGCCACGTCGGACGCGGATTGAGCAAAGTGAAAATGAATTGATGGACGAGGATCTCATTGCCAATGAGAAATCCGTCATTCTGATCACTGAGCAAGGCTATATCAAACGGATGCCCGTGGATTCCTTTGAGGCCCAAAGCCGCAACACTCGCGGTAAAGCAGGCGCGAAGATGAAGGTCGATGATGCGATCGATCATTTCATTACCTGCTGCGATCATGATGTCGTCATGCTATTTAGCGATCGGGGTGTCGTCTACGCGATTAAGGCGTATCAAATCCCGACCTGTTCCCGGATTGCCCGAGGCACGCCGTTGGTTCAATTGATTCAAGTTACTAAAACCGAGAAAATCACTTCAGTGGTTCCGGTGAGTGAATTCCAAGATGACGTGTATCTCGTCATGTTGACCCAAAAAGGATTCATTAAAAAATCTGCGCTGTCTGCCTTTGCAAACATTCGGGTCAATGGTTTGATTGCGATTTCCCTGGAAGAAGGCGATCAATTGCGTTGGGTGAGTTTGGCGACTGCGGCCGATAGCATCATCATTGGGTCGAGCCAAGGCCGATCGATTCACTTCCGCGTCAATAACGAACAGCTCAGACCTTTGGGCCGTGCGACTCGTGGGGTTCGATCGATGAACCTGAAAAAAGATGACAGTTTGGTGGGAATGGCGATCGTTTCCAGTCAACTCTTGGCGGAATATGCGGCGCTGTTGGAATCCGGCAGTGACGATGAAAGCACTGAAGAACTCGTCGATGACAAAAACCAAGGTCCTTGGATCTTGATCGTCACCACAGGCGGTCTCGGCAAGCGCGTCCCCGTCAGCCAATTCCGATTGCAAAACCGGGGCGGCATGGGCATCATTGCCACGAAGTTCCGCAAAAAAGGCGATACGCTTGCGGCCCTCACCATGGTCAACGAAGGCGAAGAACTGATGCTCGTGACTCAGCGCGGCATCATCATTCGTCAATTGGTCAATGCCATTTCCAGACAGTCTCGACCTGCGACAGGTGTGCGATTGCAGCGCTTAGACGAATCCGATGCCATCAGTGCAGTGGCGGTGGTGCCATTGACGGGTGAGTCTACGGAGGATTTGGATGAGGAGGGTGATGATGAAGCGATCTTGGTGGATGCAGAAACGGTTGAAGAAACGGATTCTGTAGAAGCAGATGACGTGGCTGAAGATGACGCTGAAGACTAGGATTTGAAGCGTTAAATCCTGGTGAACCGCCCCCTAACCCCCAATTCTGGGGGGACATGATAATCCCCTAACCGTTAATTCTGAAGGGAGTTGATTTGCGGATCGGCTCCCCCAGAATTGGGGGTTGGGGGGCCTCTTTTATTACCTGTTATGACCGATCTTCCTCTTCCGTCTCGCTGTGCGATCGCCCTTGGAGCCAATCTCGGCGATCCCCTACAAACCCTCAACGCCACGATCGAAACCCTTGCCAACCATCCGCAACTGAAATTGATTTGCCGATCGTCTTGGTACCTCACCGCTCCCGTGGGTCCACCGCAACCGGACTATCTAAACGGCTGCGCGATTCTTGAAACCCATCTTTCACCTCATGAACTCCTGACATTACTCCTGGGGATCGAAGATCAGTTTGGGCGGGTGCGAAATGAGCGCTGGGGGGCGCGGACGTTGGATTTGGATTTATTGCTCTATGACGATCGCCAACTCACCACAGACCAGCTAGAATTACCCCATCCTCGCATGTCACAGCGGGCCTTCGTCCTGGTGCCCCTTGCGGAAATTGCGCCGGATTGGATTGATCCAGTTTCGTCCCGATCGATCGAACAGCTCTGTCAAAGGGTAGATTGCTCAGACGTTAAACTTCATCAGAATTGATTGTCTCTATTATTTTGTAACAACATATGTTAGAACCGCCCCAACTGCTCCGTCGTAAATTGTTTTATCAGGGTCGTAAGTTTGCCTACGAGGTCAACCGCTATCGACTCCCGAACAAAGTCGAAGGAGAGTTAGAGTGCATTCGTCATCCCGGCGGCGCGTTGGTGATTCCAGTGCTGCCGAGTGGTGAACTTGTACTGTTGAAACAATATCGTTTCACGGTACAGCGCCGAATTTTAGAATTTCCCGCAGGCACGATCGAACCTGGTGAAACCGCTCTGAGTACTGCTGAGCGCGAAGTCCAGGAAGAGTCGGGCTACAGCGCTGAAACCTTGAAATTTATGGGCGATATTCTGCTTGCACCAGGATACTCCGACGAAGCGGTCGGGATCTTTTTAGCGACAGGTCTAACCAAACTCGAAAGCCCGCCGGATCAGGATGAAGATGAGGATATTGAAGTGTTGTGTATGACGCCAGAAGCTGTGGAAAAAGCAATTTTATCAGGCGAAATCATTGACTCCAAAACCATTTCAGCCTTTATGATGGTGCGGCATTTGGTTATGCTGTAATGCGATCGTGATCGTTGTCAGCCAACACCCGATCCCCCTAAATCCCCCTTAAAAAGGGGGACTTTGAGAAAGAGGATGGAAGATACTTCGCTCCTTATCTAGAAAACTCCGGTCCCCCCTTGTTAAGGGGGTTAGGGGGATCGGGCCTCTGCAATAACCTAGAAGAATAAAATACTAAGTCTTGAGTTCTGAAATGTCTGATTTAATTTTGTTTTGGCATCGTCGCGATCTTCGCATTGCGGACAACGCCGGTCTCTCCATGGCCCGCGATCGAACCCGCAACGTCGTCGGTCTCTTTTGCCTAGATGCCAAAATCCTAAACTCAGACGACATAGCAGACGTACGAGTGGACTATCTTTTAGGTTCGCTGAAAGCTCTGCGCGATCGGTACCAAGCCGCTGGCAGTGAGCTTCTTATCTTCCAAGACAATCCTACAGAGATCATTCCTCGGTTTGCCAAAGCGATCGGGGCCAGTCACGTCTTTTGGAATTGGGATGTAGAGCCTTACGCACAGGCTCGTGATAATGCGATGATCAAAGCCCTGCGTGAAATCGGAATCGAAGTCGAAACATTTTGGGATCAGCTTTTACATACGCCAACTGACATTGTCTCTAAAGCTAAAAACGAACCCTACACCGTGTATGGTCCCTTTTGGAAAAATTGGATTTCAAAAGACAAGAAATCTCCCTATCCCACATTAGAAGGCGCGATCGGCCTCACCTCCGACCAACAAACGATCGCCCAAACCCACGGTGCAAGACCCATTCCCAGCCTCAAAGAACTTGGATTTGTTTGGTCTGGGGAACAGGTCTTAGAACCGGGAGAAATCGCGGCACAGGAGCGATTAGATGAATTTGCAACTAAACAAATTGAAGCCTACGACGACGATCGTAACTATCCTTCGCAACCGGGCACTTCGACCTTAAGTCCGGCTTTAAAGTTTGGGACGATCGGCATTCGGAATATTTGGAAAACAACGCTAGAGGCAATGAAGGTTTGTCAAAGCGATGAAGCTAAAATTGGGGTGCGAACTTGGCAACAGGAATTGGCTTGGCGTGAATTTTACCAACAGGTCATGTATCACTTCCCGAGTCTTGCCGATGGACCTTACCGCGATCAGTTTAAACAATTTCCCTGGAACGATGACGATCGCACCTTTGAAGCCTGGTGCGAAGGCCGAACGGGTTATCCGATCGTCGATGCAGCCATGCGGCAGTTGAATGAAACAGGCTGGATGCACAACCGCTGCCGCATGATTGTCGCAAGCTTTTTAACCAAAGATTTGATCTTGGATTGGCGACTGGGTGAGAAGTACTTCATGCAGCGCTTAGTGGATGGCGATCTGTCTGCAAACAATGGCGGCTGGCAATGGAGTGCATCCAGCGGCATGGACCCCAAACCCCTCCGTATTTTCAATCCCTGGACGCAAGCGCAGAAGTTCGACAAAAGTGCCGATTACATTCGCCAATGGGTCCCCGAACTCGCCAAAGTCGAAACTAAACTATTACTCACAGGAGAACTTGAGAAATCCCTCCGCGATCGTCTCGGCTACGTCAAACCGATCGTCGATCATGCCGTCCAGCAACGCCAATTTAAAGAGCGCTATGCGGCTCAGAAAGCGGCGATCGCATAGCCTGATTTGTCTACGTAGTTGTCAGCGGATTTTACCCTATGTGGCAGTGATAAAAGTAGTCAGGCACGCGATATTCTAACTGCAAAACAATATTGGGATGAGTTTCAGAAGAGGTGATTTATGACTAAAAGTAAGTCCTATCATTCATTTTTGGTTGAGTCGCTTCGGGATCCGCTCGAAGCTTCTGCCTACATTGAGGCAGTGTTGGAGGAGGCTGATCCACAGCACATTATGCTGGCACTTAAAAATGTGGTTGAGGCACAGCGACAAAATGGTGTTCGAGACTTAAGTTGGGAACGGGTCGATCGGATTCTTGCTCAGTCTGAACCCCCGAGTTTAGTTGACTTTGCAAAACTGTTGAATGATTTGGGTTTGCGATTGTCGGTGGTGAGCGAGGAAGAACGACTGGTTGCCTAATGTTAGTTTATTGCCCTCGTCCGGGTTTGCAATCGACAAAGCCTAAGGCTTCTGAATCGAGGAAGCTAGCGATCGCCATTTCAACGACCATTTCGACCGGATATTTGATTTCAGTGGCTCGATCGATCAGTGCGGTTTGGATGCGGGTGGGGAGGCGATCGAGAATGGCTTGGGCGTCGGTGGCAGATAGTCTTTCGAGTGTGGGATTTGTCATGGTTGGGATGCGATCGTTTGGGTGATTGCGATCGTACTACGGGGAGATGGATGGTGGGACGATCGATCTTGGGTTGACTCCGGCTGAACTTGAGTGAAGGGGGATTATTGTTGTGATAAAGGTCATTAGATCTTGAGTTGAGATTAATTCTCCATCTAACTTTGTCCCTAGTGGGTAGACGTTCCAATGTAACTAATATCCTAACTAGGCTTTCTCAAAAGATTTCGTATAAAGTAACACATAGATTTTATTTGCGTATTGAGTACGCAGGTACTAGAATAAATGTCGGTGAGATGTAAACATTTAGTTTCTACTTGGAGATATTTATGGGAAAAAATCAAGCAATATGGAGCTTCGATGGAAGTGATCTACCTGCAGTCGAGCCTCATACAAAGGCAAAACACAAGATTTTAGAGGAATATATTGAAAATCTCATCTTCACGCTTTACGGAAAAGGTCGTTATGGGGTGACAGAATTCACGTTTGTTGATGCTTTCTGTGGTGGTGGAATGTACAGAGACCCAGAGGATTCCAATCAAGAATGGGAAGGATCACCAATCAGAATTATTAGAGCAGTAGAGGCTGGCAGACTTAGATCAAAGAGAGCCTATCCTTTAAATGTTAAATACATCTTTTCTGATAGTAACAAGGAGCATTTAGACTGTCTGCAAAATTACGCTCTACCCAAAGCAGGATTAGATATGATCGCTAATTCAGAGCAATGTGAATTTTTTCACGGTGAATTTGAACATTTAGCTAATTCGATTATTTTCTCAGTCAGTCTAAAAAAAGGTCATTCATTCTTCTTACTAGATCCATTTGGTTGGACTCAAGTATCTATGAGTACAATTAGAAAAATCAATTCTATTCCTGGGTCTGAGATTATATACACCTATATGATTGATTTTATCGAGAGGTTTATTGCTCAACGCCATGATTCACAGAAGTCCAGCTTTCAGAATATTTTAGAAGCAGATGGATATTATGAGAAAGCCGATTCGAGCAAAATGGGGACAATTGGCGAACAATGCTATTTGCGAAATGAATCAATGCGTTTATTTAGAGAAAAAGGTAATGCTAAGTACGTCTTTACTTTTTCTTTAATCGCAAAAGGTAATGTGAGAGTCTTGTATTATTTGATGCATATGTCAGGTAATTTGACTGCACTAGAAGTTGTCAAGGATAGTTTTTGGAAAGAAAATACTTTAGATTATCAGTACTATTTTGAAATTTATGGTTATGGTTTCAAGTCATCTGATTACTATGAAGAGGGACAGATATCTCTGAAGTTTGATATCACCCAAAGTAGCGAAGAATTTTGCATCAATAATCTAAGCCGTGATGTTGGAAAAATTGTTAATGACAACCCAGATGGTGTAACATTTAGGCAAATATCAGAGTTGACTATGGAGCAAAATCCTGCAAGCAAGAGACATTATATGAAGTACCTGAATCAATTAAGATATGAATCTGAAATTGAAGTGGAGC
Organism: Synechococcales cyanobacterium bin31.maxbin.ball.101; assembly: GCA_013298165.1. GTDB lineage: Bacteria > Cyanobacteriota > Cyanobacteriia > Leptolyngbyales > Leptolyngbyaceae > JAAFJU01. The sequence continues at coordinate 3,451 of JAAFJU010000043.1, read as the reverse complement.
GAAAAGGTCAAGTTATTCAAGGAAAGAAAATAACTCTACAGCGCCAGGATATAATTAGACGAGCAAAACACAAACAACTCTTTGTCTTTGACGTGAAAAAGATTCCTTGAGCAGTTACTGTCTATTCTACAAAGGGAGAGTTGAGGTATGTCTATTACGAAAGGGTACGAAACCATAGTCAGTCCATTACAACAGAGTGCTCTCAGCAAAAAAGGGCTATGTGATTATGTGATAAATGTTGCATCTGGTTGCTTACATGGATGCACTTTCTGTTACGTACCATCCACTCCTGCTATTCGGACTAAACAAGCAGAATTAATTCAGAGAGGTGTTACTAGTCCTCAAATGGATTGGGGAAAATATTTGTTCATTAGAGAAGGTATACCTCATAAATTGCGGGATAAGCTCAGCCGCCAGCGTTCTTGGAGAACAACCCCATCAGGAAAAGGAGTTGTTCTTCTCTGTTCAGGAACAGATCCTTACCAAAATAGAGAAGTTGCATCCATAACTAGAGAATCTATAAAGGTCCTATTGGAGTATGGTCGGCGAGTAAGAATTCTCACTCGGAGTCCGTTGTGGTTACAAGATTTGGATATTTTAGTCCATCCAAATGTCACTGTCGGTATGAGCATTCCGTATTTAGATGATGATCTTAGTAGGCAGATTGAGCCTCAAGCACCTCCACCTAGTGTTAGATACAAAGCTGTGTTAGAGGGACGGAAAGCTGGTTGTCGAATTTATATTGCAATGGCACCGACTCCGCCGCAAATGAAAAGAGTGAACTTTAAGAAGCACTTTGAAAAGATTCTAGAGGTGAATCCTGAAGTGGTTTTTTGGGAGCCTATCAATGCGCGTGGAACTAATGGTAAGCGAATGTTAGCTGCTGGATTAGACTTTGTGCATTCAATAACAGAACAGAAGCATTGGGCTGAATCTTTTATAAAACAGTGGGCTGAACTTGAATCAGCAGCAAATGAAGTTGGCTGTATAGAAAAATTGCACATATGGCCAGATTTAGACCTTACTAACTATGTTAGTCAAGAGATTCTAGAATATTGGTGGTATAAGCCTACACCTGAGAAATGGATAGACGATACTTCGATTGAATCATCATCTTTTCGACCTAGCTTATCAGTCTCTTGTTGACCACCCCACCCTATCCCGCCGATCGGCTAAGATAGAACCAGTCAAAGCGAGGTCAATCCCATGACAGTTCAATATCCTCCTTACACCAAAGAAGAAACTGCCCAACGTGGCAATACCCTTTACGAAACCCAACTCCGATCGCAAGTCGAAGCAAATAACCACGGCAAAATTATCGCCATAGACATCGAAAGTGGAGCCTTTGAAATTGCTGAAGACACGATGACAGCCTCCGATCGACTTCTTGAACATCATCCCGATGCCGTGATCTGGCGTATTCGGATTGGCCATCGTGCCGTACATCGCTTTGGAATTGGTCGTCTACTTTAAGCTTCTATGATTTTTGGAAAGATTGATGAACGCTATGAAGCGACCCTTCGTCTTGTCGTTGGCAACGCTGAAGACAAAAGAACAGCCCTAGACGCGATCGTAGATACTGGATTTACTGGATTCCTCAGCCTTCCACTTGAAACCATTCATGAACTGGGTTTGCGTTATTACGGTAGCGAAGAAGGTTTTCTCGGGGATGGAAGTCTGTGTGCTTTCGATATCTATACCGGAGTTGTGATTTGGGATGGACAGCGGCGACGAATTGAAATCAATGCCGCAGAAACAACGCCATTAGTTGGAATGAGTTTGCTCAAGGGATACCGATATCAGATGGATACGATCGTTGGTGGCACTGTCACTATTTCGTCTCTACTCAGTGAGTAAGATCGATTTGCCCGACCTGCCCATCCGTCAGCGCCATGGAAAGCCGATCGTCCTCTAATCAGGATCGTTGCTCAGATACAAGCATCGGTCAACGCCACAGATTTTCAACAAAATCTAATGAATATATCCAGACCTCTCAGTAGCGATCGTGCGTTCACTGCCGCACCCGTGCGCATTCTCGTCATGGGTCCCCGCGATCGACTCCAACCAACAATCGACCACCTCTGCACTCTCCACTTCTGCGACCATGCCGACTGGAGCAAGATCCAATCCAAACCAGACGAACCGGGTCAATTTCTATCCGTTATGACCAAATGGTACGTCTAGACTGAATGGAGCGATCGGACGCTGCATTGCAACTCCGATCGCGACAAAAGTAACTCTCATCTCCCGATCGTCCTACCCTTGCCAGATCCGCTAGAATAAACCCAGTCACCTCAAGTCATCACTCCATCCACTTATGACTTCCCTGAGCCAAACGATCGTCAACAAACTCCAAATTCTGCCACGCCAAAAGCAGCAGCAATTTCTAGATGGTCTCGAAGACGAAGACCTTCTCACCAACGTCAGCCCCGCCGAACTGCAAGCCCTTGCACAGATTGCGATCGCCCCCGCAGAACAAGACAAACTCAGCGATCTCCTCGCACGCAACACCGAGAACCAACTCTCCACAGAAGAACTCGAAACCCTCGATCGGCTTCTTGATCAACTCGACCAACTTAATATTCTGAAAGCCCGCGCTCAATATACCCTTCAGTACTTCAATCAGGCGAGCGCCGCGTGAGTCCATACATTCCAGTCAAACTTCAACGACAGATTCGATCGCAATTCAAAAACCGCTGTGCCTATTGTCAAACTGCCGAAGCACTCATGGACTCACGGCATCCGGTCGAGCAACGATTGCAGCACTCACCATGAACCGCCCCGCTCTAAAGAATCTTCGCAAACTATGGAATCGTGTCGGTCAACATCCACCTCAAGATTAAAATTCGATCGCTCTACCCAGGCGTCAGCACAATGGAAAGATGATTTCTACTCCTCTGGTGGCAATGGCTCCAGGCGTCGGACTTGAATTTGGTCGAGGCGGGGACCGATCGTTGCAATGACAGTCATTTCACAATTGCCATACTGTAAGGTCTCGCCTTCGCCGGGAATGCGCTGAAACTGATAGAGCAACAAGCCCCCGAGCGTATGGTATTCATCCAAAGCGGGGAGATCGAGACGGAGATTTTCGTTGACTTCTTCCAGGGATAACTGCGCTTGCACAATGAATGTATGAGCATCAATGCGTTGAATTAAATTCACCGTTTCCATTTCATTTTCCGGCGACTCCCCAATGATCTGCGCAATCAAATCCTGAATCGTTACCAACCCCGCCGTACTGCCAAACTCATCCACCACCACCACAATGTGATGGCGCGATCGTTGCATTAACGTCAACAACTCACCCAATGGCGTATACTCCGGAACAAAGCGTGCAGGCCGAATCCAGGGCTGAATGGGGCTATCCAGAATCAATGTCCCCTGGACCAATGGCTCAGCTAACTCTTTTAAATGAATCACGCCACAGACATCATCCACAGAGTCCCCAATC
>JAAFJU010000146.1 GCA_013298165.1 Synechococcales cyanobacterium bin31.maxbin.ball.101 | reverse complement strand
GGAGGCGATCGTTGGTGTTGATGGGGTTGTGGGGGGCTAGGGTGTCGCTGTTGGGCCAGGTGGTCATGTCGTCGCAGACGCAGGCGTTGTCTGTGATGCCTGCTTTTTTTAGGGGGATGGGCATGTCACAACGGGCGCATTCGATGATGTCCCAGTTTCCGGTGAGGAGTTCGGAGATGGTTTTGTCGCTGCCTTCTAGGTGCGCTAGGTGGGGCTGCGCTAGGGCTTGCTGCCAGATCGTCTCGAATTCGGGGCTGGGGCGATCGGTGTTGAGGGTGGGGGTGATGCTGTGGGGGGTTCCGTTGATGATGAGGCGTTTGCCTAGTTGGAACCAGTGGCTGAGGTAGTGGCGGAGTTCGGTTGGGGTGGCCATGGTTTTTTGCGGGTTGGGTTCTTTTCTATGGTAAGGGGTGGCGATCGGGCTGGGGGGGGAAGAAAGTCTTTAGGTTTTGGGGCGATCGGGGTGAGCGATTTTTGTTCTGACTTTGCCAACGGGAGGGGGATTTTTCGTTGGGTTTGGATGCGTTGCTTCGCTTAACGCATCTTACGAGTCTCGGGATGGGACTTGTTTTGAGTCTTTGATGAGGCTGTGATACTGCGAGGTTAGATTGTGACGTAAATATTACATGCTGATGCTTATGTTGCGGGGCTGTCATTGTGCTTATATGTTGTTTATGTAAATTTATGACCTGATGTACCTGATGTCTTTGTTGAAAATTGTCTGTGAGACTACTTAACTGGTTCATCCCCAAAGATAGATTCGGTTCATTGAAATTAAATAAATGGGGAGGTTTGAGGTGTTATTTGGCTGAGTTGAGGGTTATGACGATTTTGATGATGTCCTGTCAGCTTGGTTTTGTGATGCTGTTGAGTGGTGTTGGCTTCTGTGAATATCCTGTGAAGTTGATTTTTGGAGGCTTGTTCGATCGACGGTTTGATCCGTATCCTTACGCATGTCTTGACATGATGACTTTATATTTTCTTAATCTGAATATTTTCTGTTGCATCTTAAATCGAGGTTGAAATGGTTGCGGAACAGGTTGCAATTCCTAAGGGATACGGTGCTTGGCGTTCTCCGGTGGCTAATGGTGTGATGATGCTGGTGAGTGTTGGGCTGTTGGCATGGGCTTGGCAATTTTTTAAGACTCGATCGACGTCTGTGGTGAGTGTGGATGCGGTGGTGAATGGGACGCTGGTGGATTTGAAGGCTCCGGAAGAGGGGACGTTGATGACGGTGGCTCGGCGGACGGGTGAGCCGATTACGGCGGGTTCTTTGATGTTTATGGTGCGGAACGATCGGTTGAATGAGTTGCCGATGCAGGAGGGGAAGAGTCGGTTGAATCAGGCGCGGGCGGATTTGGCGCGGGCGCAGGAGCGGGTCGATCGGTTGGTGAGTTTGGCGGCTTCTGCTTCGGTGGATGATGTGGCTCAGGTGGAGCTGGTGAAGTCGGATACGTCTGTGCGGGTTCAACAATTAGAGGCTGAGATTGCGGCGGTGCGTGCTCGGATGAGTCTTTCGCAGGTGCAGTTCGATCGGATGGCGGGGCTTGTGAAGGAGGGGGCTGTGGCGAAGGCTACGTTGGATGTTCCGCAGGCTGAGATTGCTCAGCGGGTTCAGGAAATTAAGGCTCTTGAGGCGCAGATTGAGGCGCTTCGGGTGAGTGATGATGCGGCAAAACAGGGTTTGTCTATTTCGAAGACTCGCAGTAATTATGATCCTAAGATTCGGGTGCAGGAGTTGCAAATCCAGATTGCGGATGGTCGGGCTGAGGTTGCGAGTCTGAAGCAGAAGATCCGGGATGGTGAGTTGGAGTTGGCGAAGGCGAATAGTGATCTGAAGCAGCGTCAGCAGGTGGTGGTGAATGCGCCGCTGTCGGGGGTGTTGTGGAAGATGATGGCGCAGGAGGGGAAGTTTGTGCAGCGGGGTGAGGTGTTGGCGCAGGTGGCGGATTGTAAGACGCGCTGGGTGGATGCGCTGGTGGATGAGGGGGAGGTGAATGCGTTGCAGGTGGGGATGGCGGCGGAGGTTCGGTTGACGGGGGCGAAGGATGGTGAGCTTTTGCGAGGGAAGGTGCAGACGATTCGATCGGGGGTGGGACGCCTGAGTGCGGGTCAGGAGGTGGCGACGCCGATCGCGCCTAATTTGCCGCGCTATAGTCAGGTGCGGGTTGAGCTGGATCCGACTCAGATGGTTTCGATGGATGAGTCGGGGACGGGTAATCTTTGTTCGATTGGGTATACGGGACGGGTGACGTTCAAGATTCCTGAGAAGGCGAGGACTGAGGGTCTTCTGGGGTGGTTGCCTCGGAAGTGAGGGTGTTGAGGGTGCGATCGATCGGTTGATTTGTGAAGGCGGTCCTGGGTGTTGGATCGCTTTAGGTTTGAATAGTGAGGATCATGGTGCAAATTTCACGGTGGGTTCAGGGCTTTTTTGGGTTCAGTGTTTTGGTGGCGGGGAGTTTGTTTTTTTATGGTCAGTGGAGTAGTGGGGGGCCGACGCTGTTTTTGGATTATTTGGTGAATCCGTTGGAGGCGCGTGAGGTTCCGGGGTGGTTAGGGTTTCCCCATGATGATGCGATCGCGTTGCCGTTGATTTGTGTGTTGATTGGGGGTTTTTGTTTACGGTTTATTCCGGCGACGAATGGAACCCGGATGATTGTGAAGCCGATTTTGTTGCTGCTGGGGTTGCGATATTTGGCTTGGCGATCGGTGTCGTCGTTGAATTTTGGGCATCCGTTTAGTGTTGCTTTTACAGTTGTGATTTATGTTGCGGAGTGTGTTTGTCTGCTGTCGTTTGCGCTTCATACGATGCAGACGATCGTGTCTACGGAGACGATGCGGAAGCGGGAGGCCGATCGCTATGAGGGGGCGGTGAAGTCGGGGGAGTATGGGCCTTCTGTGGATGTTTTTGTGCCGAGTTACAATGAGCCGGAGGATATTGTGCGGCGGACGGTGATTGGGGCGCAGGCGATGGATTATCCGAATAAGCGGATTTATATTTTGGATGATACTCGGCGGGAGCATATTCGGGAGTTGGCGCGGGAGTTGGGGTGTGATTATATTACTCGCCCGAATAATGACCATGCGAAGGCGGGGAATTTGAATCATGCGTTGCCGAAGACGGATGGTGAGTTGATTGCGTTGATGGATGCGGATTTTGTGCCGTTTCAGAATTTTTTGACGCGGACGGTTGGTTTTTTTCGGGATGGTTCTGTGAGTTTGATTCAGACGCCTCAGAATTTTTATAATCCGGATTTTCATGCGCGAAATTTAGGTCTTGGTGGCTTTTTGCCGAATGATTTGGAGAGTTTTTTTGGGGCGATTCAGCCACATCGGGATGCGTTGAATAGTGTGATTTGCTGTGGGAGTTGCTATGTGGTGCGGCGGGAGAGTATTGAGGCAATCGGCGGATATTATACGCAGTGCTGTGTGGAGGATTATCAGACGTCGCTGAAGATGCTGATGGCGGGGCAGAAGCTGGTGTATTTGAATGAGACGTTGAGTATGGGTGAATCGACGCGGATGTGTGTGGATTTTGTGGATCAGCGGTTGCGGTGGTTGCAGGGTAATTTTCAGGTGTATTTCTGTCGTGATTTAAAGCTATGGGAGCAGTTGAATTGGGGGCAGCGATCGTTTTTGTTTGAGCAGTGGGTGCATTGTTTTAGTTCGGTGGTGCGGTTGATTTTTTTGCTGTGTCCTTTGGTGAGTTTGTATACGGGGGTTGCGCCTTATTTGACGAGTTTGGGTGAGATTGTATTTTTCTTTTTGCCGTTTTGGGTGTTGAGTGCGATCGTTCAGGGATGGAGTTCGGATTATCGGAGTTCGTATTTTTGGACGGAGGTGTATGGGTTGATTTTTTGCATTCCGGCGACGGTGCGGATGTGGGAGTTGGTGCGTAATCCGTTTGGGAAGGTGAGTAAGGTGACGCGCAAGGGGGTGAAGGCGGCGGGGCGTAGTTATAATTGGTCGCTGACGTTGCCGTTGATGGTGATTTTGCTGCTGAATGTGGGTGGGTTGGTGTTGAAGTTGGGCGGTGGTGCGGTGGGCTGGTGGCATTTGCTGCCGGATGCTCAGTTGGTGCCGATGGTGTTTTGGTTGACTTATAACAGTGTGCTGCTGATGGTGGCGATTTTGGCGTCGATCGATCAGCCTGTGCGGCGTGTGATGGATCGGTTTCCGTTGAATTCGCCTTGTGAGTTGCGGGTGGCTGATGGGGCGGCGATCGCGGGGATGTCGGGGAATGTGTCGGAGGGGGGAGCGGAGATTTTTGTGCGGGGTGATGGTCTTGTGCGAGGCGATCGGGTGACAATCCAATTCCCGCAGGAGGCTTTGGTGTTGGAGGGTCGGGTGTTGCGATCGAGGCGCGACCGAGATGGGTTGTCGAGGGTTGGGATTGAGTTTTTGACGATGGATTTGGGGGCGCGGCGGCGGTTGGTGGAGTGGCTCTATTGTGAGGTACATGATTTTAAACAGCGTCGGAAGCCGGGGAGTTTGGATTCGATTTTTGTGATGTTGCTTTCGGTTTTGCAGATGCGATCGGTGACTCGGTTTTATCGGTAGAGGGGCTTTTCGTGGGGTTTGGATGCGTTGCTTCGCTTAACGCATCTTACTAGTCTCGGGGTGAGACTTGTTTTGGGTCTTGGGTGGGATTTTGGGAAGGGCGTTATGATGGGGGGATTCTCTGTCGTTTTTTGTTATGTCTAAGTTGACGTTTTCTGCGGTGTCGCTGGAAGATCTTCAGGCTGTGGTGGAGCTTCGGGAGGGGGCGATCGGTCGATATGGGTGGAATGATGTGGGGGCGATCGTGTTGACGGAGTTTGAGCGGCGACGGGTGCTTGAGGTGAGTGCTTATTTGCTCGATCGGGATACGACGTTGATGAATGAGGCGACGGTTTGGGGAAAGGCGATTTTTCCGTTGTTGACGTTGGCGGAGGATGGGGATGTGGAGGTTTGGGCGGAGGTGATGTTGCGGGCGCAGTATGCGAAGTTTATGTTGGAGGGTGTGGTGGATGGGGTGTTGGGACGGAGTGTGATCGGGCGGGTGGAGGCTCCTTATTTGGTGGTGGTTGAGGCGAAGAAGGGGGTGGAGGCACAGAGTCCGGTGTATCAACTTTATGGACAGCTTTTGGCGGCGGCGCATTTGAATTGGGAGATGGATGGGAAGGAAGTACAAGAGGTTTTTGGCTGTTATACGATCGGAGATGTGTGGAAGTTTGTGCGGGCTGAGGTGTCGGAAATTACGAGCGATCGGCCTTTGTTTAGAACTGAATATTCTCGTGAGTATGTGGAGAAGTTGGAGGCGGAGACGATTTTGAAGTTGTTGAAGGGGATCGTTTTACGACAGTTAGATGCGGGGTGAGCGATCGGGTTTTGGGTGATTTTCGATCGGGTTTCGATCGGGTTTGGGATTTTGCGTGGGGTTTGGATGCGTTGCTTCGCTTAACGCATCTTACTAGTCTCGGGGTGAGACTAGTTTTGGGTCTTGGATGGGATTTTGGGAGAGGGGTTATTCGATCGGTTTGGAGGGGGATGATGGGGCGCTGGTTAGGGCGTAGGTGTCTGTTGTTAGGTTGTACCTAAAGTGCCGTAGTTTTCTTTGGTCGTAGGACGATGCTCCAGGTCCGCCGTCGAAGCTGATGGAAAATTCTTTGGAGTTGCTGTCCCAGGTTACGTCGCAGTGGGCGTCTCGGGTCATGAACTGTTGCGGAAATTCAAGGTGGAGGATGGGTGCTTTTTCTGTCCTGGCCCTGACACCTTCTTTGAGTCGGGGATGTTGTTTCAAAGACCATAGTTCGATCGTTGCATAAGGGCGATCGTTGGTCTTTGAATAACCATCATTAATCAGGGCTAACCACTGTCCATCTGGAGAGTTCGCATAGGCTCCGCCACCTCGATCGATGTGATGATTCTCGCTGAAATATAAATGGCTACAACAATACAGAAGGACAGAAAAGAGGAGGATATAAATATATTTCATGGATGTTATGGCGGGCGAATTTCTATCTATCTCTATGACTCTATAAGGCTGATGATATGCGATCGATCGGATTTCTTCGATGGCGTTTGAAGGGAACGATCGGGTTGCGATCGCTGGATGTCCTTGGAAAAACAGATAGTACTAATGAACTATTTTGAATGCTTTGGACTTCTGCGTATCACGCAGTTAACCTAAATCCCGATCGGCTGGTGAAATGCTAGATTTAAAAGGGTTTTAGTCGATCGCTCTCGGACTACTTTCAACACCTGGACTGAAATTGGACTAAATTTTGAACCCGATTTTGCCACGACTTTGGACCCGGAAATTTCCCGCCAAACAAGCCCGCCTTACTATAGACCACATCCTCAAAAACCGATCATTTTTACCCAGCAGCAGGTGTCAGCCAGCCCCGATCGATCGGGCATAATATCCTCAATATCAAGCTCAAAAACATCAAAAATTATGGGTGAAGCATTCGATGGATGGGGCTATAGCACCACTGGATTTATCAGTTGGATCATAGGTGGACTACCCCTCGCAATCCTCTTATTAATAGGTTGGGGAATTCACATATTTGCTCAGTCACGAAGTCCCTACGAACATGTCCGAAAAAATAGAATGCGATCTCGATACTTCCTTCTTCGGACTATTTCTGGAATCGTCATTGGAAGCCTAACTGGACTCATCATGATCTCCCTCATGACCAGCAACATAGACGACTGTGATCTATTCAAAATCCAACTCAAAAGAGCAACCTACTCAGCCGAAGTCAAAGGGATCGCCCAACAAAAATTTCAAGCCATGAACTGCGCCAACATCCTCAAAAATCACAACTCAACTCTCCTCACTCAGATCGTCCTCCTCACCGCCTCAACCACCCCCTCGATCGGCCTCATCTGCGCCATGAACCTCTATCGAAAATCCTAGCGATCATGCCTCCGATCGGCCTCCCCACCCCCAAATTCATCACAAAAAACAGCTAATTCACAAAAACTACCCTAAAACAGTCCAAAAACTCAGAAACATAAAACCCCAAGACCACCTTAAAACAAGCCCCTCCACCGCCAACCTCCATGGACCAAATTATTGCTTAAAGTCTCAAATAAGACCTAGTATAAGTCTAATATCGAGTCTCTTGTAGGACTGTTATAAGATCAAATTCAAATATAGATTTTTGAAAAAGAAATTAGACCATTCAATCAAGATCAGGCAATTTTTTCCGATTTCTGTCTCAAACGATTAAGCGATCGTCCACCCTAGATTTGGAACATCCTTACCCGGTTACTCAATCCATGAAACCCTTTCACAAATTAGCTTGGCCTCATTTATCTCTAATTTCCCTCCTATCAACTCTAGCTATCGCCCCGATCGCATCTGCCGAAAGCATCACCGTCATCGAAACCCACAACAACTTCCCCAACGGCAGCACCTCAGAAATGGTCAGACCCAGTAACTACACCTACGGAAGTGGAGGCTCTAACTATCATCCCCGCTACAGCCCACCCAACGTCGTCCCCTACCGCCTATCCCCCACCCCAGAAGGCAGCCCATACTTCTCCTATCCCAAAACCAACTCTTCTGCGCCTTCCCGCACAACAGAATCTCGCCAACCTTCATCCACAATGGGCTTAACCTACACCAGTCAAGGAGGAATCGACTACTTCAGCATGTACATGGACTGGGGCAACATCGCCATCCAACAAAATCAACCCCAAGTCGCCCTGAACTGGTACCAAAAAGCACTCACCATGCGCCCCAGCGACAAAAATGCCCTCCGCGCCATCCAATCCCTACAAACCCGCAAATAACCCAAACCCCATCAGCAAAATATAAAACCTTTACCCCTATCAGTCCTAGAAACAGCCAATGTTCTAAAACTGATAGGGGCTTATAGTCTCAGGCAAGACTTGAGTAGAGTCTACTATCAAGTCTTATATAATACAGTGATTTTATTTTTTGCACATTGACATCATATAGTGATATCACATTAATGTGAATAACAAGCATCGAATCATCCTATCCCAGATCTTTAGTGACCCAGTTCCCGCTGACATTCTCTGGTCAGACATCATCCATCTATTCACCGCACTAGGCGCAACCATTAAACAGGGCAAAGGAAGTCGAATTCGGATCGTCCTTAACGATCGAAAAGCTGTCTTTCACGAACCTCATCCCGAACGAGAAACCAACAAAGGAGCCGTCAAATCCGTCCGTGAATTTCTAATCAATGCAGGCATTACCCCAGAGGAAAACGAATCATGCTGAACTACAAAGGATACGTCGGTCACATGGAAGTCGATGACGAAGCTGGAATTATTTTCGGTCGAGTCCTCGACATTCGCGACGTCATCACCTTCACAGGCACAACCGTTACCGAAGCCAAACAAGCCTTTCAAGACTCCATAGACGACTACCTAGAATTTTGCCAAGAACAGGGTCAAGAACCCGAAAAAACCTTCTCTGGCAAACTCCCCTTTCGGACCACTCCAGATCGTCATCGCCAACTCTACCTCGCCGCCATCAAATCCGGCAAAAGCATCAACGCCTGGATGGACGAAACCCTCACCCAAGCCGCCGAGACCCTCCTCAACGCCTCATAGACTTAGGACAGAGCCAGCTCCAAAGCCCTACAGATCCGGACTCAAGATACGGTAGGGTCTTGGTTCACCAAGACCCTACGAAATACCCTATGTCACAGCGTTCTGACCCACAGCCTTCTGCTTGCGCTTCCGCATAACACTCAGACCTAAACCAACCAACCCAGGGAGTAAAGCTGGAGTAGGAACCGCTGCAGCAGTTGAGGAACGATTAATATCGATCGTCGCACTACGGAATCGAAGAGAGTCTTCTCTAAATGTATCTTCAATAAACAAAGTCCAAGTTCCCAAGGAAGATTGACCATTGAAGTCACTCAAGCGTCCTGTGGGTCTGAAGATGCCCGCCTGGGGAAGATCCCGATTAACATTCACGACCTGAGCAGCCTGATCATCAAACGTGATTTTGCCATCAAAAAGAGTACCAATTCTTCCATCATTAAAATCACGCTCACCAATCAAGTTAACACTCGTCCCAGTAGGAGAAATCAATCGAAAGACGATTTCATCAAAATAGGGCGTGCCTGTCGGATAGGGCGGAGCAGCCTGTTCTCCATCAGCTTTTGCAAAGTCAATCAAGATATTCAGGTCGGAAATGGTCTCATCACCTGTAAACGTAATAGTACGATTACCCGATGAACGATCAAAATTACCTGGCATATTATTTGAACCAATTAATGCTGCTTGAGCAGGATTAACATATGAAAAAGTTGTCACGATCGCAGCAGCAGCGATCGTTTTGCTAATTGTCAAAGCACGCATGAAATCAATCCTATAGTTTAGGCTTTTGCATTGGGTAGATGCACCTAAAAGGGTATTGGGCCATGGGGTATCGGGCCATGAGACACAACTTAGCCCCTCCCGCCTCCGAAGATCTACAGAGCAGCTTAAAAATTTCTCGGATTTTATTAAAACCTACCTCTCTATAGGTTTTTGTCCTATAGAAATGAAGGAATGCTCGATAAAGTATGTTTTGTCATTCAGAGCCTTTTAGACCCATCCACCCCCTAAAACCCGATCGAAAACTACAACGATCGACTTACCGGAATCTCAAATAAGACCCAAATCAGTTCTTTTGTTGAGAATCATATAAGAATCTGTTTGGCTCGTAGACTGAAGCCGAAGCTCAAAATTTCTTTAAATATAGATTTTTCAAGAAGCAATTTCTTGACTAAGTCAAAATCAGGCAAATTCTCTTCGCCCCTGTGTTAATCCCAACTCCGATCGGCCACCATAGACCCAGAACCTACAAACCCGGCCACAAAACCCATGCACAGCTTTCAAAAAATAGCCTGGACATACTTCTCCCTCACCCTTTCCGTCCTCCTATATCAAGATCTCAAAATAGATCCAAAAATAGTCTCTCCTCAAGAATCCTTAGAGACTTCAAGACATAAAATCGTAACGACACTAGAAACCCCAAACCTCGGATAAAAGTCGATCGGTCCCCTTCGCCGTACATATCTCCCGATCTCACACAAGACACACCAAGCGTCTCACAAAAGAATCAAACAAGACCTCCACAAAAATCTCACCCACCACCCCACCAACCCCGTAAGATGCGTTAAGCGAAGCAACGCATCCTTCCAACGCATCCAAACCCAACGCAAAGCCCCAAAGCATCATGTCCACCCCCCTAACCCCCACCGAAGCCCAAACCCTCGATCGCCACCTCTCCGATCGCCCCCTAACCCTCGACCCCAAAGGCTACTTCCTAATCTACCTCGATCGAGAAAACGGCCAAATCCACGCCGACCACTACAGCAACACCATCAACGAAATTGGCATAGCCTGCGACCCCGAAACCGGAGAACCCCTC
>JAAFJU010000068.1 GCA_013298165.1 Synechococcales cyanobacterium bin31.maxbin.ball.101 | reverse complement strand
GCTGTTGCGCAGTGGGGGTTCGATTTCGGTGAAAAGTCGTCCGGGAGAGGGTTCGATTTTTAGTGTGATGCTGCCGATTTATCAGTACCGAGATTAGGTGATAGATTAGCCTCATTGAACTTGGGTGGTGTTCCTGGGTGGTGTTCGGGCTAGTCCTTACGGACGTAAACTACGACTCCGCTCAGCCCACGGGGATTGAGGGGTGAGCGGAATATTGAGGGGTGAGCGGAGTCGTTCGCAGTGCGTTGCGTCAGCAAACCCCGATGCCTGTATTTGAGGGGTGAGCGGAGTCGAACCCCGGGGTTATGAACGATTGAGTAAATGGGTAAATCTATGACTTCTGAATCTATGACGACAACTTTGACGGTGACGGCGGAGAATATTCTTTCTGTCAATACTTTGGAGGCTGAGGCGACAATCGATCGGCTTTTGGCGGATTGGCAACAGCATGAGAAACAGGTGCAGTTTGAGATTGTGTTTCCTCGCGAAGCAATGGATCCCAGAGAGCTATCGGAGATTGCTGAGATTCGATTGTGGTTTATTCGGCTGGATGCAAAATATCCTTGGTTGCCGTTGCTGTTGGATTGGCAAGGGGGAGAGTTGGCGCGGTATGTGGCCATGCTGGTGCCCCATCAGTTTCACCCGAAGGATGGGATTCAGTTTAATCCGGAGGCGTTGGAGATTTTTGTGATGCAGAAGGTGTTTGTGTTGATGAATTGGTTGCAAGGGCAGGGAATGCAGGGACGATCGCGGGTCCAGGGCATGACGCAGATGTTGGGGTATGAGTTGGAGGATGAGTTTTTTAAGGTGTTGGGGTTTTAGCATTACGCCCGATCCCCCTAGCCCCCTTAAAAAGGGGGAACCGGAGAATGATTTCTCTCAAAGTCCCCCTTTTTAAGGGGGATTTAGGGGGATCGGGCCTGTTGGGTTAACGACTATTCTTGAGAGTGTGTGTTATGGCGAAATTGAAGGGTCAGCTTTTTTTAGGCTTGGGTTTGATGACGGGATTGTTGATGGCAGCGCCTGCGATCGCCCAACTCACCCCTCCCGTGATCCAAACTGGTCCCGATGCCGGAACCACACCGGATTTGCGTTTGCCTGCAACACCGGGTGTGGGCACCTGTCGCGGCAAAACCTGTCCGCCCGTAGGGATTCGGTTTAAACCGGGGCAACGCATTAAAGTCGAGATTTTTAACCGCACCGATCGGCCTATCTCCATTGAAAAAGTGGCCGGAAGTCAGCCCTTGGTTTTGCAAGGACGGACCAGAATTTCCTTCTATCAAGGTGGCGGAACTGCCGACAATCCCTCGGTTGTGTTTTGGGAACGCAATGAGACGCCGATTCGGGTGAAACTCGCACAGCCTAAGCCTGACACCCTATTTATCGACCTCAGCTTTGCGGCGAAAAAACCAGGCGATCAGTCCGTCTATGTTCGTAATGATGGCCGCGTTGATATCTTTTAGTAACGAACTATAACAATCCTGAGAGGTATCCTTAAGAGAACCGAGAGAAATAGAAAGGACGTTCTCATCCCTAGGTAGTCTTGGGAAGTATTAATGTCCTTTACGGTTTCAAGAGGGTTCCCATGACCCAAGTTTCTCTATCTACAAATAAAAACTTTCAGTTTCCTGAAGCTGAAAAACTCCGTCTCCGTCTGCCCACATCCCTTCATCGATTGGCAGACTTGGCCTACAACTATTGGTGGTCGTGGCATTCTGAAGCCGTGGCCTTATTTTCAACATTGGACCCGATCGCCTGGGACCGCTACGCCCATAATCCAGTGATGCTGTTAGAAAGCATTGGCTTCGATCGCCTGACCCAAATGACCTGCGATCCGCAGTACATGGACAACTATGACCAGGTGGTTCGCAAGTTTGATACTTACCTAGCGGGCGATCGCACCTGGGTCAAACAAAATCTGAGTGCAAATCTCTCTCCTGAGCATCCGATCGCCTACTTCTGTGCAGAATTTGGTCTTCATGAGTCCCTTCCCGTCTATTCCGGCGGTCTCGGGATACTCGCGGGCGATCATTTAAAATCCGCCTCTGACCTGGGCATTCCGCTGGTCGGCGTGGGGTTACTCTATCGTCAAGGCTATTTCCGGCAGCGGCTCAATCGATCGGGCTGGCAGGAAGACTATTACGTCAATGCGCCTTTTGAGCAGATGCCCATTGAACGCATTCTGCAAGCCGATGGCGAGGGTGTGACCGTTGAAATGCGGGTGCGCGATCGCATGGTCAAGGCCCAAGTCTGGCGGGTGCGGGTCGGTCGAATTCAACTGTATTTGCTGGATACTGACCTGCAAGACAATGACCCGATCGATCGCTGGCTCACAGGCCATCTCTACGGCGGTAATCAGGAAACCCGCATTGCTCAGGAAGTCCTGCTAGGGATTGGTGGTGTCCGAGCCTTAGCGGCCTTGGGCATTGAACCGAGCGTGAATCACTTGAATGAAGGCCATGCGGCGTTCTGTCTGCTGGAAGCCTGTCGTCAAGAAATGCTCAAGACGGGCAAATCCTTCTACGACGTTGAAAAAACGGTGCGGGATAAATCCGTGTTTACCACCCACACCCCCGTTCCAGCGGGCCACGATGTCTTTAGCGCGGACTTGATGGATTCCTTCTTTGCCCATTATTGGCAGGGCTTAGATCTCTCCCGTGAGCAGTTCCTAGCCTTGGGTGCGCGGCGCTTGGGCGATCCTTGGGAACCGTTCGGGATGACGGTGTTGGCGTTGCGGATTTCCCGGGCGGCCAATGGTGTCAGTGAGTTGCATGGCGAAGTGTCCCGCAAAATGTGGACGGTGCTGTATCCGGGCCGATCGGAAGAAGCCGTCCCCATTGGCTACATCACCAACGGCGTCCATGCCGAAACCTGGACTGCGCCGTTGATGGCCGATTTGTACTCCACCTACCTGGGCAAAGACTGGGCCGATCGCGCCTACGATCCAGACCTGTGGAAAAAAATCGACGACATCCCCGATGCAGAACTCTGGAAACGGCATCAAATCCTCAAAGAACGGCTGATCGCCCACACTCGTAGTCGCGTTCGGGCCTCCCGTGAAGCCAGAGGCGAAGAGTGGGATGTGATTAACTCAACGGGTCAGTTGCTGGATCCTAAGGTCTTGACGATCGGATTTGCCCGACGGTTTAGCCCTTACAAGCGCGGTGACTTGCTGTTGAGAGATGCCCAACGCGCGTTGAATATCTTCACCCATGCCGATCGGCCCGTGCAGATTATTTTCTCTGGAAAAGCGCATCCAGCGGATGAAGAAGGCAAACGGATTATTCAACGTCTAATGGAATGGTGTCGGAACCATGAGATTCGCGATCGGGTGGCCTTTATCGAAGATTACGACATCTACACCGCTCGAAAACTCGTCCATGGCGTAGACATCTGGCTCAATAATCCTCGTCGCCCGTTAGAAGCCTCCGGGACCAGTGGCCAAAAGGTCTGTATGAACGGCGGTCTCAATTGCAGCGTCCTCGACGGCTGGTGGTGTGAAGGTTATCAGGCGGATAGCAATGGCGTCGGCTTAAACGGCTGGGCGATCGGCGAAAATGCCAACACCAGCGACACCACATTGCAAGATCAGATTGATTCAGGATCCTTGTATCACCTGTTGGAATCGGTCATTACTCCGGTCTACTACGATCGGGGCAGTGATGGCGTTCCCTCTGGCTGGGTCAAGATGATGAAAGCCTCGCTGAAAACCAATTGCCCTGCGTTCAATACCCATCGCATGTTGATGGACTATGCCACGCAGCTCTATGCGCCGCAGTCTCAGGCAAAAGTTGAGCTATCATTAGCAAAAGTTTAACGTTTCGTTTATTTTTGCGCTTGAGGCTCTGGAATGGCGTCTGCCCGTTCTCGAATTAAATTCCCGCCTAGTTTTTCCCAAAGAACGATCGCCTGGATTGATGTCAGTGCGATCGCCGCTTGGGGAATTTTGCTGTTGGAATACTGGATCAACCAGAAGCTCAGTCTGTTGATTCATCCCAGCTATAACCCGCTGTCGGTGATTGCAGGCATTTTGCTGCTGACGATCGCCGCCTACCGAGCCTGGACTCTGATCAAAGCGAGAAAATCCGCGCAGCCCCTCCCGACGATGTCCCATTTGAGCCTGTTGCCCAATGGCGTGGGCAGCATTTTACTTTTGGGCGTGGCATTGATGGCCATGGTGATTACGCCCCAGCCCTTTAATAGCCAAACCGCCATCCAACGCGGCGTCGGCGACATTATTACCAATACCCAAGTCAAACCCCAATCCTTCCGCGCCGCAACAAGACCCGAAAACCGCACTCTCATTGACTGGATGCGAACCCTACAGGTCATGCCCGAGCCAGACACCTACGCAGGCCAGAAGGTCAAGGTTCAAGGCTTTGTGGTTTATCCTGAAAATTTCCCTGAGCAATACTTTAGAATCACCCGATTCATCGTCACCTGCTGCGCGGCGGATGCCTATCCCGTCAGTCTCCCGGTCAAACTCACCTCAGGCGATCGTAAACAATATCCCAAAGATGGCTGGCTTGAAGTCGAAGGATCCATCATCGTCGAGACGATCGCCGACCAGCGCCAAATCGTCATCCAGGCCCAGCAACCGCTTAAACCCATTCCTCAACCCGCTCGGCCCTACGACTACTGAGCACTTATACTCATCGTAATTCGTATCGAATAAGACGAACTGTTAACTTTATTAAAAAGGGCTTCCCGTTTGGCGGAGTTCAATATAGTATTTCATACACGGATTCAATTTTTGCGCCGAGCAGGATCAACCTAAAGATCAGCTCCCGGCGCGATCGTCAACAAGCTTTGAACAGACCTAAATAAACCACTCATCCCTCAAGGAGGCAACGGCTATGGCATTCGCTAACAGCTCGACTACTGCTAACCAATTCCAATTAGTCACGACACTTAAAAGCATTCTGGTCTGGTCTTTCGTGTTGACTGTCTGTATGACCGTGATTGGGTTTCCACTGCTGATGCTGGTGGTAGCCGTCGGTTCGTTGACTGCGGTGACGCTCCATGCAATTTTGCCAACGAGCGCCATGTTGATGACTGCCATTGGATTCATCGGCATCCATGTTTTGGGTATTTTGGCCGCTTCGACCTTTTTGACTCTGAAAGGAATTCATCCTCAAGAAGTTGAATGGCTCCGTTGGTTGCACGGTCAAGAAAGCCCTAAGACCTCTTCGACCTATGCGTCTTGTCCTTTGACCTGCGATATCAAAGGCTAGAACAGAGGGCTGAGTTTCAGGTCTGAATTGATCGAGACTCCTGAACTGAATGAAATGGTTTCTAAAGCCCGACGGTTGTCGGGCTTTTTATTTTTATCGTCGTCAAAATAAAGTCCCTGACGAACCGCCCCCTAGCCCCCAATTCTGGGGGAACGTGAGTTTCCGAAGCCCCCAGAATTGGGGGTTGGGGGCGGTTCGCCAGATGTTGAAACGTTGGGATGTTATTTAATGACTAGTTTGCTTTACGTTCACTGTAGCGATCGGTCAAGTAATCCGTATGGTCTCGCAGTAGCATTGTGAATTTGTATAATTCTTCCATTACATCAACAACCCGATCGCGATAGGCTGAGTCTTTCATCGTGCCATCCTCATTAAATTCTTCATAGGCTTTAGCGACTGAAGATTGGTTAGGGATGGTGAACATTCGCATCCAACGGCCCAAAATTCGCAGGGTATTCACCGCATTAAAGGACTGAGATCCGCCGCTCACCTGCATCACGGCCAAGGTTCGGCCTTGGGTGGGACGGATGGAGCCGATCGTCAGCGGAATCCAATCAATCTGGGTTTTCATCAAACCACTAATTTGGCCATGCATTTCGGGGCTGGACCAGACTTGCCCTTCGGACCATTCACTCAAAGCCCGCAATTCCTGAACCTTCGGATGACTATCCGGAACGCTGCCATGTAACGGCAAATCTCTGGGGTCAAAAAACTTCACCTCTGCGCCAAAATCCGTAATAATTCGAGCCGCTTCTTCGGCCAAAAGACGACTATAGGACCGATCGCGCAGAGAACCGTAGAGAAAAAGAATACGAGGAGGATGAGACATAGCGAAGTAAAGAGTAAAGAATGGAGAACTAAGCAATCGTTTGGATGAGAGTGGTCACGCGAGATTTGATTTGGTCGCGGACGATCGGAAAAATCTCCGGTTTTTCAGCCGGATCCTCCAATTGCCAGTCTTCAAAGACCTCACGCGAAACCCAGTCTGATGGCAAATTCACGCCACAACCACACAGCGAAATCACCACATCAAAATCATCTGGTTTAAATTCACTCAAAGCATTAGAAGTTTGACTCGTAATGTCAATGCCGATGTCCCGCATGGTGGCGATCGCCTCAGGTCGGACTTCGCTTTTTTCTAATCCTGAACTCGTCACTGCAATTTTTCCCTGCCCCAAAGATTTGGCAAACCCTTCTGCCATCTGCGATCGGGCGGAATTCTTTTTACAAACGAACATTACACGTTTCATCGTCATTCTCCTAAAAGCTTAATCTTCAATCTCAGCATCCACGGTCGCAATAAATTGGTAAACCCCAATGGCAAGCTGAGCGCCCAAAATCGGTGCCACCCAATAAACCCAATGATGACTCCAAATCCCACTCATCAGCGCAGGCCCAAACGATCGGGCAGGATTCATACTGGCCCCCGTAATCGGACCCATACAAGCGGCTTCGAGTCCCACCGTCAACCCGATCGCCAATCCCCCGAAGCCACGGGGCGATCGAGGATCAACCGCCGACCCGAGAATCACTAACATTAATACAAACGTCAGCAATGTTTCTAAAAATAACGATTGCAACCAATTGTTATTGAGCGGCAACGTTGCCCCTAGAGTTGCAATATTTCCCAACGACATTCGCAACAGTCCAGACGCCAAGATCGCCCCGGTGACTTGAGCCATTACATAGGGCAAAACCTGACGCTTTGGGAAATAGCCCCCTCGCCAAAAAGCCAACGTGACCGCAGGATTAAAATGTGCGCCGCTGATGTGGCCGATCGTATAGATTAACGCGGACACCACAGAGCCAAACACAACACTAATTCCAAGATGCGTCACCGCGCCTTGACTCACCCGATTCACCATCACCGCCCCGGTCCCCAAAAAAACCAAAATAAAGGTTCCCAAACACTCCGCAACACATTGACGCAACAGTCGTTTACGCGATGGGTGAAGCTTCAGTTTTGGTGGCCATGAAGACTTAGATAGCGGGAAATTTGAACTAAGATGATTGGGCATACCCTCCGCGAATATCGGAATATAGATACAGGTCGATATTCATGGAAGCCAATATTGCATGTCAATCTGGAATTTGTCAAGATCATCCTATGAACCAGCCTGCTCCTTGCTGCTGTCCGCCGCTTTTGACGGCTCGCCTGACCTCGGATGAGTTGACTCGGATTGCCAGTATCTTTCGGGTATTGGGGGAGCCTGCGCGCTTGCAGTTGTTAAATTTAATCGCAGCACAGCCCCAGCAGGAAGTCCGCGCCTGTGAACTGGTAGAAACCTTGGCCCTGTCGCAGCCGACGGTCAGTCATCATTTGAAGGTAATGTATGAGGCGGGATTATTGACAAAAGAGCGCCGGGGAACTTGGATCTATTATGGGATTGTGACCGATCGCCTCGCTGAACTGCGATCGGTCCTCGCCTAAATCACATTAGAATTGAGATTGCAGGATAGGACACATCATGGGTCATCATTTACCACTCACGACTGAAACGCTATGGTCAATTCTGAGAGAAACCATTGATGATGATGCAGTGAATCACATGGTATGGCACTATTTAGGCTATCAACAAAACGCTGAAACTCAGGAATGGTCGATCGTTGACCCAGATTGGGCCGCAGCCTATCCCGTTCCGCCAGATTTTATTGAAAGCCGTCCTGCTACGGTCAAACTAACCCGATCGATTCCCGCTGAAAACAAACAGCTCCTCAAAACCCAACTCGGCTTTGAAGGCTACACCATCAACGAACTCACCCCCCGCAAAACCCGCCGCGCTACGGCGGTCAATTGGTTATTGAGTTATGCAGTGATTCATAATATTTCATTGGATTAGAGCCATTTAAATGAGTTCCTACGATTGGTTAAATCACTCACTCAAAACTATTCATAAAGCAGGTTGGCACCGATCGCTCCGAACAATTACCTCTGCGCCCGGACCCTGCATTGAAATTGATGAACAATCCTATCTCAACTTCTCCAGCAATGACTATCTGGGATTAGCAAACGATCCAAGGCTCAAAGCCGCTGCCATTCAAGCGATTCAAGACTACGGCACAGGCTCGACGGGATCCCGATTGGTGACGGGCGATCGGCCTTTGCATCACACACTCGAACGATCGATCGCACAATTGAAAGGCACCGAAGATGCCCTAGTCTTTAGCTCCGGCTATAGCGCAAACATTGGAACGATCGCAGCCTTAATGGGCAAACGAGATTTGATCCTGAACGATCAATACAATCATTCCAGTCTGCGCAGTGGCAGCAGTATTTCGGGTGCAACCTGTTTGGATTATCAGCATTGTGATGTCAATCATTTAAAACAGCAATTAGAACAGCACCGATCGAACTATTCTCGCTGTTTGATTGCTACCGACAGCGTTTTTAGTATGGATGGAGATCTTGCACCGTTACGCGAAATCCTCGATTTAGCCGACTGGTTTGATTGTATGGTTTTAGTCGATGAAGCCCATGGCACAGGAGTTTTAGGCGCATCGGGTTCCGGCGGGATTGAAGCCTGCGGGTGTCGCGATCGGGCTGTCATTCACATGGGCACATTGAGTAAAGCCATCGGTTCTCTCGGCGGCTATGTGGCAGGTTCGGCCATCCTAATTGATTTTTTAAAAAACCGTGCCCCAAGCTGGATTTACACCACAGCACTGTCTCCAGCAGATACCGCCGCCGCGATCGCCGCCCTTCAAATCATTCGGGATGAACCCGATCGACGCGATCGGCTCTGGCAAAACATCACCGCCCTCAAAACCCAACTCACCCAAGCCGGAATCAAAACATTACCCTCCGACTCCGCCATCATTTGCATCCCACAACCAACGGTACAAGACGCCTTAAACCTCAGCAAACATCTTCAGACCGCAGGGATTTTCGCCCCTGCCATCCGTCCCCCCACAGTCCCCACCAGCCGCCTCCGCCTCACCCTAATGGCCACCCACAGCTTGGAGCAAATCACAACACTCTGTGCGGCCCTTCAGGGGGGCTGATCAATCTTCGTAGGGCGTCAGGATTTCATAACCCGTATCCGTAACCGCAACCGTATGCTCATATTGCGCCGATAACTTTTTGTCTTTGGTAATCGCCGTCCAATTGTCTTTCAACAACTTCACCTCGTAGGTGCCTTCATTGATCATCGGTTCGATCGTAAAGACCATTCCAGGGCGCATTTTCTTGCCATCTCCCCATTCTCCATAGTGGGAAATCTGCGGTTCAGTATGGAACACATTACTAATGCCGTGACCCACAAAGTCCTGCACCACACTAAAGCCCTGGGATTCAGCATATTCTTGAATCGCCGCACC
Organism: Synechococcales cyanobacterium bin31.maxbin.ball.101; assembly: GCA_013298165.1. GTDB lineage: Bacteria > Cyanobacteriota > Cyanobacteriia > Leptolyngbyales > Leptolyngbyaceae > JAAFJU01. Next base: position 14,738 of record JAAFJU010000068.1, on the reverse strand, counting down.
AATATCACCAATGTGATTTCCCGGTTTGACCTGTTCAATGCCCAATTGACGACATTTTTTCGTGACTTCCACCAGCTTACGGGCAGTGGGAGAGGGTTCACCAACGAAGTACATCCGGGACGTATCGCCGTGATAACCATCGACAATTAACGTGACATCAATATTGAGAATGTCACCGTTTTTTAGGATTTGTTTAGGGCTGGGGATGCCGTGACAGACGACTTCGTTGACACTGGTGCAGATCGATCGGGGAAATGCCTTGCGATCGCCCTCTGCGCCATAGCCCAGGGGTGCGCTCTTAGCGCCGTGAGCTTTGGTCCAGCGTTCTGCTTCATCATTCAGCGCCTGAGTACTAACACCTGCTTTGACAAAGGCTTCCAAATGTTTGAGAAGTTTTGCCGCTAAGTGGCCTGCAACGCGCATTTTTTCGATTTCACGTTTTGAGAGAAGTGTAATTTGCCCTGTCATAGCCCCTTTATTCCGATCTTACTGAAGTCCGCTCAACCGATCTATTAGGATACAGGAGAGCGGGTTAAATTAGCTAGTGGTCTGTGTGAGGGATGGAAGCAGTCTGACGTTCGATTTCAATCAGTTGAGTTTTGACGTTTTGGAGGACTTCTTGCAGTTCAGGCATAACGGCTAATTCGTCGGGGTCGATCGGCTGCTGGGTATTGTGCGTGCGGCGGTGGAGTTCTTCGACTTTCCGTTGGAGTTGACGGGCGACGGAGAGCGTATCTCGACTTAGACTGGAGACCTGCTGCTGTTGGTAAAAACGCAGCGCCGATCCTTGCAAAATCTGAAGGGTAGCATCTTCGCTAGAGGTTTTGCCCTCTTCTAATTGCTTGGGAATGAGGCGCAAACGCAGAAGAAGACGACTTTTATCGTAGAGTCGCTCGATTTCAACTTGTAAGGTCTGTTGAACGGGTTTGAGGGGAAGGGCGGTGAGCTTTTTGAGTTCGGCAATCACACCATTGAAGGTGGCGATCGGTAAGCCTTCAATGACCGTTTGAAAGACGCCGCTATCACTAGAAAGAACACGTCCCACCTCGCCCTGATGCTCAAAATAAAGCCGTCCAATACCATTGGTGAGGATACGACCCAATAGGGCTTCTAGCAATTCCCTCGGGTTTAGAACGAGGAGTTGGTCGGTTGACAGCTTCAGCGTATTGACGTTGAGAAGCGGTAAGGCATGACCCGGAACGGCAAGGGCAGGGGGCGCTTGAGGATAGGGCGCTTGAGGACGGGGCTGCGCGGGAGGGGCAACAGGCTGAATGATGGTGCTGCGATCGAATTGCTGTAGAGAGGGTGGAGGGACGATTCCCGTTCCGGGAGGCTTTGCCAGCGGCAGCTTGGGTTTGAGGCTCTGGGGGACGGGCTGGGCGGCAGGTTTGGCCTCTGTCTCTTTGAGTACGCTGGGGGATTCTACGATCAGGGTTTCGCGAACTTGACGAGGGTTAGGCTTGGATTCTGTTCGCCCAGAGGTCTGCTGGGTGCTTTCAAAGGAGAGGGTAGGTTCGTCTTCGACGGCTTCCATGCTGATCACAGGCCGATCGAAGAAAATCGTAGGCGGTCCGTCAAAGTCTTCTCCCGCTGCCATTTCTTCTACGACAGGGTACGAGGGACGCTCAAAGAAAACAGTGGGTTCTTCAATTGGGGCGATCGCATCTTGGTGGGCTTTAAATTTGAGATAGCCCGATAAAATTTGATGATGTAAATCAGAAGGGATCACCTGTGGGATTAGGCGATAGTGCAGATAGGACAACACCTTGCGGAGATAGTCTAAAGCGCTGACATCAGCCAAATCGACCATGCCTAAACGAAGATCGTTATCAACGAGACTCAAGGGCAGAACTTGGTGATAAAGGCAGGCTTCAAAGGGGATGGCACGATCGATCAGCGCATAGACGTTATCTCGATCGAAGTCATAGCCGATCGAATCAGTCGCCGCTTTCTTTTGAGCGGCGGCGGGCGCAACGGCGTCCGGAGAATTAGAAGAGGGGTCGTGCTGAATGGCCACGGAAGCAAGGGATGAAGTGCAGGAAAAAATGGGAAGGTATAAAGCTTTATTCTCAGGTATGGTACCCAGACTCGTGACAGGTAAATGCATTTTTCTTAATCTCTTGATGCCTTGCTCCATATTTCTCCAAAATCCGTCACAGATGAAGAGAAATTGTTGCAAATTGAAGACTTAATATTCTTCCGGGGTTCCAAGACGCAATCCGGTCAAATATCCTAGGTTTAGCGCATCCAGCCTAGGATATCTGAGTATTGTGGCTGATCGGCTGGAGGACATCATTCTGGAGGACATCATTCTGGAGAACATCGTTGAGCTTGCCACTACGGTAGCCTTCGAGATCGAGGGTGATACAGAGGAAGCCGAAGCCTTTGAGCTGAGTGATAAGCGCGGGTAGGTCCGTATTGAGGATGAAACTGGGGATTTGAGGCGCAGGGATTTCGATGCGGGCGGTGTCGCCATCCGATCGGACCCGCAGGTTTTGCCAGCCGAGTTTACGCAGGTACAGTTCCGATCGGCCCACCCGCTGGAGTTTTTCGACTGTGATGCTCTCGCCGTAGGGAAACCGAGAACTGAGGCAGGGTTGGGCGGGTTTATCCCACCAAGGAAGATTTAAATGTCGGGAGAGTTCGCGGACTTCGAGTTTACTCATCCCCAGTTCGGCGAGGGGAGACCGGGCACCCCGTTCTTGGGCGGCTTGGATGCCGGGGCGATAGTCCTGGAGGTCGTCGGCATTGACGCCATCGACGACGTAGCTAAAGCCTCGATCGATCGCCAAGGGTTTCAACGTGTCGTGGAGTTCGCTTTTGCAGAAGTAGCAGCGGTTTGTGGGGTTGCTGGTGTAGTTGGGATTGTCCATTTCGTGGGTGGAGACAATCTCGTGGCGAATGCCGATGGCTTGGGCTTGGGTTTTGGCGTCTTCTAGGTCTTCGGGCAGCAGTGAGGGGGAGTTGGCGGTGATGGCGATCGCCCGATCTCCGAGAACGTCGTAGGCAATTTTGGCAACTAGAGTGCTATCGATACCACCGGAGTAAGCGATTAGGGCTTGCTCCATGGTTTCAAAAAGCTGGGTGAGGTGGGTGAGGTTTTCGATCGGGGACATGGGGGATTTTGGATTTTGGATTTTGGATTTTGGGAAAGACTTGCAGGCTATTCTTCTTCGATGGGTTTGCGGGAGGCTTTTAGGTCTGAGCGTTGTTTTTTGTCTTTGAGTCTGCGGCGGATTTGGCCTGGACTGGGTTGGGTGAGTTTTCGGGGGAGCTTGACGATCGTGACACTTAGAATAAGCTGACGGAGACGATCGAAGGCTTCCGCGCGATTGCGTTCTTGGCTGCGATGCTCTTGGGATTTGATCACAATCACACCTTCGCTGGTAATGCGTTTGTCGCGGAGATTGAGCAGGCGGGTTTTGTAGCGATCGGGGAGCGATGAGGCTTGGATATCAAACCGCAAATGAATGGCGCTGGCGACTTTATTGACGTTTTGGCCTCCGGCTCCCTGCGATCGGATGGCACTAATGTCAATTTCAGTGAGCGGCAAACTAAGCGTATTCGAAATCTGAAACATAGAAGTTGAGAAGCAATATTGACGAGCAACATTGATTTGATATCACTCTTGAACTTCACTATAACGTTTTAGCATTCGTGTGAGTTGTTGAAGATCCAAGGGTTTTGTGATGTAGTCGGTGGCTCCTGCTTGGAGACAAGCTTGCCGATCGCCACTCATGGCCAAGGCGGTTTGGGCGATGATGGGGATGTCTTCGTAGCGGGGATCGGCGCGGAGTTGCTCAATCAAGGTAAATCCATCCACATCGGGGAGATGGATGTCCATGAGAATGATTTTGGGGACGGATTGGAGCAGTGTTTCCCAGAGTTCTGTGTGATTTTTAGCCCAGGAAACCTGGTAGCCCTGCTTTTGCAAATAGGCCATGATCAGTTGGGCATTGTTGAGGTTGTCTTCGACGAGGAGGATCTGACCGATCGCTCTTCGCAGAGGATTGATCACAGGCGCAGCAGGCACAGCGGGAGGACCCTCTTGAGCGATCGCTTCGGGGAGCGGCTGCGGCAGTAAAAAGCGGCCATCGAGCGTTTGATCCTCCCTGTGTCTAGGAAGAACAATGGTGAATTGGGATCCCTGGTTCGGGGTCGAAGTCACATTGACACAGCCGTGATGCAGTTCGGCAAACTTCCGGGTGAGCGCAAGTCCTAGACCTGTTCCTTCGGCTTGACGGGCGGGATTTTGAGGGAGCTGTTGGTAGGGTTGGAAGAGGCGATCGAGTTCATTGTGAGCAATGCCGACGCCTGTGTCCCACACGGTGAAGTTAACGGCATGATCGGTCTGGGTAACACGCAGTCCAACGCCGCCCTGAGTGGTGAATTTGAGGGCGTTGGAGAGGAGATTGAAAAGCATTTGCTTCAGGCGCAAGGGATCGCACCACAGAGGAGCTAGATCGGACGAAATTTCGGCAATCAGCTTCAGGCCCCGATCGTTCGCTTTCTCCTGAACCAGGGTGAGAACCAGTTTACAGAGCGGTCCAATGGCAACGGTTTCGCAGTTGAGATCGAGCTGGTTGGCTTCGATTTTGGACAGATCGAGGATGTCATTGATCAAAGCTAGGAGATGTTGACCACTGGTGAGAATAATGCGGAGATATTCCTGATGACGCACCGAGCCAGGATTAAACCCTTGTTCTCGCAAAAGATGCGTAAAGCCCAAAATAGAACTCAAGGGCGTCCGAATTTCATGACTGGTGTTGGCGAGAAACTCACTTTTGAGATGGCTGACCTGTTGCAGTTCTTCTTTCTCAGTTTCTAAACGTTGACAGCGACCTTGAAGGGTTTGAAGCTGCACCATAACGCTTGCCTGTCGGGAAAGGCATTGACCGATCGTATGAAGCCAATCCCGTAAACTCGGCGTTAGCGTTTCGGGAACCTCAGGCTGATAATCAATTACCCATTGCATTTCCCCCACCGCCTTCAGACAAAACACACCGGGAAAATGAGGTATGAGGTGCTGTTCGACAATTTCAAAGAGTTGAATAGCCGGATGATGAAGACCCTTGTCCTTCAAATTCATATCGCTCAGACATAGATCAAAGGCCGATCGAAGCTCTAAAAGTTGACGATCGCGCCATGCTTGAGATGCAGGTTCTGAGTTCTGATGGAAAGCCATAGAGGCTGTTGCGCCGATCACCTAATTGTGCCCAGAGGTTATATCTAGCGATTAACGCTAGAAATGGATAGCATTCAGAATTCTTTTCTAGAAAAAATAAGAGAAGTAAAAATTAGCACCACAACAATATACAGCAATCCATAACCAATGCTAGTCAATAGAGAAATTTGAGACGGAATCAAATGATACACAACCTGATTTTTAAGATCCAGGCGATTAAAATCTGGCAGTAAGGTATAGAACCAACCTGCAACTCTTTCCAGCATGGGGTCTTGGGAAAGTTTCGAGAATGTGACCATTCCACGGCTTGAGAGGCCCATGAGATAGAGTCCAAAGGTCATCAGCATCGCCAGCAGTGAACTGGTAAATACGCCAAAAAGCAGGGCGATCGCGGTGACGAGGGAGAGCTGCAACGCCAAGAACACAGAATGGATAAGGAGTTCGAGCGGTACGACCGCCACTCGATTGAAGGTCATGACACCGTAATAAATGACGGTCATTAGGGCGACCATCAGAACTAAGACCGAGCTTAAACCAAGGTGTTTACCGAGAATAAATTCCGTCCGGCTGACGGGTTTTGCAATGAGAACGAAGATGGTTTTGTTTTGGATTTCTTTGTTGATCAATCCGGTCCCGACGACGATCGCCAGCAGGACCCCCAGGATTTGCATTGCCGCCAATCCAATGTCCGGCAAGATCTTCACCTCTGTCGCTGCGGCCACCTCAGGCAGCAGTCTTCCAGCAACGAGCAGCAATGCACCATAAATCACAATGGTGTAAAGAATCCGATCGCGCACCACTTCTAAAAAAGCATTCGAAGCGATCGTCAAAATTCGAGGAATCGAAACAAACATAGAAACCTTACTAGAAAACCCGACACAATCTCCCAGACCCAAATTACACCAAAATCCAAACGCTAAAATTCAAAATTCAGAAAATCAAGCCTTCTTCTGCACAAATCCAGTTTTCGGGTCCGAGACATCGGTGCAGCGCAAGGTACCGATTACTTTGGTTTCTGGAATGGGCGATCCGGCTTTGCGATTAAAGGTGCGCTTGGGAGCCAGTTCGCAGCGCTTCGTCACGGTGTAGTCGGCTTTAGCGGCGGTGGGACCTTTCCAGGTGGCGTTGAGCAGGAGATTGTAATAGGCCCCGGAGTCATAGGTATCTCCCGTAGCTTTACCGGAGAGCTTCCAGAGTTCCATTTCCCCAGCTCCTAGCTTGTTTTTCAGGCGGGATTGCACACTTTGCTCTAGATCTGTCGTCCATTGATTGCTGGTTTTGCTTTCAAACAGCCAACGTTCGATCGCACCCCAATTTTGGTTATTCAGCCGATCGCGCAGTTCACTTTCTGCGGCGTTGAGGACTTCCTTGCCCCGAGAAGCTTGGACGTTAGGCTGAACTCGAAACACAAAAGAACTTCGACTAAAATCTTCAGCCAGTAGGCTGGGATAGAGATTTAACCAGCCCTGAACCAAGAAGTAAAGCTGAAACCAGCAAGCAATCAACAGGTGACTGAGAACAAATAGCACCATCCCTTGACGGTGTTTTGTTTCGGGAATGGTGTATTGCGGGGTCTTTTCAGCACTGGTTTTGATGAACTTAGGAGCCAGGGCGATCGCAGCCGCAATGGGTCCCACGCAGATCAGCGCGGCAGGCGCAATTCCCGCCAGATTCGCAAACCCAGCCCAGCTTCCAAAAAGGGCGATGACGGTCAGGAGCGCCACAATCCAAGGGCCGAGGAAGACTTTCGTGAAGACTAAATTAACCATCAGGGCACTCATGACATCTTTCTCATAGACAAACCACCAGACGGCGGTAATCAAAAACACCCAGCCACAGAAAGACACGATACCCTGCACCACAGGCGTCATCAAGGCCGCCATGGCAATACTGAATAAACTCAGCAGCATTAAGGTCTGCCAACTGGCCGCTTGGGCAGGCGTCAGAAACGATCGAAGGGATCCAAACAGTTCTTTCATGGGGCTTCAAAGGGGAGAGGTGAATGGTGATGCGCAAAAGAGCTAGGAACTGGGAATCAATGCATCGACCCAAATCCGGATCACCAAAATCGCGGTGATGGCAACAAAGCTAAAAGCGTTCGCCCAAAGTACGGCCATGGGACGGTTTGGAGCATTATTGAAGGCCAGTTCTAGATGACGTTTTCGGCCTTGAAATTTACCCCGTTCTTGAGGAGTGACGACGGGAAGGGTTGATTTTTCCAGGATTTGCTCTAGGAATTCGATCCCTTGCAATTTGAGGCCGAAGGTCAAGACAAAAGACGCGAATCCAATCAAAACCATGGTGGGAGGCAACGTTCGGATACCGAAGAACACATATTCGACCAAAAGCTGTCGGGCCGCGCTAGGGAGCCAAGGTTCGATCGCAAAGAAGACCATCCATCCAATGACGGTGGAGAGCAGATTGACAGTGGCGGCATACTGCATACTGACTTTCCGTCCCAGGTTGAGACGCTGATTGAGGACAGCGGCTTCAATGGCGATCGCCATGAACAGAAATAAAAGCTGAAAGACGATCGCTCTAAGGGGTAGAACGTCTGTGTAATTGGTGATGGGTGGCATTGCGAGGGCGAAGATTTGGCGAACAGGTCAACAGTTAACGCGGGGTGAGACTAGGTGTGGGACTATGACACAAATTTTACGCGCCGTCTTGCGGTTTGGAACGAAAATTTAGGGGGCGATTTCCAGAGTTCTTCTATAATAGTGCAGTCCTGCTTGAGTAAACGCTAGATATGGTTCGTACAGGGATTGGAATAAGGACGGCTCAGGATCGATCGGAGCGGCTGGCGGGACAGATCCATGTCTACGACGGGCTGGGCAAGGGCAAGTCCCAGGCGGCGCTGGGCGTGGTGTTGAGATCCATTGGCTTGGGGATCCAGACCTATTCGCAGACGCGGGTGCTGCTGTTACGGTTTTTGAAGGGTCCGGGGCGGATGTATGACGAGGATGCGGCGATCGAGGCGTTGCAGCGTGGGTTTCCCCATTTAATCGATCAGGTGCGGACGGGTCGATCGGAGTTTTTTGGGGCGGATGAAATTACGAAGTTCGATCGGCTGGAGGCTCAGCGCGGCTGGGATGTGGCGCGGGGGGCGATCGCGTCGGGGCTTTACTCTGTGGTGGTGATGGATGAGTTAAATCCGGTGTTGGATTTGGGGTTGTTGCCGATCGATGAGGTGACTAGTGTGTTGCGTCGTAAGCCGGAACATATGGAGATCATTGCGACGGGTCGGGGTGCGCCCCAGGGTTTGGTAGACATCGCGGATTTGCATTCGGAGATGAAGCCGCATTATCACGATGTGACGCTGGAGCCAGGAGTAGGGGGAATTGAGATCTATACGGGTGAGGGCAAGGGGAAATCTACGAGTGCGTTGGGGAAGGGGTTGCAGGCGATCGGCAAAGGCATTGGTCAAGATAAGTCCCATCGGGTGTTGATTGTGCAGTGGCTGAAGGGGGGGAATGGCTATACGGAGGATGGTGCGATTCAGGCGTTGCGGGCGAGTTATCCCCATTTGGTGGATCATTTGCGCTGTGGTCGGGATGCGATCGTCTGGCGGGGACAGCAGCAGGAGATTGATTACATTGAGGCGGAGCGGGGCTGGGAAATTGCGAAGACGGCGATTTTGTCGGGATTGTATAAGACGATTATTTTGGATGAGTTAAATCCGACGTTGGATTTGGAGTTGTTGCCGGAGGAGCCTGTGGTGCAGGCGATTTTGCGGAAGCCTCGGGATACGGAGATCATTATTACGGGCCGTTGTAAGAATCAGCCTGCTTATTTTGATCTAGCGAATGTGCATTCAGAGATGGTATGTCATAAGCACTATGCAGCGCGCGGGGTTGATTTGAAGCGGGGGGTTGATTTTTAGGGTTTGGGGGCGATTCTCGTTCCGGGAGTTTATCATTGAGATATCGAAAAATTTAACGGAGGATTGGGGATGTCTTTAGCTGAATTAATGCCGTTAGTCGAAGGGTTGAGTCAAGCGGATCGACAACAACTGATGAATTTTTTGTGGATTCAACAGCCTGAAATCGTTGTTGGACGATCGATCGCTGATTGTTATGGAATTTGTGCAGATGACCCCATTATCCTGGATGACTCAGGGATTTCTGAGGCGCTGGATGATGAAATGGTGGGAGCATTCGATTAAGTAATGCAGTATTTGTTAGATACAAATGTTTGTGTGATGCATCTAAATGGGCGATCGGAGTCGATACGCGATCGTCTCTTCCATACACCCATCCAGAATATGGCGGTATGCTCTGTGGTCAAGGCTGAGTTGTTCTACGGAGCGATGAAAAGCAATAATCCAACTCGGACTCTGGAACGCCAACAAGAATTTTTAGCACGATTTATCTCACTCCCTTTTGACGATAAGGCTGCGATCGTATTTGGTGAGGTTCGAGCTAATCTGGCAAGTGCAGGAACTCCGATCGGTCCTTATGATTTGCAGATTGCAGCGATCGCTCTGGCGAATGATTTAACATTGGTGACGCACAACACTCGCGAGTTTAGTCGGGTGAATGGATTACGACTTGAGGATTGGCAAGTTTGAGATCGATCATATTTCCATTGGGCTAACGGACGGAGGAGCGGAAGTATATTTCCTTGGGATAAGCCTTCCGTCTGTGGGTTACAAAAGTTGAGTAATTGACCTATCTGTTTGGATTGAATTCGATCGCCTTTTTGTGGAAGACAGTTGATTCCTTATATCGGCCTAACACACCCAGCAAATTCCCACAGTTATACCAGGCTTCGTAGTAGTCGGGTTTGATTTCGATCGCTTTTTCGTATGAGACGATCGCTTCCTCGTATCGGCCTAATGCAGACAGCGAATTACCACGATTATACCAAGCTTCGTAGTAGTCGGGTTTGATTTCGATCGCTTTTTCGTATGAGACGATCGCCTCTTCATGTCGGCCTAGATTATACAGCGAGATCCCACGATTATACCAAGCTTCGTTATCGTCGGATTTAATTTCGAGCGCTTTCTCATAAGAGACAATTGCCTCTTCTTCTCGGCCTAATGCACCCAGCGAATTTCCCCGGTTATACCAAGCCTTGTTATTGTCGGGTTTAATTTCAAGCGCTTTTTCATATGAGACGATCGCCTCCTCTTTTCGGCCTAAGCCAGACAGCAAAGCCCCACGATTATACCAAGCTTGATAAAAATTGGGTTTAATTTCAAGCGCTTTTTCATAGGAAACGATTGCTTCTTCTTGTTCTAATCCAGACAGCGAGACTCCACGGTTATACCAAGCTCCGTGGTAGTCAGGCTTGATTTCAAGCGCTTTTTCATAGGAAACGATCGCCTCTTCGTTCCGACCTAATACAGATAGCGAAAGACCACGGTTATTCCAAACTTCGTAGTCGTCGGATTTAATTTCAGCAGCTTTTTCATAGGAAACGATCGCCTCTTCGTGTCGGTCTAATACACCTAGAGAAAAACCATAATTATACCACGCTTCATTGTTGTCAGATTTGATTTCGAGCGTTTTCTCGAAGGCGGCAATTGCCTGTTCATGTCGGCCTAGCACGGACAGTGAAATTCCACACTCATGCCAAGCTAGATGATCGTCAGGTTTGATGGTGATCGCTTTTTCATAGGAGTCGATCGCCTGTTCTGTTTGGCCTATTGCATCCAGCAGGACACCACGGTTATGCCAAGCTTCGTAGTAATTAGGATAGATTTCGGTCGCTTTCTCATAGGAGTCGATCGCCTGTTCGTGTCGGCCCAATACGCCCAGTGAAAAACCCCGTCTGTACCAAACTTCATGGTCATCAGGATTGAATTCAAGTACCTTTTCGTAGGAGACGATCGCCTCTTCATGACGGCCTAGTATGGCCAGCGAGTTTCCACGGAAATACCAAGCTGTGTGGTAGTGGAGGTTGATTTCGATCGCTTTCTCAAAGGAGACAATCGCCTCTTCATATTGACCTGACCTGTGTAGCGACTTTCCACGATTACACCAAAATTCATGGTAGTCGGACCTAGTTTTGCTTGCTTTCTCAAAGGAGACAATAGCCTCTTCCTTTCGGTCTAGTGCAGATAGCGAAAACCCACGGTTATGCCAAGCTTCGTGAGAGTCGGGTTTAATTTCGATCGCTTTATCGTAGGAGACGATCGCCTCTTTATTTCGACCCAAATCATCCAGCAAAACCCCACGAAGATACCAGACTATGTGGTCATTGGAGTTAATTTCGAGTGATTTATTGTAGGAAGTGATCGCCTCTTCTTTTTGTCCTAATGCATTCAGTGAATTACCACGAAAGTACCAAATGTCAGGGTCATCGGGTCTAATTTCAAGTGCTTTTTCATAAGAGACGATCGCCTCTTCTTTTCGTCCTAAATCATCCAACTCAATCCCACGGTTAAGCCAAGCTACGTGGTAGTTGGGTTTGATTTCGAGCGCTTTTTCAAAGGAGGTGATCGCCTCTTCTTTTCGTCCTAATGCGGACAGAGAAAGACCACGGTTATGACAAGCTTCGTGGCAGTTAGGTTTGATTTCGATTGCTTTTTCATAGGAGACGATTGCCTCTTTATATTGGCATAATCTGTGTAGCGAATTTCCTCGGTTATACCAAGCTTCGTGGTAGTCAGATTTGATTTCGATCGCTTTTTCGTAGGAAACGATCGCCTTTTCATATTCGCCTAATGCATCAAGCAAAGTTCCACGGTAATACCATGCTTCGTAAGCATCAGGCTTAATTTCGATCACTTTCTCATAGGACGCAATTGCCTCTTTATTTTGGCTTAATGCAGAGAGCGAACTTCCACGGTAAAACCATGCTTCGTGGAAGCTTGGTTTGATTTCAATTGCTCTATCAAAAGAGAAAATTGCCTCTTCATTTCGACCTGATGCATCCAGCGAAATCCCTCGACCATACCAAGCTTTATGGTAATCAAATTTGATTTCAATCGCTTTTTCACAGGAGATGATTGCTGCTTCATATCGACCTAATGCGTGCAGTAAACTCCCGCAGTTGAACCAAGTTTTGTAATCATCAGGTTTAATTTCAAGCACTTTTTCATATGAGATAATTGCTTCTTCCTTTCGACCTAATGAAGACAGTGAAATCCCACGGCTATACCAAGCTTCATGAAAGTCAGCTTTGATTTCAATTGCTTTTTCATAGGAGACAATCGCATCTTCTTTTCGTCCTAGTGCATCCAGCGATTGCCCACGCAAGAACCACGTTAGAAAGTAGGGTTTAATTTCAAGTGCTTTTTCATAGCAAATGATCGCCTCTTTATCTTGGCCTAATACGTACAGAGAACCGCCGCAAAAGTACCAAGCTTCATGGTAATCGGGTTTAATCTCAAGCGCTTTTTCGTAGCAGACGATCGCCTCTTTGTGTCGATCTAATTCTCCTAGCGAAAAGCCACAGTCATACCAAGCTCTGTAATCATTGGGTTCAATTTCAAGTGCCGCCTCATAGGAGACGACCGCTTCCTCATTTCGGCCTAGATTATACAGCGAAATCCCATAGGAATACCAGACTCTGTGATCGTCGGGTTTTATTTCGAGCGCTTTCTCATAGGAGACAATCGCCTCTTCATATCGGCCTAATTCCCCCATCAAGAAGCCACGATTATACCAAACTCTGTAATCGTAGGGTTCAATTTCAAGTGCTTTTTCATAGGAGACGATCGCCTCTTCATGTCGGCCTAATAGATACAGAGAAAATCCACGAAAATGAAATGCTTCATGGTCGTCGGATTTAATTTCGGTAGCTTTCTCAAAGGAGACGATCGCCTCTTCATGTCGGCCTAATACACCTAGAGAAAAACCATAATTGTACCAGGCTTCATTGTTGTCAGATTTGATTTCGAGCGTTTTCTCGAAGGCGGCAATTGCCTGTTCATGTCGGCCTAGCACGGACAGTAAGATTCCACGCTCATGCCAAGCTGTGTGGTAGTCAGGTTTAATTTCGATCGCTTTTTCATAGGAGACGATCGCCTCTTCATTTCGACCCAAATTAGACAGTGACTTTCCACGAAAGTACCAAGCTGTGTGGTAGTCAGGTTTAATTTCGATCGCTTTTTCATAGGAGACGATCGCCTCTTCATTTCGACCCAAATTAGACAGCAAAGCTCCACGAAGATACCAAACTATGTAGTCATTGGAGTTGATTTCGAGTGATTTATTGTAGGAAGTGATCGCCTCTTCTTTTTGTCCTAATGCATTCAGTGAATTACCACGAAAGTACCAAACGTCAGGGTCATCGGGTCTAATTTCAAGTGCTTTTTCATAAGAGACGATCGCCTCTTCATATCGGCCTAATGCAGCCAGAGAAACTCCCCGGTTATACCAAGCTGCGTGGTAGTCAGGTTTAATTTCGAGTGCTTTTTCGTAGGAGACAATCGCCTCTTCGTATCGGCCTAAATTAGACAGTGAATTTCCACGTGAATACCAAGCATTGTGATCATCAAGTCTGATTTCGAGTGTCTTTTCGTAGGAGACGATCGCCTCTTCGTATCGGCCTAATGCAGACAGTGTATTTCCACGGTTATACCAAGTATCTTGGTTGTCAGGTTTAATTTCGAGTGCTTTCTCGTAGGAAACGATCGCCTCTTTATTTAGACCTAAGTCAGACAGTGTATCCCCACGGTCAAACCAAACATAGTGGTCGTCGGGATTAATTTCGATCGCCCTATCGTAGGATGCGATTGCTTCTTCTTTTCGGCCTAAATCATATAGCGAATTCCCCCGTCTATACCAAGCTGAATGGTAGTCGGAGTTAATTTCGATTGCTTTTTCGTAGGACGTGATCGCCTCTTCATTACGGCCTAAATCAGACAGTAAATTCCCCCGAACATACCAAGTATAGTGGTAGTCAGGGTTAATTTTGATTGCTTTTTCGTAGGACTCGATCGCTTCTTCATTTCGACCTAAGTCAGACAGCGAACGCCCATGCCTACACCAAATATAGTCATCGTCTGGTTTAAGTTCGATCGCTTTATCGTAGGATTCGATCGCCTCTTCTTTTTTGCCTAACTTAGATAATATATCTCCACGACTATACCAGGCGTAATAATAGTCAGGCTTAATTTCGATCGCTTTTTCATAGGAACTCAAGGCATCTTCATTTCGATCTAATGCATACAGCGAAAGCCCACGGTTATACCAAGAGTCTTGATTGTCAGGTTTAATTTCGAGTGCTTTCTCGTAGGAAACGATCGCATCTTCGTATCGGCCTAATGCAGACAGCGCATTTCCATGATTATTCCAAGCTGTGTGGTAGTCAGGTTTGATTTCAATCGCTTTTTCATAAGAAACGATCGCTTCTTCATCTCGGCCTAATTCCTTCAGCGAGACTCCACGAAAATACCAAACTGCATGATCGTCGGATTTAATCTCAATCGCTTTTTCATAGGAACTCAAGGCATCTTCGTTTCGGTCTAATGCACACAGCGAAAGCCCACGGTTATACCAAGAGTCTTGATTGTCAGGTTTAATTTCGAGTGCTTTCTCGTAGGAAACGATCGCATCTTCGTATCGGCCTAATGCAGACAGCGCATTTCCACGGTTATTCC
>JAAFJU010000303.1 GCA_013298165.1 Synechococcales cyanobacterium bin31.maxbin.ball.101 | reverse complement strand
CGGTTTCAGCGCTGTCAATTTACGGAGGGCGATGTGGTCTTGGGAACGACGGGACGATCGGGCTTCGGATCGATTCGGATGCAATCTCTGCTAATGCCAAAACGAGTGGTCTATGGCGGGGGGTGAGGCTGGAATTGAGAGTTGAGAGTTGAGAGTTTTGAACTAAAAAACTCCCTTGACATCATGTGAGTCAAGGGAGTCATGAACCCTAGGGTTCGTCTAGATCAATCTAGGTTGCCCTAGGATTGTTTGCCTTTCAGATTCGGCAGTTGAATTTTGGTCGCAAGTCCCAGCATTTTCAGGAATTTAATGACCATCCAAGTCATATCAAATTCCCACCACTGCAACCCATGACGGGCAGAGTATTGGAACGCATGGTGGTTGTTGTGCCAGCCTTCGCCATAGGTCAAGAGCGCGACCCACCAGCAGTTGGTGGAGTTGTCGCCAGACTCATGGGACTTGTAGCCAAACTTATGGGTCGCACTGTTCACGAACCAAGTGCAGTGATACACCATCACCAAGCGGGCAAAGATTCCCCAGAACACAAAGGACCAGCCTAGGTTCCCAGTGGGGGTGTTAAAGCGGGTGCCGATCGCATAGAGCAATACTCCCAAAGCCACTTGCATGGGGAAGAAGTAATTGTCAAAGAACCGATAAACCGGATCGCTCGCAATGTCCTTTGTGAACTTTGGCACCTCTTTCAAGGCAGGCACTTCGTACAGCATCCAACCCGTATGGCTCCACCAGAAGCCCTTGGTCGAATCATGATGGTCATTGTGCTTGTCAGAGAAGCGATGGTGGTGACGATGTAGCCCAATCCACCAAATGGGACCGCCCTGCATCGCCATCGTTCCGCAGAAAACAAAGAAATACTCTAACCACTTAGGCACTTGGAAGCTACGGTGCGCCACCAATCGATGCCAACCCAGGGTAATCCCAAGTCCACCTGTGACCCAGTGCAAAATGAGCGCCAATGCGACCCCGTTCCAGCTAAAGAAAGCGGGTAACAGCGCGGCGAGTGCGCCGATGTGAAGCAGTCCGATTACCGCAGCAAAGTGCCACGAAATCCGAAGTTTATTTTCAGTTGCGATAGTCATTCCTGGAATCTCATTAAGATATTTAGCCTAATCTGCGCGACAATAAGCTCCGCGATCTTTTCATGCCATCACTTGATGGATCCGCAGTGCGTCAATAAGTACATGCAAAGGAACAAGACAATGAACAGTAGTACAGAACTGATTCAGCAGGCAGAGCAAGCATTGTTTAAGATTTTTTACGAAATTGATGCACAGGTCAAGCATAATCTCCAGAGAGTTTTGACGGCTTTCCGCACTCATCGGGTCGGAACCCAGCATTTTGCAGGGGTTTCGGGCTATGGGCATGGGGATTTGGGGCGGGAAATTTTGGATCAGGTTTTTGCGGATATCGTCGGTGCGGAGTCGGCGGCGGTGCGGGTCCAGTTTGTGTCGGGGACCCATGCGATCGCCTCTTGCTTCTACGGGGTGCTTCGACCGGGGGATGAGCTGCTTTCGGTGGTGGGTGCGCCTTACGACACGTTGGAGGAGGTGATTGGCACCCGAGGGAACGGCCAAGGTTCGCTCTCCGAGTTCGGGATTACCTATCGCCAATTGGAACTAACTTCTGACGGAAAAATAGATTGGGAAGCGCTGAAAACCTCCGTCAGACCGGAAACTAAGATGGTGACGATCCAGCGATCGTGCGGCTATGCATGGCGATCGAGTCTATCGATTGCGGAAATTGAAGAGATTTGTACGCTTGTTCACCAGCAAAATCCCGACACGGTGTGCTTTGTAGATAATTGTTACGGAGAATTTATTGAAACTCAGGAGCCGACGATGGTGGGTGCGGACCTGATGGCCGGGTCTCTGATTAAAAATCCGGGAGGGACAATTGTGACGGCGGGTGGCTATGTGGCAGGACGGGCAGATTTAGTCGAAAAAGCCTGCTGTCGGCTGACGGCTCCGGGAGTTGGAAGCCACGGCGGAGCGACCTTTGATCAAAACCGTCTCCTCTACCAGGGGCTTTTCCTTGCGCCTCAAATGGTCGGTGAAGCGATGAAAGGAAACCACCTGACGGCCTACGTCTTTGACAAGATCGGATATCCCGTCAATCCCTTGCCCTTTGCGCCCCGTCGAGACGTGATTCAGGCGATTAAGCTGGGAGACCCCAAAAAAGTGATCGCCTTCTGTAAGGCGATTCAGCAATGGTCGCCGATCGGGTCTTACCTAGAACCCGTTCCCTCCGAAATGCCCGGTTACGAAAGCGAACTCGTCATGGCGGGTGGCACCTTCATCGATGGCAGCACCTCAGAATTCTCCGCTGATGGCCCACTGCGAGAACCCTACACCGTGTTCTGTCAGGGTGGAACCCATTGGACCCATGTGGCGATCGCGCTTCAAGCTGCGCTTGAGGAATTAGGAATTGAGAATTAAGAATGTAGAAATCTGGACATGATTCTGAATTCTCAACTCTCAATTCTCAATTGCATAATGTACCGTCCCATGCGGGTGTGGGCGGACCAGAGTTCGTAGTCGAGGTGGAGTTCGCTGGGGAAGGAGGGATTGTGGAGTTCGATGCTGTGGGTGAAGTTGCGCAGTTGGAGTTGGTGGCTGTGGGCGATGGTGTCTTGCTGGATCCAATAGCGATTGATGCCGGATTTTCCATTTTCCCAATAGTGGCGGTAGCTGAGGTTGCCGTTGCCTTGCATGGTCATGACGACGCGATCGGGGGATAGCTCCATCCAGATCAGTCGCATTTCATCGGGTTCCGAGATGCCGAAGAGGGCGGGTTCTGAAATGCGGGGTTCGGTGATGAGCAGGTGGTACCGATCGCGTTCCCGTTGGTAGAGGGTGGCGGTGGTTTCGATCTTTGACCAGACAGGCATGTCTGTGGAGGCCATGGAGAGGGAGACGGCGCGGCGGAAGTGGGTGAGCATTTAGGGAAGGTCGAATGAAGAATTGGGAATTTAGAATTGAGAGGAAGTTGCTTGGTAGGATTGGATTAGGTAGTCGGGTCTCCGTGGAATCCACTGCGTACAATTACTGGTTCGATCGTTAGTCTAGCGAAACTCCTATGAATTCTTCCTCAGTCATTTCAGTGAATCCCGTCAGCAATCATCAGGATCTCGTCATTCAGGGCGATCGGGTCTCGGGGGGATTACGGGGAACGGTGAAGATTCCAGGGGATAAGTCCG
>JAAFJU010000002.1 GCA_013298165.1 Synechococcales cyanobacterium bin31.maxbin.ball.101 | reverse complement strand
CTGATACAGAGGGTCGTTTTGCCAGTCGCCGTCTGGTGAGTTGGCGCTGATGAGTTCGGTAAGGATTTCGAGAAAGGTGACTTTGTCGAGGTGGTCCCAGTGGTGGACCCTTTCCGTGAAGTATTGGGCGATCGTCATAGCTCGAAACCCGCGTCATATATAGGGTTACGGTCTAGATCCCGGTATATCTGAAGGGCGATCGTATTGAAACCCGCACCGTGTAACCGATTACGGTCTATTTCAGGTAAGAAGCTTATACCCCGAGGTTTTGCTTCTGGATTGTCGGGCGATCGGTAAAATTTTGGATGCCATAGGTTTTTGTGGCGGTACAGCGTCTCTAAAGAGATTCCCCGATTCCTCAGATAGTCAACACGCTCATCAATTCCCATCAGCGCTAGAGAAGTCCCTGGAAGGATCTCAATCGCGGCCCCGATTCTGGTTTGGGCCAACTGCTCCTGGAGGATGTTCCAGGCATTGGCCGATCGTCCATCTTCCAATAGGTCGGACTTGCCGGAAGACTTGCCGATCGCGTAGTGGAAATATCGCTTACTGGCTTCGCACGATCGGACCCATTCTCTTATCCGCCGGGGAAGGGTGGTTTGGTGATTGCAATGCTGACGGAAGCCTGGGAGCGATCGGGCCTTCTCTAAGCACCAATCCACAAGGCGTTCCCCATTCAAGGGACGATCGAGGTCATCCAATATGTGACCGAAGCAGTAACCGAGTAGGGCTATGCGGCCTAGGAGATGGTTTGTTTGGTGGGGGCCTGTCCATCCGGGTCCTATTTCACATTCGAGGTCACAGAGGAACTTGTGGGCGGTGGTGGAGAGTTTGGTTTGCCGTCGGGCGTGGGTGGCGATCGCGAGTTTTAGCGTGGCGAGGTCGATCGTGTTTTGCCCCGCTGCGAAATGCCATTGGCTTACGAATAGGTGTGAGCTGGTGCCGATGGGTTGAAAGTCGGAGTTGAGAATACAAGATTTTGGGTCTTGGAGGGGGAGGCGGTGCGCGGCGTAGAGGAGCCGATCGCCTGTCCTCAAATTTGGGAAGAGTTCGAGGGTTCCGTTTCGGATGTCGAAGCCTGCGGCACGGATGGTGAGGTCGAGGGCTTCGGCTACCTTCCAGGTCGGGAGTTCTTCAGGAAATGGTAGGTAGAGATGCAAGCCGCCGGAGACTGATGAGGTGATGGTGATGTGGTGATGAATCCCTAGCGGTTCCAGAGAGTCAATCAGGCGGCGGATTGCGAACTCATCTGTGCGCGGGTGATAGGGGGAATCGACATCGATGTCGATCATGGCGTAACCCGTATCGGGACCGAAGCGGACGCCGTAGAGCGCTGCGCCCTGGAGGATGAGCCGATCGCTTAATGGATGCCGATTTTCGGTTTTCCAATTGGGCTTCCGCATCCCTTTGGCGTGGCTTGTATAAATGAAGTCCCACCGATGGGGGAACAAGTTCAGTAGTGGCTCTGCCTCTGGGATGGGGCAGAAATCAGTCTTTCGGGTTACAGTCATAACAATTAATAATTTTCTCAGTGATGCAACCTTTGCCCATTGAGGGAAAGGTTGCGTGGTCTTTTCTTTTGACAGGGGGAGGGTCACACACGAATCAATGGGGCGATCGGACTTTGGGAAGTTCGGTCGCTTTTTAATGACTTAGCGCGCGGTCTCGCTTGGCTTGTTTTCGTTTTGGGATGGGCTGGTAGCCGTGGGTTCTGAGTAGGGTGGTGAGGATGTTTTCGGTTAGGTTTTCGATCGCAAACGTCAGGGCTTCTTCTGCGTCTGGGACTTCGGCATCGGGTGAATCTATGCCGTGTTCCCGAAGGGCTTCATGGATGGCAAAGACATTGTTTTTAATCAGAGCGTATTCAAGCAACTCCGCTGGTGAGACTCCCAAGTCTGTAATCTCCTTCAGGCGTTGAATGTTCATGGGGATGTAGGTCCGTCAGTTTGTTGGTGTATCCGTCGTTGTAGTCCGGGTCGCCGGGGAAGATGTTGGTTTCCCCATGGCGGCGATCGTGGTCGCCCCAGGCCCAAGTCCAGCCTCTATAAAATTCGGGTGATCGGTTGCTGCGGCCCTTGCTGGTGATGGGGTGGATGTAGGCCAGAATTCCATCGGCAAAGTCTTTTTGAGCTTGGTTCATGCTGCATCCTTCTGGGCTTTCCGTAGAAGGGCTTCGGAGAGCATTGCAGTCACCGATTTGGCTATTTCTAAGGGCACGATGAATTCGATCGGATCCTCTAAAAATAGGGTGAGGCGTAGCGTGTCACCCTTCCCGGCTAGCCCTATGACGGCCTTTTCGGGAATCGTAATTACCTTCATGCTGGATCCTCTCTAAATTGGTCGAGTGGATCCTCGGTTTTGATGTAGATGCCGCTTTTTAGGGTGATGATGTTGCCGTCTAAGTCGAAATATATCGTCTTGCCATCCCGATCGAGTGGATGCACATAACAGCTCATACCGCTCTCGCCTGTGGGTTCTGCCCGCAAACGGAAGTCGATCGCTCCAGGTGCTGCTGTTCTCAAAAATTCTTCAAGCGTCATACTCAGTCTCCATACGAATTTAAGGCCCGATCGCCCCACGCCTCTACCACAGAAGTAAGGATGAATCGGGCGGTTTTGCTGTTAGAACCCCCGCTAGATGTCACTGAATCAACCATTCAGGCATCTTGAGGGAGAATATGGGCAGCCGATCAGGGGGTGAGACCGGAAAATCAATCCCCCCGACCGGATGTTCATCCTCAAGTTAATTTGAGGTCGTTTTTATACTACCTCAAATTGCTTTGAGGTCAAAACGATTTGAGGTATAATGGGTGGTAGTGAACCAAACAGGACTTCAACTCTTGTGAAACTCAGACAAACAGCGGAGGTAACTCAAAAGCAGTTGGCTATAGCGCTAGGCGTTACTGAGCAGACTGTGAGGAATTGGGAGCAAGGTACTTCTGTACCTCGACTCACAATTCCTCAAACTAAGGCTCTATGCAGGATGCTCAGGTTGTCCCTTGACGACATGCCCGACTGTTTTGGTCCACAACAAGAAAGCGCCCAGACTTCTGCATAGTCTGAGCGCTCTGATAAAACCGTATGTAGTGGGCGGTGCCGTAAACACCCCCACCGCGTCCCCTGTCCCATTTCCTAAACAGGAGCTTTAAGATTATGACCGACAACTTAAAAAAGATGGCCGCCGTCATCATGGCGATCACCGATCGGATATCCCATGGAGCCGCCGCCAATCCGTCAGGGTATTGGGGGGTGGCACCGATCGAAGCCGCTCACGCCCTGGACGCAATGATAGGCAAATTAGATATTGAAGAATTGGGACAAGTCCTCGACCTATTGACTGGGGAAGGTAAGTGATAAAAAAACTGATCCTCATGATTCTGCTAAGCGCCTCCTTCTATGGCGGTTGGCAGATAAGGGGATGTTTTGAAGAATTCAAATCGAATCCCCTTCAGTTCGCACTTCACCGAATCCTAGGTAAATAAAATGCTTGAAATACTTCAGGGGGCATCCCCCCACGATCGGCATGTCTGGACTCTCACCACTCGCCTCGTCGCAGAAGGTTATGGCGTCAAACCCGAAACCATCCGATCGCACAAACTTGACCATTCCGATGAACTACTCCAAGACCATCACTTCCTGATAGATGGAAGACAAACCCACTGGACCAAAGCCGGGGTGATCCGGTTAGGCATGTTCATTAAAAGCCAAGAAGCGATCGCCTTTCGAGATGCCGCAGAGAACTACCTCTGTAACGCAGCAGCAAAGCCAAGTCTGTCTACCGTTGGAAATACCAACGCCTCACCAACGCTAACTGATGGCAGTGCGTTGGAAATACCAACGCTCCTCGATGCGATCGTTGAAGACCTGGCCGATGACATCCTGGCTTCAGAGATTCGTCAACGCCTGGATAAACGCTTAGCAGAAAAGCGAATAGAGCGAAACGCCCTGGTCAACGCAGTGGAAAAGCTCCGTTTGCCGATCCCTCTGAAATGGTCTCACTCAGCGTAAAACAACACGGCGATCGGACCGAACTCACCCTGACCAGTTCAGATGTTTGGTCCATCACCGACGCCCTGAGTCATTTAAAACATCGAACAACACCCCCAGATCGGCTATCGGCAACGGTCTTTATAACCGGGGTGTTTATTTTTTGTTCACTCATCCTCTACCTCAACAATGCAAGAACCCCCCAGATTCAACCAGATAACCGATCGCGGCCAGAACACCATCTCAATCAATGAGACCATCCAGGGCCAAACCGCACCCACCGCACCAAAACTTCCCTACCTTGATAACTGGAGCCGCTGGATACTGCGTTGGATAGCAGGCTTCTGTTTAGGAACCGCCATCCCCAGTGTCTATGCGATCGCCCCCGCCTTCCCATCATTGATATTTTCAACGCTTTTACTCTTTGGCATCATCGCCCTGATTGTTTGGGGATTGTGGCATCGTCACCACTGGCTCCCCGCCGTCGCCACCATCCTCACCGCCACCCTCGGCTTACTCCTCTCCCTCATCACCCTCCTTTACCTCACCCTCAACAGCATCCATGCAGAACCCCGAAACGACCCACCAACAGTACCAACGAACCAGCACACTATATAGCCTCATCCAGTGGGGCAGCGGCATTCTAGCCCTCAGTCTCCCTCTACTCACTGCCAGTTTCACCGGAACCCAAATGCACCAAGCCAGAATCGCCGCCGCCGTTGGTGGCGTTGGTCTTTGCATCGTTGGCAACCTGTCCCGAAAGGAATACGAGAAGATGGCAGACACCACCGATCGCATCGCCAACGTCCTCACCGATAACACCGTTGCTTGGGTCCACACCCTCACCCAACCCACTAGAACAGCCCTACGCCAAACCCAATCCTTCACCGAAGGACTCACCCCACCACCGCTCTTTGATTGGTCGGAGTTGGCCAACGGTGACGAACACCCAGTGATAGCGATCGTCAGTCCCATGGGAGGCGGTAAATCTCGCTTAGCCAAATGGTTAGCACGTCATGTCATCTTCCCAGCTCAGGAAGTAGACATCGCCGCGATCGACATCTACGGACGGAAAAAAGATTGGTCAACGGTAGCCTCAACGCCATCTGACATCCTGGAACTGATGAGAGAAGACCTACTTATTCTGCAAACCAGAGAAGGCAACTACCGGGAAGGACAAGACAACTTCTCCCCCATGTTCCGAATCTTTGAAGAAGCCCCCGACACCCTCACCACCCTCAGCCAAATCAAAGACGCCCAAAAGAACACCCTCACCCCATGGCTCATCAAATACACCACCACCACTCGGAAGGTCAAAGCCCGTATGTGTCTCATCAGCGTCAAACTCGCCGGAGTCGAAATCGGACTCTCAGCCGAAACTCGTAACGATGCCACGATCGTATTTCCAGGTCTGAAAGGCATTGCCAAAGCCATGGGAGACGAGCGCATGTTAAAACTCGGAACCAAAGCCAACAAACCCCTAAGAGACCAACTCCTTAGCGCCCTGGACGGACTACGCCACCCGGCGTTAATCTTCCATCAAGGCACTTGGTACCCGGCCTCCATTCCTCAACTGGATGCCCATGGCAACACCACCGGACAGGCATACCACCCCGAACTTTCAGAATACATAGACTCGATCGCAACCTATCTGAAGGAACACCCAGAAGTCACCAACCGCGACTTAAAAAAGAACTGGGGACGAAACAACGGTGCCAACGCCCAAACCGTTGACCAACTCCTTGCCGTACTGGAAAATTACCAGAAGATTACCCAGGAAAACGGCATCATAAAATGGCTCAAAAGGGAGCCGTAAACCAGTCACAGTAAAGGCCGTAGCCAATCGGCAAAAGCCGTAAACTGCCCCCAATGCCGTGACCAACGCCGTACCCTACGGCATCAACAAAAAGGCGATCGGGACTTGAGAAGCCGATCGCCTGGACACTTAAACCTGGACACCTGGACACTTCCCAACAAAAAGGCGATCGGGTCCATGCACCTGAACCGATCGCCTAGAATAAAATCACATTGTATTTAGTCCCCATTATGTCAGACCTCACTCTTCCCCAAGTCGTTAACCGACTCGATCGCCTAGAGCAAATCGTTGCAGGCCAAGCAACATTACTTGACACCGTAATTCTTGCCATAGACAAAACCAACCAGACGGTCGCCAACATCCCCGAACTTGAAGAACGGAACCGCCGCCGTCACCAACAGCACGACCTAGAACTCGACGACCAAGACGAACGCACCGAACGCCTAGAGAAAATCCTTGAAGGTCAAGAAGCGCAACTGGCAGAACTCAAAGAATCCCGCGCCGATATCAAATCAATGCTCGACATTCTGCTGAGTCGATCGGTCGGTGACAGCGGGGCATAATGACCCCGTGCAGAGTCACCTACAGACCTATGACCCCGACCCCGATCGTAGCTAAAGACGATCGGGGTTTTGTTTTAGAATGGGGGGCGATCGGGCGTGGCAATGAATGCACCAGGGGACGCCCTGGAGAAAGTTGCCCGTAGTCGTCCCGTTGAGGCAATCGGCCATGGCTGTCGCGTCAGCCTATCCCCTCAAACGTCCGATCGCCCCACAACCTCAGGAAACTACTTTGTACTTTCGTTCCAACCAAACCGAGTTTCGAGTTAAACGTGTTGACGATCAAATCTGGCTCTATTTCTGGAACATGGGCATCCCCCTAGAACTATTTGCCGCCAAATACTTAGTCAAAGGATTGACGAAAGCGATTGACCTTATTGACAATCAACCCCCGGACTAAATTTGGCCTACATCACTCATGGGTGATGGTTGAAAGCCTACCCCGGTCACTCGCAATAAGAGAGGCCGATCGCTTCAAAGCTTGCTCTTCCGTTGGGACTTCTGCAGTTTTTGACAGAAGCTCATCTGCTTCATAGCGCAGAAATTTTGCCTTGTCTTCTAATATCTTGGCGATCGAATTATATTCATGGGGCGATCGAAAATTCAAAATACTGACAATGCGATCGAGGGTTCCTTTAAAGACTTGAAGGCGCTCGTTCCAAGGAAGATACTGCATTTTTTAGATTGATTGATTGAGAAGAGAACGGTCAGGAAGGAAATCAGCACCTGAACTATTTTTCATCCTTTTCAAGCAAATTAGGTTAAAAAATGAAGTATTTTTAAGCCGGATGGCTTAGAACTGTTAGCGACAGGGGCGATCGGCTCACAATACCGTTACACTTCTACCCCGCAATCTTCATGAAAAAACGGTTCATCATCCTTGGTTTGCTTGCTGTGCCCGTTGTCGGACTTGTTGGACTCGTAGGAGCGATCGCGCTTCTCCCCTCAAGTGAAACTCCCAGCACTGCCAAAGCAGTCGCCCAAACAAAACCCGTTCAACTTACTAAATCAGAACAATCAAAACCCTTTGGGCCATGGCTAACAACACTTCAGAAAGTCACAAGCCATGGGCAAAAGATGAAAGACCCTTCTGATGAAGATAAAACCATTGAAGCCGCAGGGCAGTGGGTTACAGCTCATGTTCAGATTCAAAACACGAGTAAATCTCGACAATCAATGAAAGACCTTTTCCTTTGGACTACGGCAACAATCATTGATGGAAAAGGCACTAAAAAAGATGCCGATTCAAACATTGCAGACACAATGAAAATTATCGAGCTTGAAGAGAAACCTTTTAAGCCTGGAGAAGTTCGCACGGTTGCAATTAGATTTGATATCCCTGAAGGTTCATCAATTCAGCGGCTAGACCTTCGCTCCGTCAAGTCTGAAGCCGATATCAAGGTCTTCCCAGCACAGTAAATCCATTCCAAATCACCTTCTACCAAAACCCGATCGCCATCTGTGCGATCGGGTTTCCTTTTTTGGGAAAGATTAACAGGATCCACCCCCAATCTTATTAATCATGGCAACTCCCACTATCACTGACTACTTTGGCTCTGATTCTGCTGTACTGACCACTCAGGCTGAGATTGAGACCTACATCACAGACAAATCCATCTCAGCCACAAACCCGGTCTTGATGATTCCGTACACAAGCCTCACCGTCGCAGGATTGAGCCTCGTAGCCAAGTTCATTAACCCCGAAGTCCTCTTCACCTGCCTCGTCAAAATGGTCTCGATTTGGACTCGCACCGACACCACCGAAACCAACTCGATCGAACTAGGCGCACCACGAGCCGGAATCACCCAACGCAACGGCCTACAGCGCAAATCTTACAACTACGACCTCACCGTCTACGGCAAGGCCCTCGACACCTCCGATATTGACCCTGACGACGTTGAGTAATTCAACATCATCTCACTTTCATAGCTAGACATTTAGCAAGGGCGTTCATCGCCCTTTTTTCATATGCAAACAGAACTTTGCTCAATCGGATGGCCCTGCGGCAACCCATCCCTCAACATCCCGTCGCAGGATTACCGAAAATACTTTGCATCAAGCGCCCCCAACAAAGGAGCGATCGCCTACTGGGAAGACGGTCTACCAGACCCCGACAAAGACCCGCCACCTGAGGATGATAAAACCATCATGGTTTATGGGAGCTGGTCAATTACTTACACCTTTGATGGGGAAAGTCGAACGAGTTTTGGTAGCACGGAGGGATCACGCCCTTTCCCATTGAGTGCCGTTGTCGTCAATGAAGGGATGGGTGACAAAGTGGTCATTGTCGATGGTCTCGGAGGCCGGATGACTGACTGGGGACCCCGATCGAACTCAGACTTCAGCCCCATTTCAGGCGTTAGCGTATCCGGCGTCAGCATGATCCGCGAAGACGACGGAAAGCCGATCGAACCACCTCCCCCCCCAGACAATCCAGAAGAACCACCCGAAACCTTCATCGTCATGAAAGCCATCCTCAAAAATGGCGAGGAAGCAGAGATAGGCCGCGAACCCTTTGAAGAGAAGCCCGAGCAATGCTGGATTGCTTGCGAAGACTGCGAAGAGCATTGCGTTCGCATGGTCCGAAACCCCGGCGACACCTATGAGCAATCCCTCTGCGTTTGCAAAGAAGAAGCCAGAGAACCTAAACCCGATGAGGAACAAATGAAAGCCCGAATTAAAGCCGAATTGCTAGTTGAAATCCCACCGATCGTCATTGCCCGATTCAAAGCAACCGAAGAAGGACGCTTCATCGACAAAGTTGCCCAGGGCGCTCACAAGCTCATCAAGCCCGATCTAAAAGACATTGTTGAAACAATCCTCGCTGAGACTGATGACGAGGGTGTGAGCTTCCTAGAAAGCGTCATCTTGAAGGCGCTGGATACCGATGTTGAGAATCTACCCAACCTCTACTCCAGCTTAAAAACCAAACTGATTGCTGATTCAGAAGTTCTAGACGGATTGAAAGAAAGCCTCAACACGGATAAATACACCTTCAAATCACTCATTGCCCAGCTCGACGATAAGAACATCACAGAGCTGAGAACCAAGATGAAAATCCCGCTCAACCCAGACGACCCCAAGAACCCCAGCAACAACGACCTCACCGCCAACGGGTTCAAATGGCAAGTGGTTAAAAACGGCACCGCGATCGATAAGGTTCAAAAAACAGTCGAACCAGCAGACAACCTCACGGCTCTGCTGAATTGTGGAGACGCGATCACCACCGCATTACAAGCCAAATACAGCAAACGATTCTCAGTTGATTCATCCCTGCAATCAGACGGCAAAGTAATTTTTGAAGTAAGCGAGATCTAAACAATGGCACAATTTACTACTGACCAATTAAAGACAGAGATTGAGAAGAATATTAAAGCCTTCTCTGAAGAATGGATGGGGCGAGGGCTTAACCCTATCAACGCCATCAAAGAGCAAGCCGCACAACTTCGCAACTTCCAAGAACAAGTAACCAAACAAATTACGGAAACGAAATCACTTCTCGATCGTGCTAAAGACTTCCTCAAAGACCCCAAAGGAGAAGGAATCAAGATTGTTAAGGACGGGTTTAAAGCCGCTGACAAGTTCTTTGCAAACTTATTCAAACTCCTAACCAAAGACGTTGGGACTGTCATTAAGAATCTGCTCAAAGACCTTCTTTCAAAAATTACAACCAACTTTGATAAGTTCCTAAAGAAGATTCTCACGACACTTTCACAGAACCTTACAAAGATTGGGCAAAGCCTTCTCAAGTCTGAAAACAAGCTTAAGCAGGCGATCGCAAAATCGCTAGGATCAGTCGTCA
The DNA here is from genome assembly GCA_013298165.1 of Synechococcales cyanobacterium bin31.maxbin.ball.101. Lineage (GTDB taxonomy): Bacteria > Cyanobacteriota > Cyanobacteriia > Leptolyngbyales > Leptolyngbyaceae > JAAFJU01. Next base: position 88,820 of record JAAFJU010000002.1, on the reverse strand, counting down.
CGAGCCTTAACAAATCGCTTGCTAACTGGGGAAAGAGTAGCGGTTTAATAAAAGCTGCTCAACAAATCCCTAAGATTTCGAGTGAACTTGCTAAAAGCTCTAAAACCTTATCAGCGTTGAAAGACTTGCCAAAAGCAATGGGCACTCTTGTTCGCTTTGCGACATTATTTGGCAAAGTTGCCCCTATCATCAGCTCGTTTGTAGATCTGAAATGGAAAAATGATGTAACCAATGAATTGAGAAATATTGAGCGGAAGATTCGGCTTGACGCCTCTGTTTCCGATCGTCAATTCAATACAATCATGAACGCGATCCGAAAATTAGAATCCGGGAAGGGAGGAACTGAATTAGGGACGATCGCCCGTAACACCTCTGATGTGCTTTCAGAGATTAAAGCCGTCAATGCCGCAGTGAGGCAAGGGTCAAGCAAATCAGACGCCATTCAAGCCAGTATCAACCGCGTCGGAGCGCAAAACTACGGGCCACAGCTTCAGAGTATCCAAAGCACACTCAACACGGTCAGCGCACAGACGCGGCAAGGCCCTCAGCAGAAAGATTACTCATCTCAATTAGCTGCCATCTCCAGCGCACTAGGGACACTAAACGCACGGCCTCAGACCCCAAGCACCCCGATCGACTACAGCAAAGTTCAGCAATCCGTACAGCAAGCCCTCTCAACCTTCAAGCCCGCCGAGGTCAAAATCCCCTCTGACCTGGCGCGTAAATCAGATTTGGCGGACCTAGCCAAGAAATCAGACGTAGCCGCCATTCCAGACAAGGTTAAACAGCCTGATTTAAGTCAGAACTTTAGTCAAATCCTCAACGCTGTTACTACCGTGAATGGAAGCATTGTTCGTTTGGGCGCTGACATTTCACGAAATACCGTTAACCTACAACCACTACAGCAGCAACTCACAAGCCTATCAGGTCAGATTGCAAGCCTACCCGGAACGGTTGCTAACAATGTCTCAAACAACATCAGAAGCACTGTTACCAATCTTGGAAACACAATCACCAATTCTGTCTCTAACATCATCACGAACAACAATCAGACGATCGTAAACAACATCGGCAAGGGGCTTGACCCGTTATCCATCATCAATCCAATCAAAAGCCACATCAACACAGAGGTTGCAGCCCCACTAAAAACCACAATGAAAGTCCTGAATGTGAACGACTTGGAAAAAGGGTTGAGCATCTCCGGCGAGACCTTGATTAAACAATCAGGCTTCCAGCAGTTCGGAAGCACAGGCTCAAGCACAGTCACCAATCTCTTAGGACTCACCGCTGCGATCGCCGCCCCAATATTCATGCGAGCTGGATTCCACCAGCTCGGCACTGAATTCCCGAAAGACATGCGGAATCCTCAAGGAGAGAAGACCACGCCGACCACTGCGCTTGGGATGTCTCAATGGCAGTTCAACCAAGTGACAAACCTTGTAGGGATGCCGACGAAGCACTTGGTTAAGGACGCTTCAGGTGGAACCACTCAGAAATCATTCCAAAACCAATCCCATGCCGTCGAGGAAATTCACGCTCAGAATCTCGGGATAGAACAGGATGTCAGTGCAATTGAGAAATACTGCTTCTACCTACTGCAAAATCAGGAGATGATGATTCAAATGATTCTCCAAAATAAGTACGACATTGACGTGCTTATTGATGAGAGCGGTGCAAAGACGAAGCAGAAAATAATCCAAAGACCCGGAATTGTCAGTCACACAAAGGATTCTAGTTTCTTTGACAATTTGATGACTAGCGCAATGAATCATATGGTTGTTCGCGAATGGCAAGGCGACATAGATGCGAAGCAACTTGCACTCAAAACAAATATGGAGGCACAAATCGCGGCGTTATCAAATAAGTTTGAGTTTGATAAGACAAATCCAACACTGCCAATCGTCGATCGTCAAAAACAAAATCCAAGAGCCGATCAGGATGAAGAGTGGAAACGCTACGTTAACACAAGTGAAAATCCTGGAAGTGTCCGTCAGTCTCCAGGAATGCCCATCCCTGAAATCAAAGAGATTAAGTATGGAAGCGATCGAGAGGTTGCAAAACCGACTAAAGATCCGTCCAAACTTCTTGGAAGTTAGAAACGATAGACATTTGAAAACTTTAAGAACAATTAGCAACTCAATCGCCCAATCTAATGCCCTATGGACTTCGCCCCCTTAAATAACAGCCTACTCGCAGAGGCTACCAAACAAATCATCGGTGAACGCCGAATTGATATGTATCAGACCTTTAAGACCAATTCCCGAAACGAAGGTAGACGACAGCGCTTTGGCAACTTTATGGGGATGCTAGGTGGAGCTGCGACCGATTACTTCTTCAGTAACTTTTCCCAGATCGTCATGGGTTCTGTGCTTCAGCTCTACATGTTTGACTGGGCACAGACCGACGCCCAAATCAAAGAGCAAATCAAGTCCAATGACCTGGCGGTTCTATCCTCACTAGGACGCCTCACCGCAGACGGCGTGATTCGGTTCGCTGGGCTGGGGGCAACCAAGTCAGCTAAACACAGATATCCGCAGCTCGACCCGCACGCTCTAGCGGCATTGGAAGAGGATCAGCGAGACGAATTTATTCAAACGTTGCGAGGAAGTTTCATCGCGATCCGATCGAGCGTCATGAATAACACGTTCTTGAACAACTACATGAGCGGTCGGCAGATGCTTGGGTGGGATGGGACGAAAAAATCAGACCCATGGATTCTCTCGAAAAAAGTCGAAGACATCGCACAAAACCAGAAGACGCCGGAGATGAAGGCGTACCTGACCGGGTTGGTGAACCAAGCAGAAGACGCCATTTTTGATATTGCGTTCCTCGCCTGTAACACCGTCCAGTCAACCTACGAACTCACCCGTCTAGCAACCAAGGCCGCAGCCGGACCCAACCGCGTTGTGAAGTTCACCATGGACAAAGACGCACCGGAGGAATACACCTGGGTCTACGGACCTCAGCAGAACGTCATCAACGCGATCGAAACCGCCAAAATTGAAGGCGCGGTGATTGCCTCCAAGGATGTGGGCCAAGTCGTCCAGATGAGCATGGATAAGGTTATTCGGCCTGAGAAAAACGAGCGTCTGATTACGGTTTATTTCTACAGCGGTGTGAACGGTGCCACCAGAATGCCCGATGGAAAGCGATCGAGAAAAGCACAGTTCACACTCTCAAACCTCAAGCTTTCCGCAGACTGGGACAAGTTCAAAGCCATCTTTGTGCCCTTCGAGAGCGGAAATTACAAAGTTGTCGCCCACCTCGACGACGGCCATCAACTTCAGGGATTCTTTGTCACCGAATCCGAAGGCCGCAGCTACCTGACGAGTCTCGCTCAACTCTGCAACGGGGACATCGTGAACTGGACCACGATCGAACCCAACTCAGACCCCAAGCGCCGATCGTCACCCGCCCGAATGACGGTCTCAACAGCCACCATCCGCATCTCCAAGAAAACCGCAAACGAGGCCGAGAAAACCATGATTGACCGTAAGGGTCAGTACTGGAAAGTGAAATCCCGCAAACTCCCTCTACGCAAGACAACCAAGCCAGAAGGGATTGACGAATGGATTCTAAACCCGTGGGGTGTTTAGGCGTTCATGGAACGTCTTAGAAATTTTCACACCCCTATAGGGGTGCAACACAAGTTGTACCAAGTTATTGACGTTTCAGGCGGGGCATGATAAGCGCAAGACAATTTCAGCGATCACTCAATCTAAATCCATATGCCAAATCAAACCGTATACGTAAAGCCTAAAGCCACAGTCTCCTGGTCTTACGCTTGGTCCACCAAGAACTATGACGCATCGCTTGGACATAGTTTGTCCACGGGTGCCGTCCCTTCATCTCCTTTGGTTTTTGGTTCCAACCTTCACAAGCCAAATCGAGTCATGAAGCCCTTAGCAGGTGGCAAAAGTAAGAGTACTTATGTTGAATCTGGGAAGGAAGATGATGCTAAGACTGCGGGCTGGAAGGTTTCCATCACCACCGCTCGTCGTGCAGCTCAGGGCAAAAATACCAAGGCTGTTGCCATCAAGCTTCAGGCCAGTTTGTATCACTGCTGGTTAATGCCTAATACCCTATATACGGAATTGGGATCGACAGGACTGACGGCATTGGGCATTGTCCTCGCTTCTACGGTGCCAGCGGATAACCGAGTTTACGGCGCTCAAGGATATGTCCTGACGCAAGAAGCTGGAGGCATCCCCGCAGGTGCTCGCTTTGGGATTCGGCGCTTCCAAGTGAGCTACCCAGACGCTTCAGGCAAAAAGCACAAGACCTTTGCAGCGCCTGATTCGCCACATATGACCGGAGCTTAACTAAGCTAGTCGGAGCCTAAACCATAGGCTCTGACAACCCAAATCTCAACTCGTCAAACCTATCCAAACCCTCTCCAATGATTAAATATAACGACCTTTACACGGCTGCAAAAGCCGCTTTCCCCGGCTACAAAATCGACCCCTCTGCGGGTTCGGTTTCCGTTCTGAACAAGCTGCAAGCTATCTCTTTCGCGATTCGCAGTGATGACACGGTTGCGATCTATTCCTCCGTGTCTGGCCTCAATGTTGATCTGGGAGTTTGGGAAGTTCGCGAGACGATCGAAGATGCGATCGCCTTCGGTCAGAGCCTGATTATCAAGCCTGAAGATCAGCCCGACGTGGACCTGAACTCGCCCGACGAACGATCACCCGATCCCGTCGCAGATGACGAAGGTTCTGACGAAGTTCAGCCTGCATTTGTTGAAGATCCGATCGTTTTCACACCCATTACCCCGATCGCAGCAGCCTAACCCGGAGGGCTAACCCATGCCCTACCAGCTCAGGACTGGGGCGAGTGGCATCACGTCCTTCGCCTCATTGCTCACCGCACCCCTGACCATCCCCAAATTGGTCCTTAAAATCCAGAACCTTGTACCCGGTAAATCACACTGGGTCAAGGCTGGATACATTGAAGCTGTCAGCTTGACCAATATTGGGGAGACGCGGGGGAAATCTCAGTGGGTCAACTTTGGCCCCACCGAGATTGAAATCGAGCCACCCGCCTACCCCTATCAACTCAGGTTCAGCCCGCGACATTACGTCACCAAATGGGCAATCGAAGTCTACGAAAAAGACAAACCCGGAGCCGATGGCGTCGCCGTCGTCAACGAAGCCACCCCCCAAGAAACAGAACTCATCACCTCTCTCGGCCTTGCTGGACTAGATGCAAAACTCTCACCAGAGAACTGGCAGTTCCTAACCGCCATCCTCAAAGCCACCACCGAGAAAGGCCGCTACGCCCGAACGATCGGGTACACGCCCACAACCTTGCCCGTTCAAGTGTTGGAGAGACGCGCCGATCGGTCCGGTGCGACGCTCTACAACGGAAGTCAAAGCCCGATTTATATCGGGTTCGACAGCAACCTGAGCGCAACCAATGCGATCGAAGTCCTTCTACCCGGAGGACAGTGGGTACTTGACGGGCAGTACATCGGACCGATTTGGATGGTAGCCAGCGCCGCAGGGCCACCCCTGAGGATCGCCGAATACGCCAACCAACCCTTTAGCTAGACAATCCCATGAGCGTCTACAACCCTCAAACTTCTCAAACTCTTTTGGAGCAACTCGACAATATGTCTTCAGATATTCGTGAACAGAAAAAGATCGCAGCAGAAGCTAAAGCCGCCGCTCTAGCCGCCGCTCAAGCTGCTCAAGCGGCCCAAGGCACCGCAAACACGGCCCTATCAACAGGTCAAGCCGCACAGTCGATCGCTGACGCCGCCGCGTCCGCCGTGCAAATCGTCTCTGGTACCGTACAGACAATTTCTGCTGAAATGGTTCGCAAGTTCACCAGCTCGCCGATCGCCGCTGCTGCTTTTGTCCTAGATGCCGCGACTGGTTACTACTACGCCACCGTCTCCCACTTGTTGGGCGATGCCGCTCCAGACATCGAAGTCTACGACGCGGACAAAGACAAACAGCGGATCCAGTCGATCATCGTTGACAACGACACCATCAAGCTGGAATTAGACGCTGAGGACATGGCCAGCAACAGCTTTCCCCTTACGTGTATCGTGCTTGGGAAGAACACGCCTGTTCCTACTGGAGTAGGTTTAGGCACTGGTTACGACATTCAAATGTTCGGAACGGCGGTTAAGGTGCAACGTCCCGATGGAACGCTCGTGACCCTTGAAGAAGGCGGAACCGATTTGATCTACGCCTACAACGGACGGGTTTATATCCAAATGCAAGACGGTGTTAAGAACGAGTACGCTGAGCCTGATTTTGCCCGTCAAGGTTGCGAGGATGGGGATTGGAATACCGCTGTAGCCAATGGTCTACAGATGTTCAACTCCTAGCTCTTAAATCTGTTTTTACAGATTTCTGCAACCTCGAAAGAAGGCCGCTCATGAGCGGCCTTCTTATTTATCAGCCCCAGACGCGCCGCCCCTCAGATTCACCAATCCAATTAGGAGGCGCTCATGCAATTATCAGATAAATTTTGGGAGATTTTAATCGGCTTAGGATTATCGGGATTCATATCCGCGATCGTCTGGGCTTTCAAATGGGTCGCGAAAATTGAAGATCAGCTCGACGCAACTAACAGGGACATCAAGCATCTACAGAATGACTATTTGCAACTGTCTAAGTTTGCATCAGATTTAGACATCAAGGAAGAAAAGTTAATCGTCTCGCTCAGGCGTCAGTTTTGGGCCGTTCATGAACGAACGAGGCGTTTAGAGGTTCGCGTTTACGTGATTGAAATTCGTGTGGGTGACTCGCTCACTCAGGCGATCGACAGGTCAAAAGATACGTCTTTAGATTCTCAAAGATCTATCCCTAGATAGTTATCTTTTCCCCGTTGAAAATCCACGTGTCCGGAGTTCAAATCTCCGTCCTGGCATACTTAAGCATTACAAATTTCCATTGCGGGGATCGCAGCAATCCTTTAAAAGCTGCGCACAATAGGCTAAACCCTTGCTTTACTAGAAGAAGGGTCTAATCTATTTGTCTGAGGAATGGGGTATGAGCAGGGGACGAACAGCGCGTAGTTGTCACCATGAATTTGTAGGAATCGCCATGGCGATCGGCTTAATTAGTATGGCGGGATGGCTTCCCAAAGTGACTCAAGCGTCAGAATTGCCGATCGTTTCTTCGGTCCTAGAGGGCGCACCTTCTGGGAAACTTCGTGTGAGCAACCGTTCCGAGCATCCCCTTCGCCTCGCCATGCGTCTAAAGTCGGAAAAGATACGCGGAGACAAATACAACCAAAAAGTTGCGCAGCGCGATCGCTATGAAGCCCCGGCTCACTGGGATTTTTATGCTGGGGAGGGCGGCGATCGGGGACTGTTGGTGGCACTGCCCAACCGATCGTTGCACCTGAGTAAGGGCGATGTGGTGATGGCGTTTGCCCAGGACGGTTCGAGACGGTACTGGGGTCCGTTTATTGTGGGTGAAACCGATAATCCTACGTGGGATCCAGCGACTCAAGAATGGAAGCTGGTTTTGGAAGACTAGGCAATCTTTAGCCCAATCGAGGACGCCTCCCATAGTGGCGGAGATTCAAGTAGTCCCGCAGGATCCGATCGTGATCAAAACAAAGATTTTTCGGGAGTTCCCATATATTGACGACCTTAAATGCCTTGGCATCATCCCCAGCCTTTGGGGTTCCCGTTGCAGTGGCGATATAAACTAGCGCCAAGGTGTGCTGCCGTTCATCTCGACTGGGATCCGAATAGGCCCCGAGCAAATCCACCAGTTCAATTTCTAGGCCAATTTCTTCCATGGCTTCGCGCTTCGCAGTGGCTTCTGCGGCTTCACCATAATCCATAAACCCGCCGGGAATCGCCCAGCCCAAAGGTTTAAATCCGCGCTCAATCAAAATAATGGGTCGATCGGGTCGATCGATGAGTTCCACAATAAAATCCACCGCTGCATAGGGCGTTTTTAAATTCATCCAGGATTACTCTCCGATCAAATGGACAACCAGTTCTCTAGTATGACCGATCTGGCGATGCTCCCAGAGATAAATCCCCTGCCAAGTGCCCAGCAAGAGTCGCCCCCGATCGATCGGCACCTGCTCAGAGGTCTGGGTCAGGACCGATCGAATGTGGGCAGGCATGTCATCAGGTCCTTCAGCACCGTGAATATAATGGTCCCCCTCAGGAACTAACCGACTCAAAAAATTCTCCAAATCCAACTGGACATCCGGGTCCGCATTCTCTTGAATAATCAAGCTGGCCGACGTATGCCGCAAAAACAGATGACAAAGACCTGTTTTGAAACTGGATTCGGCGACGATCGCTTGAATCTTCGACGTGACGTTGTGGAGGGACTTTCCCTGAGTGGGAATGCGGAGAATTTTTTGGTGGTGGGGCATAGGTTAAATCAGGGACTGTTTCGCATGGTCGATCGCCTGAACGATCGCCTGAACCAAGGTCTTACTGTCAGGCACATTGAGAATGACCCGCTGAAAGGACTCATCCCGCAAATTCAGCGTTAAATGGTCCGACTGCGGCGTAATGTACCAAAACTCACAGCCCTGACGACTGTAGTAAGTGCCTGCCTTAAAAATACCAGGGAGATAAATTCCCGGCGCACGCCACTCATCCCAATGCATGGTCGGAACCTCTGGCATGACCGCCTCAATATGCTCTAACAAAATAGTCATGACATCGCCGGGATGCCCTGAGAATAGCCGTTCCCAGAAGTTGAGACGGATTTCTAATCGATCGTCCTGAATTGCAAGTTTCATCTGTCTAAATCTAATGGCGCAGAGGGATGGAGATAAAAACGATTCTAATAAGATAGACCGTTTTGAGTCTACCGTAAGGATTGAGAGGCTTCGATCGATCCACATTTTTTTGAAGATTTACAGCCCTTTAAGGCAAATTGTATAGACATATTAAGTGTGGCCACACTCGCGTCTGACCGCTGTTTGCGTTGATGGGGGCGCAGTAGCAGCGTTTTTTTTGGAGCTGACTTCTAACTTCATGAACGTTGGGGCAGATTTTCGGGCGGGTTTGTTGTTAAAATTCAGTTACAAAACTGCGATCTCAAAGGAACGGAAAACGACTATGAGTCGAACTGGGGTTTTACTGCTTAATTTAGGGGGACCGGACTGTCTAGAGGATGTTCGGCCTTTTTTGTACAACCTATTTTCCGATCCGGAGATTATTCGTTTGCCAGTGCCCTGGCTACAAAGTCCTCTGGCGTGGCTGATTTCGACGTTGCGCTATGAGAAATCTCAGAATAACTATAAGAAAATTGGAGGAGGGTCGCCGCTGCGCCGGATTACGGAAGAGCAAGCGCAGGACCTGGGTAAATTGCTGAGCGATCGGGGCATGGATGCCAAGATCTACGTGGGGATGCGCTATTGGCATCCGTTCACAGAGGAAGCGGTGGCGTTGATCAAGCGCGACAAGATTGAAAAGCTGGTGATTTTACCGCTGTATCCGCAGTTTTCTATTAGTACGAGTGGGTCGAGCTTTCGGGTGCTCGATCGGATGTGGCAGGCGGACCCGGATTTGCGACAGATTCCCTACACGGTGATTCCGTCCTGGTATGACCATCCGGGGTACTTGAGCGCGATGTCGAATTTAATTGCGCAGAAAATTGATAGTGTGCCGAATCCCGAGAAGGCCCATGTATTTTTCAGCGCTCACGGGGTTCCGGTCAGCTATGTAGAAGAAGCAGGGGATCCCTATCAGCGTGAAATTGAGAATTGCGCCAAGTTGATCATGGATCGCTTGGGCCGATCGAACGAGTACACCTTGGCCTACCAAAGCCGCGTCGGTCCCGTGGAATGGCTTCAGCCCTATACGGACGTTGCAATTAAAGAGCTTGCAGAGAAAGGCATTGAGGAGCTAGTCGTTGTTCCGATTAGTTTTGTCTCGGAGCATATTGAGACGTTGGAGGAGATTGATCAGGAGTATCGGGAGATTGCGGAAGAGGCGGGCATTCATGTGTTTGCGCGGGTTCCGGCTTTGGATACCGATCCGACGTTTATTCAGGCGTTGGGGGATTTGGTGCAGAAGGCGATCGACGATCAGCCCATTAGTTTTTCTGAAACCATTAGTCCGGCTGAAGATACGAAGCTCTATCCTCAGGAACGCTGGGAGTGGGGCATTACGACTTCGGCTGAAGTGTGGAATGGTCGGTTGGCGATGTTGGGGATTTTGGGTTTGATTGCGGAGATGCTGGTGGGCCAAGGGCCCCTTCATGCGATCGGCTTGCTGTAGTCGCTTAATTTGATACCAAACAAAAGCCGATCGGTGCATTACCGATCGGCTTTTGTTTAACTATTTCAACTCGCTGTTACAAGCCAACTTTGTCTTCGCTCTCTTGGAAGAAGGCATCATAGAGCCATCCCGCAATCAAAGCACCCAAAATCGGCGCGACCCAGAACAACCACACCTGACCGAACATTTCAGGTCCTGCGAAGATCGCAGGACCTGTGCTACGAGCGGGGTTAACAGACGTATTGGTAACGGGGATGCTGATTAAGTGAATCAAAGTCAAACCCAAACCGATCGCCACAGGAGCGAGTCCTTGGGGGGCACGACGATCGGTGGAACCCAAAATAATCATCAAGAAGAAGAACGTCATCACGACTTCCATGACAAAGCAAGCCATCATCGAATAGCCCGCTGGAGAATGAATATCAAATCCGTTCGTGGCCAGAGGGTTATTCCCGGAAAAGCCATCAAATCCTTTTTTCTGACTGGCAATCAAATAAATAGTGGCAGAACTGGCGATCGCCCCTGCGACCTGTGCGCCGATGTAAGGCAGCAAATCCGATCCAGGGAATCGCTTACCCGCCCACAGTCCAAAGGAAACCGCAGGATTAAGGTGACAGCCGGAGATATGACCGATCGCATAGGCCATGGTCAATACAGTTAAGCCAAAGGCGATCGAAACGCCCAAGACCCCAATTCCGGAGGAAGCCGCTGCCGTTACCGCACTCCCACCGCCTGTTTTTAAACCTTGCTCTGTAAAGCTGGCGGCAATCACTGCACTCCCGCAGCCTCCCAACACTAACCAAAACGTACCGATAAATTCGGCCATACAACGTTTCATTAAAGACATCTTTCAACCGCTCCGTGAACCTAGTTCACTTGATACTTTTATGAGGTCGTCATTCATCTCTACAATGAAGTAGAAGATCGTAAACAAAATGATTTAAGCCTTTTGGACTATTTCACAAGGTTTCCTGACTTACGTAGAAAGATACTGTAAAAAATGAAGCAATTTATCTATCTTAGGGAAGCCTTAACCTTCGTTTTGATCGCTGTGAGTGGAATACCTAGTTGTCTTTTTTCAGATTTTAAGAGTGATTTTGACGATTTCAACCGAATCAGCGCAGGGTCCGTATGGATGTAACTTCTAGCACTTTATACTTAGTCGGCACCCCGATCGGAAATTTAGAGGACATGACCTTTCGGGCGATCGAGGTGTTGCAAAAGGTGGATACGATCGCCGCTGAAGACACGCGCCACACGGGAAAGCTACTCCACCACTTCCAGATCAAAACGCCCCAAATCAGCTATCACGAACACAATCGCCTCGAACGGATTCCGGATTTGTTGCGGCGGTTGCAGGGCGGGGCTTCGATCGCACTGGTGACGGATGCGGGAATGCCTTGCGTTTCGGACCCGGGGTATGAGTTGGTGGCGGCTTGTGCGGAGGCGGGGGTAACGGTGGTGCCAATTCCGGGAGTGACGGCGGTGATTACGGGGTTGGCGGCTTCGGGGTTGCGGAGCGATCGGTTTGCCTTTGAGGGATTTTTGCCTGCGAAGGAGAATGCGCGGGTTGAACGGCTAGAAAAAATCAAATCAGAAGAACGAACGTTGATTTTTTATGAGGCTCCCCATCGGATGCGGGAGACGTTGGCATCGATGGCCGGAGTGTTTGGGTCTGAGCGGGTATTGACGATCGCACGGGAGCTGACGAAACGGCATGAGGAGTTTTGGCGAGGGACGATGGCGGAGGCGATCGAGTTGTACACAACCAAGGAGCCGCAGGGGGAATATACGTTGATTGTGATGGGGGGGATCGTTTCCATCGCAGTTTTGACAGAGGAGCAGTTGAAGGCGGAGATGCGGCGGTTGTTGGATGCGGGGGAGTCGCGATCGGCCATTAGTAAGCAGTTGGCGGCGCAGACAAACTTTCCCAAGCGACAACTGTATCAATGGGCGTTGGAGTTGCCGGATGAGTAGATCCGGAGTGGCCCCCCAGCCCCCAATTCTGGGGGAGCCGGATGGGTGAATTATTCAGAACTCTGTGAATGGGAATGAATTCGACTACGCAATTGGAATAGGCGATCGTTTCAAATTGATCAATCAACGCTGGAGTCCAAGAGAGTTCCTGAACCGTTTGGTTTTGCGATCGAAATTGGGTGATGAGGGCCGATCGTTGGATGCCGGGGAGGATGCCTGCGCTGAGTGGGGGCGTGTACCAGGTGTTTTGACAGTGGCCCCAGAGGTTGCCTGTGGTGGTTTCGAGCCAGTGGCCTTGGCGATCGGTAAAAATCGCTTCGCCGCAGTCCCGAGCTTTGGCGTCTTGCAGGGCCAGCCAAGGGGCGAGATAGTTTCCGGTTTTGTATTGCGGGAGCGATCGGGTTTGGTCCGGGGGTAATAGCAGTGCTGTAATTCCTTGGGTTTGGCGTTGGAGTAAATCTGGGGGGAGCGATCGGCCTGTGATCAGTTCGCGCCCATCGGGAAACAAGGTGATGCGAAGGACTTCATGGAATTTGCTCAGCAGATCCGCGCCTTCGGTGATGGCATCCCAGTTTGGATCTGTGAAATAGGGTGGCGTTTGGCGCAGTCGGTTGAGGTGTTGAGGCCAATGGGTTCGTAAATCCAATAGGGTTTGATCATAAACCCGGAGGGTCGTGAAGTGGGTTGCGCCGTAGAGCAGAGCTGGATCGTGGATGGAGAGGGTGATACGATCGTCGCTCTGAGCTTGGCCGTTGTACCAGAAGGTAGGGTTTTCCATCGGATTGCAGGGTTTGAGATGAGTAGCAGATTTCTATTAGACTGTACGGTAATGTTTGGGGTTGGAGCGTGGTGAAATGATTGCTTTTGATGTGGAAAGTGCCGTGCGCGATCGGTATGCGGAGGGCGCAAAGTTTGCACAGCCTGCATTGTGCTGTCCGACGGATGGCTATGATGGGCGATATTTGACGATCTTACCGGACGAAATTATCGAAAAAGACTACGGCTGCGGCGACCCAACGCGCTATGTGAATGAAGGCGATGTCGTCGTAGATTTGGGTTCTGGGGCAGGAAAAAATTGCTATATCATCGCGCAAAAGGTTGGCAAATCAGGTCAGGTGATCGGCGTTGATATGAATGATGCAATGCTGGATTTGTCGCGAAGTTACATTGATGAGATTGCGGGAAAAGTCGGCTATCACAACACTCGATTTGTCAGAGCAAAAATTCAGGATTTGGCACTGGATCTCGATCGCTTAAATGATTGGATTGTCCAGCATCCAGTGACAACAATCCAACAGATAGTCGAACTGGAAGGGGAGTGCGATCGGCTCCGTCGCGAGGAACCCTTAATCGCGACTGAAACCGTGGATTGCGTGGTGTCTAATTGCGTTTTAAATCTAGTCAAACCGGAAGATAAACAAACCCTTTTCAATGAGATTTTCCGCGTGTTAAAACGCGGTGGACGAGCGGTAATTTCGGATATTGTCTGTGATGAAGTGCCGACGCAGGCGATTATGGATGACCCTGACCTATGGAGCGGCTGTATTTCAGGGGCTTTTTTAGAGACAGAGTTTTTAGAAATGTTCGCCGCCGCTGGGTTTCACGGGATCGAAATCCTAGCGCGTCAGGAAGAGCCTTGGCAGGTAATTGATGGCGTGGAGTTTCGATCGCTCACTGTGCGCGCGTACAAGGGCAAACAAGGGCCTTGCTTAGAGCATCATCAGGCGGTGATTTATAAAGGGCCGTGGCGATCGGTCCAGGACGACGACGGCCATACCTTGGTGCGCGGTGCCCGCATGGCCGTCTGCGCCAAAACCTTTGGGTTATACACCGATCCAAACGGGCCGTACGCAAGTTCTGTAATTGGCATTGAGCCTTATGCGGAAGTGCCGGAAGCCGAAGCAAACCCGTTTGGCTGTGACGTGGATAGTTTCCGCGATGCGAGGCAAACGAAGGGCTTGGACTATCGAGTGACGATCGCACCGCAGGCTTGTTGCTAATGAAACGATTGATTGTTATGACAAAGTACCCGGAGCCGGGACGGACGAAGACTCGTTTGATTCCGGCTTTGGGGGCGGCGGGGGCGGCGGATTTGCATCGGCGGCTGGGATTGCATACGGTGGAGCAAGTCCGATCATCCCTGCCTGAAATTCGCTATGCAGGCGGAGATCAACATTTGATGCGAGATTGGTTGGGGGATTTTAATTATATTCATCAAGGCGATGGAGACTTGGGCGATCGAATGAGTCGCGCTTTTGTTACAGGATTTGATCAAGGCTGCGATCGGATTGTGATGATCGGTACGGATTGTCCTGCGATCGATTCGGCGTTAGTGGACCAAGCGTTTGAGCGATTGAACCAAACAGAAGTAGTCTTTGGACCTGCTGCAGATGGAGGATATTATTTGATTGGTTTGCGAAAACAGATTCCAGAATTGTTTTGTGGTATTGAATGGAGTAGCAATTCAGTGCTGCGGGATTCGTTGGAGATTCTCGATCGGTTGGGAATTACATCTTCACTGTTAGAAGTGCTTCCAGATATCGATCGGCCTGAGGATTTGCGGTATTTGAAGCCAGATTTTTGGGATTTGATTCCGCTGGCGAACCGCCCCCTAACCCCCAATTCTGGGGGGACCGGAGGTTGAATTTTGATTTCTGTTGTGATTCCGACGTTGAATGAATCGGGTTGTATTGAACAAACATTAACCTGTTTGGTTGAGAATGCTTCGCATCCGATCGAAATCATTGTGGCTGATGGGGGCAGTGTTGATAATACAGTTCAAATCGTTGCCGAATTTGATGCTCGGATTGTGCATTGTGAGGCGGGCCGATCGGCGCAGATGAATGCAGGAGCGGCGGTGGCGACAGGTGATGTTTTGATGTTTTTGCATGGGGATACGAGGGTGCCGAAGGGGTTTGATCAAATGATTGTCAATACGCTAGAACAAACGCCGATCGCGGGGGCGTTTAATTTGGAAATTGCAGGGAATGGTTGGGCGCTGCGGTGGGTGGAGTGGGGCGTTAAGGTTCGATCGACCGTCTTTCAATTGCCCTATGGTGATCAGGCCATCTTTTTAAGGGCGAATACATTTAGAGAGTTTGGAGGCTTTCCTGAACTACCAATCATGGAGGATTTTGTCTTCATTCGATCGTTGGCAAAATGCGGCAAGATTGCGATCGTTCCTGCGGCTGTCACGACCTCTGCAAGGCGCTGGGAAAAACAAGGCGTTTTCAAAACCACGCTGATTAATCAAGTCATGATTATCGGCTACGCCCTAGGGATTAATCCCGATCGGCTGAGACAGTGGTACCGATCAGGATTAAAACCGCTCAATTCAAAAATATCGCGTTACACTCAGAAACAATAGTTAGAACTTACTTGAGGATGCAGGATGGGCGCACGCAATGAGAGTCTCTATGGACGGTTTTTAGCCCCCGTGGTTGAAAACATCTTGATCAACCGCGACAGTTTGCGACAGCTCGATCAGCAGATTGATTGGGAGACCACCATTCCTCGCTTGACCAATCCTCAAGTCGTCTATCCCCACTACTACGAACGATCGTCCTTCCACGGCATCGAAAAAGGCTACCTCTGCAAAGAAGCCGCCCTCTCCTACGATCCCATCACCCAGTACGCCCTCCCTCCTAATGAAACCTGGGTCCGGCAGGGTTTACTTGACGCCATACAAGGATTTCCAGAACGAATCCTTGATCTTGGCTGTGGAACTGGAACCCTAACAATGATGCTAAAAAAAGCATTTTTAGGCGCAGAGGTGGTCGGTGTTGATTTATCACCCTACATGCTGACGATCGCCGAATTAAAATCCGAAGCCGAACACCAAACGATCCACTGGCGACAAGCTAGAGCCGAAGCAACAGGATTACAAAGTGACAGCTTTGACCTGATTGCGATCGGGCTTCTCTTCCATGAAATGCCCCCCGCCGTGACAGAACTCGTCTTAAAAGAAGCCTACCGTTTACTGCGAGTCGGTGGAGAACTCATCATTCTAGACGGCAATCAAAAAGTCCTGAGACAAACCCCCGTCTTAACCGACATATTTGAAGAGCCGTTTATTCGCGACTATGCCGCAGGCAATCTCGACGCATGGCTGGGTGCTGCGGGGTTTGGGGCGGTGCAAAGTCAGGACCATTGGCTCGTGCATCAGGTGACGCGAGGGGTAAAAGGCATCCGCGCACAAAATCCAGAAGAGTCCCTGTTTGCCGATGTGGAGGCGATCGTAGAGCCTTGGGTCATGGGCTAATGGGGATGGGCTAGCGTGGTAAGCTTTTCACATATTTGTTAATAGATCATCATGCTCAAAGCCGTACTTTTTGACTTCAATGGAGTGGTGATTGATGACGAATCTCTCCATGAGAAACTACTGCTAGAAGTTCTCCTAGAAGAAAATCTTCGCTTCACGTCAGAAGAAATGGAGCAGTTCGCGCCGGGACGGACCGATCGGGCGGCACTCATTGACCTTTGCAATCTGCGGGAACGGGTACTCACCCCGCAAGCCCTCGATGCCATGATTCAACGCAAAGCCTTGGCCTACGAGCGCGAAATTAATGCGATGGAATCTCTGCCTATTTATGACGGTGTGATGGAATCCATTCAAGCCTTGACCGCAGCGGGCTGTAAGTTAGCCGTGGTGAGCGGGGCGTTGCGATCGGAAATTCAGTTGATCTTGAAGCGATCGAACTTGACGGATGCTTTTTGCTTTATTGTTTCAGCGGAAGATGTCGCCCAAAGCAAACCTGAGCCGGATGGCTATCTCTTGGGCATGAAAAAAATGGACGAGATGTTTCCAGAACTCGGGTTAAAACCGGAGAATTTTTTAGCGATCGAAGACTCCTTTCCCGGCATTCGAGCCGCAAAAGCAGCAGGCATCGGCGTCGTCGGCGTCGCCCATCGCTACCCCTTCCACATGATGCAACGCAACGCAAACTGGGCTGTGGACTCTTTAACCGATTTAGAACTGTCTCGCTTGATTCCCGACTGGGTGGATGGCCGTGAGCAGAGTGACAGCTCGGGTGAAGAGACGAGTGAAACAGAGACCTCAGAATAATGGACTGAAGCGCAAACTTACCCTAGGGCAGAGTGCTTTCAGCAATAAAAATGGGCATGTTAAGGAACTTAGTCTTGGCATGTATACGGCATTCTCATGTCTACTCAACGAATTCCGCTAGACACCTTACAAAAGGTTCGGCAATACATCAAAACCGTTCTGGTGTTGCCAGAGTCGGAAAATCGACCGCTCACAGCGGCCTTGCTGGCTGATCCTAATCTCCTGCCTGAGCCTGATTCCCTAGCGGACTTAGGCGATTTGTTTCGGGTTGGATCGGGACTGGAGCAAGGCATCCCCATGCCCAATAACTGTGGCCAATGGTATGTCAGCGTCATGGATCCAGGGGTCGCTTTCATGAAATTGCCGGGGTTGCAGTTGCGATCGGGCTATCGTCTCGCCACCTATCTGTATCGTCAAGGCGAAGAAGGCATTGGGAAGACCTGGGCGATTCCAGAAGCCATGAGTACCACCGCGAATCTAGAACTCGCTCTGAAGGATGCGGGGACAGAGCAAGAACCTCCGACTCCCCAGGGCGCGCTCAAGGATATCAATCTAGCGATCGAGGGCGATGGCAGTGCGAGTTCCTATGTCTATGTTTCGCTCTTGCGGCGGGAACTCAATGAATTTGGGTATTTGGGGAAGCGGGGCGTCTGGAGTAAGCATCAGGTGATTAATGCGGTGCCGCAGCAATTACAGTGGCAATGGCGCACTGAGGGCGTGAAAGATCTCTCTCCCAAGGTCCGGATTTTGCCGGAAGGTCGAGTCGTGGTGGAGTTCTTTACTTGTCGCGTGACGCCTTCGATCGCGATTTTCCAGCATTTGGATCAGTACAGCGTGGGCAGCTATTTAGCGAAGACGATCGATCGGCCCGTCGCAGTCGGTGAACGGAAACGAGTGACGCAGAGTGTTTGAAAGGCCGATCGTGAGGGTTGAGGTCCCGATCCCCCTAGCCCCCTTGAAAAGGGGGAACCGGAAGGGGGAAGGGGTTTGACGGGAGATTGCCGATCGTTTCCCAGGCTAAGTGACGGCCTGTTTTGGTATGGGTGAGCGTTAGGCTGAGGTAAGTCTTGGGGCGGTAGGGGAGCCGATCGCACCATTCGATCGCCATGATGCCTAAGGGCGCTTCAGTGCCATCCCAATAGCCTTCTAGGTAGAGTTCTGTGACTTCGGCGGGTGTGAGACGGTAGAGATCCAGGTGATAGAGCGGAACTCGGCCAGAGTCATATTCGTTCAGCAGGGTAAAGGTCGGACTTTCCAGACTGTCCTGAATCCCTAATCCCTCACCAATGCCTTGGACCAGCGCCGTTTTGCCTGCGCCCAACTCTCCCGTCAGCAACAAAACCGTCCCAGCCGCTAAGGTTTTACCCAAATAGCAACCCAACTCGTGGGTCGCTTGAGCATCGGGCAAATTCAGTTCGCCTGTGGTTTGAATCATGATTTGGATTTAGAGCTAGTGCGCGGATTTTTGCTCTGTTCGCATGGCCGCATACCAGCGTAGCAGGACTTTCGCCAGCCGATCGGGATTGTGGCGCACGAGTCCTTCGCTGTCTTCTTCCATCACATCGGCACGAATGATTCGACGACCCAGGGCAGTGACGCGATCGGTGTCCAGCAGCACAGGCTCGGATCCTTCTTTGAGATAGTTCTCCAAGGACGAAGCAGACGGTGGACGACGCTGGACTAGCACCGCATCAAAGAGCGGGAAGCCACAGATTTCATCGATCGCTTCAATGTGGTCCGCGACGCTGTAGCCATCGGTTTCTCCGGGCTGGGTCATGACGTTGGAGACGTAGACACAGGGGACGCGGGTGGCGGCGATCGCTTCGCGGATTTCAGGCACTAAGAGGTTTGGAACAATGCTGGTGTAGAGACTACCGGGTCCGATGATGATGAAGTCTGCATCCCGAATGGCTTGAATGGCTTTCGGCAGCGCAGGCGGGTTTTCAGGGGTGCAACCCATTTTGACAATTTTTCCTTTGGCTTGAGGAATTTGCGATTCACCCTCAATGCGGCGACCATCTTCCATCTCCGCCCACAACCGCACATCGCTGAGGGTCGCCGGGAATACCTCACCCTTGATCGCCAAAACCTTAGAACTCGCTTCCACGGCACGCTCTAGATCACCGCTCACCTCACTCAAGGCCGTCAAGAAGAGATTGCCAAAACTATGGCCGACGAGTCCATCCCCCGCTTGGAACCGATATTGAAACAATTCTGTGATCAGTTTTTCTTCATCGGCTAGAGCGGCCAGACAGTTGCGAATATCCCCCGGTGGCAGCACCCCGATTTCCCGACGCAGACGACCGGAGGATCCGCCATCATCGGCCACGGTGACGATCGCCACTAAATTTGTCGTCAAGGTTTTCAACCCCCGCAGCATCGTACTCAAACCCGTCCCACCGCCAATCACGACAATGCGAGGCCCTCGGTTTAGCCGTCGATGATCCCAGATCATGTCCACTAAGCCTTGATCTTGATCTGGAAGGAGCACCTCCGTAATCGAGTTAAAGGTCCGCGTCTGGCCCCACCAGACTAGGCCCATGCCCGTGAGGATGACGATCGGGCCACTGATGTAGTTGGGCACGGTGCGGGCGACGAACTCAATGACATCGCTAGACATCTGCGTCAGATAAAAAATCGGCGTCAACTTGACCCAAATTGCAAACCCCAGTGAGATCATCAAGACGCCCCCGGCACTGATCAGCATCCAGCGCTTCATGGACAGTCCCGGCGTCATCCATTTAAACCATTTCCCAACGCCGCTTGGAAGCATCATCATCCAGTGGGGTGACACCGCTTGCCGCGATCGAAAACGACGGGCAGAGCGGACAGCTTGTCTAAGGGAACGATGGGTTGTCATAAGTTGTGGTGGTTTTGATTAGCCGGAGAAAAGGCAGGGGTTTAAGGTCCAAAGCTTAGAGGTCCCAAGCTGGGAGATTCAAAGGCTTAAATCTCGACTGCGAACTGGGCTTGAACTTTAATACTGGATAGCGCTTAAATAGTGTGTGGTAAAACACGATTGCCTAAAATACCCTACAGTTTAAATTTCTTGGGGTTAGTGAGCAGAATAACGCAGGTTTTTGCTTCTGTAAGTATTCCCTTAAGGAAAACACTAGATTCTAAAATTCATCACTGTATAAAAATAACCGCATAAAAATAAATGATGTCTTCTGTAGTACCACTGGTGGAATTGAAAGGTGTATCGAAGACGTTTGGGACACAGACTGTGTTGAACGGGATTGATTTGAAAATCTATCCTGGAGAAGCGATCGCCATTATTGGGCCATCGGGGACCGGGAAATCGACGGTGCTGCGAATTATTGCGGGGTTGTTGGCTCCGGATGAGGGGGAGATTTGGGTGCAGGGGGAGCGGCGGCAGGGGTTGGCGGAGGATAATTTGGCGAGTAGTGGGATTGGGATGGTGTTTCAGCAGGCGGCGCTGTTTGATTCGTTGACGGTGGAGGAAAATGTGGGGTTTCTGCTATACCAGCATTCGACGTTGCCGAAGGCGGAGATTCGGGTGTTGGTGAATCAATGTTTGAAGACGGTGGGGTTGCCGAATATTGGCGATCGGTATCCGGCGGAGTTGTCGGGGGGGATGCGGAAGCGGGTCAGTTTTGCGCGGGCGATTTTGGAAAATCCCCAGAACCCGCAGGATACGCCCAATGTGTTGTTGTACGATGAACCGACGGCGGGCTTGGATCCGATCGCTTCGACGATTATTGAGGATTTGGTTTGTCGGGTGCGGGAGGTGACGGGGAAGGGGCGGAGTTCGGTGATGGTGACGCATCAGGAGAGTACAATTCGGCGGACGGCGGAGCGGGTGTTGTTTCTATACCAGGGGCAGGTGCAGTGGGAGGGGACGGTGGGGGAGATTGATAGGACGGAGAATAGGTTGGTTCGGCAATTTTTTGCGGGGGAGGTGAAGGGACCGATTCGGATTTTGGATTAGGGATTTTGGATTTTGGGATTATTTGGATTTTGGGACTTTTTAGGAGTGAGTGTTATGGGGAGTCGGCAAGGGCGTGAGGGGAAGTTGGGGCTGTTTATTTTGGGTGGCCTGGGGGCGATGCTGGGTGGGGCGCTTTGGTTGAAGGGGTTTGCCTTTGGGCAGCCGGGTTATGAGGTGGTGGTGAAGTTTAAGGATGCTTCGGGGTTGTCGGAGGGTTCGCCTGTGAGATATAGCGGTGCGATCGTCGGCTCCGTGAAATCGGTCCAGTTTAATGAGGACGAAGGGGTTGTTGTTGTCAAAGCCCGTATCGATCGTTCGGATTTACGCATGTCACAGAATTCACTTTTTAATGTGAATCAGTCGAGTTTCTTAGGTTCAAGTAGTTTAGATATTGTTCCGCAGGGAAGTGCAACGATCGGGACGACGACGAAGCCTCGGGATGGCAATTGTGACCGGGCGGCAATCGTCTGTAATGGAGAAGCGTTTAATGGTCAGGTGGGGGTGAGTACGGAGGCGCTGCTGCGGGAGAGTATGAAGTTTACGGCGGCTTATAGCAGTCCGGAGTTTATGAAGAATTTGACGGATTTGACGAAGAGTTCGACGATGGCGGCGACGGAGATTGCCAAGGTGAGTAAGGAGTTTGGTCTCTTAGCGCAGACGAGTCGGCAGGAGTTGCGGACGGTGTCGGGGACGAGTGTGGCGACGATGCAGGAGTTTTCGGGGACGGCTCGATCGTTGACTCAGACCTCAAATACGGCGAACCTGACGCTCGCTCAGGTCAGTGGGCTGATGAATGAGAATCGATCGATGCTGGTGGGGACGCTGGACAATCTGAATCAAAGCAGTGCGTCGTTGAAGGTGGCGGCGCTGAAGATGGGTCCGGCGATCGATCGGGTGGCGGGGGGACAGTTGATTCAAAATTTGGAGGCGTTGTCGGCGAATGCGGCGATCGCTTCGGCGAATTTGCGCGATGCTTCGAAGTCGTTGAATGATCCGAGTAATGTGGTGATGCTTCAGCAGACGTTGGAGTCGGCGCGGGCGACGTTTCAAAATACGCAAAAACTGACGACGGATCTCGACGATATGTTGGGGGATCCGAAGATTCGGGAGAATTTGCGGAATTTGATTAATGGGTTGAGTAAGTTGGTGTCGAGTTCGCAGCAGGTGGAGCAGCGGGCGGCGATCGCGCAGCAGTTGGAGCCTCTGGCGGTGCAGGCGGCGCAGCGGCAAGCGATGGTTCAGCGGCAGCAGCCCCGGCAGCCTGGAGATTTGCAGCAGCCGCTGCCCGGATCGGCTCCCTAAGCATGAGTTCTGAAGCCCCCAGAATTGGGGGTTGGGGGCTTCGGGTTCGTTTTGGGCGAAGATCTTGGGACTGCTGCGCAGTTGTTTCGGGGGCTTGGCCCCCGCGCCCCCACCGGGTGACATATGTCTCCCCCGGACCCCCTGCATAAGCGAGAACGCTTTTTGTTGAAGATGGTCGTTCAGAGTAGTCGTTGAGGTTGGGGATTTGAAATGCTGCAAGAAGCTCTGACAGCGACGATCGCATTTATCGCCACAAATCTCGATGATTTTGCGGTTCTGACCCTGCTGTTTTTTCAGAGTCCTAAACGTTGGCGAGCGACGATCGTAGGACAATATCTCGGGTTTTACGTTTTGGTTTTGCTCAGTTTGCCGGGGTTTTGGCTCGGGCAACTGTCGCTCAAACCTTGGATTGGACTGCTGGGACTACTGCCGATCTCCCTCGGGATCCGCGCTTGGTTAACTCGTAATGATCATGACGACGACGATGACAATACAGTCAATCCAAAACTAGGCCGATCGCGCCTCGCAAAACTTTTATCCCCCCAAATCGCCCTCGTCGCCACCCTAACGATCGCCAACGGCGGCGACAACATCGCCATCTACACCGCCCTCTTCAGCGGCATGAAACCCGCAACCCTCATCCTCACACTACTAGTTTGGAGCTTATTAGTCTTCCTGTGGTGCGCGATCGCCCGCTACGCCGCCGCACACAAACGCCTCCAAACCACAATCGCCCGTTACCAAACTGTGCTAGTCCCGATCGTCCTCATCACCCTAGGCATCTACATCATCACCACCGCAATCGTGGGATAAGCAAAGTCAAAATCCCAGGAGTCGTGGGGTGAGCGGAGTCGAACCCCACCTGAAATCCTGTCATCCTTTCCTCTAAAAGCT
This sequence comes from Synechococcales cyanobacterium bin31.maxbin.ball.101, assembly GCA_013298165.1. Taxonomy (GTDB): domain Bacteria; phylum Cyanobacteriota; class Cyanobacteriia; order Leptolyngbyales; family Leptolyngbyaceae; genus JAAFJU01. Next base: position 65,408 of record JAAFJU010000002.1, on the reverse strand, counting down.
ATTTGACGAACCTAGGGTACGGTACCGTATGATCAGCAAGTATTTTTGGCTTCCCAATAGAAGCTGAGTGGAGGCTCGATCGCGGTTAGATGGCAAATCCTAAAACAAAGTCCGCCCCCTCGCTGACCCACTATCAACTCCTAGAAGTCCCCACCACCGCCACATCAGCAGAAATCAAACAATCCTTTCGACGACTCGCCAAGATCTACCACCCCGATCGTCACACCAACAGCACCCAACAAACCCAATTCCTCAAAAAATTCCAAACCATCAGCGCCGCCTACGAAGTCCTCAGCGATGACCACCAACGCCGCGTCTACGACCAAACCCTGCGCTACGGTCCCACCACGAGTTCCAGTAGCCAAACCCGCGCCGATCGCACCGAAGCCGCCCAGCAGCAATACCGCAACGCCCGCCAACAACAACCCAAACGCGAAGAAACCCTCGAAGAATGGCTCAAGCGCGTCTACACCCCCATCAACAAAATTCTCACCACCATCATCAAACCCATCCGCGCCCAGATCAAAGCCCTCTCCGCCGACCCCTTCGATGATGAACTCATGGACGACTTCAACACCTACATCGAAGAAAGTCAGGACGCCCTAGAAAAAGCACAAACGCTCTTGAAAAAAATGCCCAACCCCCCGATCGCCGCCTCAGTCTCCGCCAACCTCTACTACTGCATGAGCCAACTGGGCGACGCCCTCAACGAGCTAGAGATGTTCACACAAAACTACAACGAAACCTATCTCCACGACGGCATCGAAATGTTCCGCATCGCCGAAGGCTTACGCAAAGAAGCCGTCGCCGCTGCCCTAGAACTAAAGCATTAACGTTAAACCGTTGAACCACTGACACAACGCTCAGAACCACCACAGAGATCTTGAGCCAAATGTCAAGACTTTTTGCATATTTTCCAAGAAAGTGTCCTATCACACCTTACAAAATCCAAGGTTAATGCTAGGTTAAGTGTAGTTTAAATCCATAAAATTCAATCCTTGGAAAAAAGGGGAGATTTCTTTGATGGAGCAAAAACTGAATGCCGGGATGCGATCGGATTTTAAGTCGTCAGACTTTAAGATTCATCGGGTCACAGCGTGTTCAGTGAAGCATCGTTGTCAAAATTTCTGCAATAGGAGCGTCTATAAAGATGTCTGACCAATCGAACTTTCTCTATCCTCGTGGCCGTTATCGCGGGCAGTTCAAACCGGAAAATTTGGTGTTTAATGCCAATCTTCAGGAGTTTGCCAGCCGGGTCATGGTGATCTCGAACCTAGAGACAGGAGGAAAATTATCTCCTGAAGATTCTTACAAGCAAATTAAAGCCCTTTGGAAAGAGCTGAAGCGCAGTAAGAAGAGTTTGGGGATTGGTCAGGCAGGTTCTTATTTTGGAGATGCTGAGGCGAGTTAGTCGTTTTGGGACGATCGGGTTTAGGTCAATTTAGGGGATTCCCTTCGGATTTAGGTCTGGAGGGAATTTTTCTTTGGGGCCGGAATTAAGGAACAATCGCGGGAATTCTGCCGAGGGTCGTGGCGTAATAATCGGTGAGTTGCTGAGTTGCAGCGCTCCAGGACCAGCGCTCTGCCTCTTGACGAGCGTTTTGGCGTAAGAACGATCGCTGCTGACGATCCCCCAAAAGCTGCTGCGTGGCTTTAATAGCTCCCATTTCATCCTGCGGCTCAAACAGATAACCATTTTCCCCCGGCGTCACAATATCAGGAATCCCTCCCGAATTTGCCGCCACCACCGGACAGCCCGCCGCCATCGCTTCGAGCAGCACCAATCCCAACGTCTCCGTCCGCGATGGAAAAATAAACGCATCCGCCGAAGCATAGGCAGAACCCAATTCTTTCCCCGCCAAATACCCCACAAAATGCGTATTCGTTCCCGCAAAATGCTTCTCCAAATTCGATCGGTTGGGTCCATCACCCACCAGCGCAAGACGAGCATTAGGAATAGATTGTAAAATCGGCTTGATCCGATCGACTTCCTTCTCAGCCCCCAACCGCCCCACATACAACAACAGCGGATCCTCAGGATGACCTTGGGTTAAGCGCGATCGCATCTCATAGCTTTCCAAACTCGGATGAAAAGTCTCCGTATCAACGCCGCGCTGCCACAGATCCGTATTGCGAATTCCATGGTCCGTCAGCGTATTCACCATCGCACTCGACGTACAAAGATTAAGCCTTGCGCGATTGTGAGCTTGGCGCAGCAAAAACCACAGCAGCCCTTCCAGACTCCCCAAACCATAGTGTTCTAGGTACTTGGGTAAATGAGTATGGTAGGAAGCAACGAGGGGAATTCGGAGTTTTTTGGCATAGTAAATGCCGCCAAGTCCCAAAATAGCGGGATTCACAACGTGAATTAGATCGGGCTGGAATTTTTTCAGTTGATGGCCGATCGCAGGGCGCGGGAAGGCCATTTTGAGTTCCGGGTACCAAGGCAGGGGATACCCATTAATGCCCTGAATTTGTGCGCCTTGATATTCCCTTAGACCGCCTTCCGGAGAAAAAAGCAAAACCTGATGGCCTTGGCGTTGCAGATGTTCGACGGTGTGCTTGAGGCGAGTGACGATGCCGTCTACTTTGGGCAAGAAGGTTTCGGTAAATAGGGCGATTCTCATGGAAGCGGTAAGAATTTTGGATTTTGGATTTTAGATTTTAGAACCTTTTTTTGGGCTGAGAAGGGCGTGGAGACCGATCGCCGCAATGCCCCACCCACCCAAAACCCCAATGCCCTCCGCAAAGCAATTAATCCGATGACGGTCCTCGGCGGCTTTGGCGATGAGCAATTGAGGCACGGTGGGTTGAGCCGTTTGACTCACCTTCACAAACTGCTGAAACGATCGGTCCAACGCCGCCCAATCCTGAAATAAATAGTAGGTACTAATGCCCGCAAAAAGTAAGCCAGGAGCGATCGTGGTGGTACAAATCAAAGCAATTCGAATAGATGGCTTCATAGAACGCTGATGCTGATTGGGTTCGGGCTAGTCCTGACGGACGCAAGCTACGACTCCGCTCAGCCCACGAAGTTCATTGGGTTTGGGGTTCGACTCCGCTCAGCCCACGAAGTTCATTGCTTGAGGGGTGAGCGGAGCCGTTCGCAGAGCGTTGCCCATGGCAAAACCCCGGTTTGCCTATTTCCACTTCACACGAGGCATGATTTCATTCAAATCTGCGCGGTGTTTGTATTTGGTGGCAAAGTTCAGCAGCGAATCCAACAGCGAATCTGAAAGGAGATGCGGTTGTAAGCCCAGATCCAATAGATTGGTGTTTTTGGCATTGAAGTAATGCTCTTCTTTCTCGATACGGGGATTCTCAATATTCTGAACCTCCACCTGTAGCCCGAGCGTCGAAGCTGCCTTCTTCACTTGATTCGCCAAGTCGCCCACATTGAACATTTCCGTGAATTGGTTAAACACGCGGAATTCACCCGCATTCGCAGGCTTCTCTAGGGCAAGTTCGACGCAGCGCACCGTGTCCCGAATGTCCAGGAAGGCCCGCGTCTGACCACCAGACCCATAGACCGTCAACGGATGACCCACCGCCGCCTGAATACAAAAACGGTTGAGGGCGGTTCCATAGACACCGTCATAGTCGAGACGGTTGATCAGCAACTCGTCCATGCCTGTTTCTTCGGTCAAAACGCCATAGACGACACCTTGATTCAAGTCAGTAGCACGCAAACCCCAGACTTTGCAGGCGAAGTGAATGTTGTGGGAGTCGTGGACCTTGGACAGGTGATAGAACGATCCGGGTTGCTTGGGGTACGGCAGGGTGTCTTTGCGACCATTGTGCTCGATCGTGATGTAGCCCTCTTCAATGTCGATATTGGGGGTGCCGTACTCGCCCATGGTGCCCAGTTTGACCAGATGGCAGTCAGGAAAGTTTTCCTTGATGGCGTAGAGAATATTGAGGTTGCCGATGACGTTGTTGCTTTGGGTCAGAACGGCATGTTCTCGATCGATCATGGAGAACGGAGCCGATCGCTGTTCGCCAAAATGGACGATCGCGTCAGGCTGGAATTGGAGGACAGACTTCAGCAAGAAGTCGTAATTGCAAATATCGCCAATGAAAAGATCGATGGATTTGCCCGTGAGATCTTTCCAGCGTTGAATGCGTTGCTGAATCGGTGCGATCGGGGTCAGGGTTGAGATCTGTAGCTCATTGTCCCAGTGTCGCCGAACCAGGCTGTCGAGGATCCCGACTTGATGCCCGCGATTTGAAAGGTGTAGTGCTGTTGCCCATCCACAGTAGCCATCGCCACCAATTACTAAGACTTTCATGAATATTTGCTGAAGCTTACTGGTACTTTTGCCAAATCTACCAGGTTTGTGACCTGAGCGCTATTGCTGAAGTTGAGAGAAAAGCCCAGTGGTTAAGGTGTGACGGGATAAGGGGTAAAGAAAGGTTAAAGAATTGAGAGAGATTTAAGATCTACGTCTTCTGGCTGAGATTGTGAGCAAAATGGGAAGGGAAGGGGAGGTGCGGGCAATATAAAAATAAGCAGAAAGGCGCGGTGGATTGACATTCACGGTTGTTTTTACGCTTTATAGAGTCGTCTCGCTCTCCTGTCATCTGGGTTTCTAGTTACTGGTTAAATGAGCGATGCGATGGGCGATCGTTTTTTCTAAGCTGAGATAGATTTCAGTCGGGATGAAACCTTGAGGTGGCCCATCGGTTCATGGCTCTGGTTGGTTGTGTGTTTTTTGTTCGATGATTTTTTTGTTTTTTACAGAAAAACGCCCAGGATTAAGTCCTTGGGCGTTTTTTATTTGAAATCTAGGTTTGGAACCTTAGCTCATCCATTCGGTGTGGAAGACACCCGGCTTGTCGATGCGCTCGTAGGTGTGGGCACCAAAGAAGTCCCGTTGGGCTTGGGTGACATTTTGGGGAAGACGATCGCGGCGGTAGCTGTCGAAGTAGTCCAGCGAGGCGCTGAAGGCTGGGACGGCAATACCGGAACGGGCAGCTTCCATGATGACCGATCGCCATGCCCCTTGACGGCTCAGGACCGTATCGCGAAACTCGGGGGCGAGCAGAAGATTGGCCAATTGGGGATCCGCACTGAAGGCAGCACGGATTTTATCCAGGAAGCCCGCCCGAATGATGCAGCCACCCTTCCAAATCCGCGCACATTCAGCTAAATCCAACCCAAACCCGTAGGCTTTAGAGGCAGCGCTGAGCAAGGCCATCCCTTGGGCATAGGAGCAGATTTTGGAGCAGTAGAGGGCATCCCGTACTTGGTTCACAAATGCCGCTTTATCGCCCTCAAAACTGGTTTCTGGACCAGAGAGCAGCTTTACCGCTGCCATGCGTTCTGCCTTGATGGAGGACAGAATCCGGGCATTCACGGCTGCTGTGATGGTGGGGATGGCCACGCCGAGTTCTAGGGCATTGTTGACAGTCCAGCGACCTGTGCCTTTTTGGCCTGCGGCGTCGAGAATGACTTCGACGAGGGGCTTCCCGGTGTCGTCGTCTTTTTTGCGGAAGACGTCTGCGGTGATTTCGATCAGGTAGGAGTTGAGTTCGTCGGTTTTGTTCCAGTCGGTGAAGACTTGGGCGATTTCGTCACCGCTCAGTCCTGCGACGTTTTTCAACAGGTCGTAGGCTTCGGCGATGAGCTGCATGTCGCCGTACTCAATCCCGTTGTGGACCATTTTGACGTAGTGACCCGCGCCACCCGGTCCGATGTAGGTCACACAGGCTCCATCGTTGACCTGGGCTGCGATCTTGACCAAGATCGGTTCCAGGTATTTGTAGGCGGTGGAGGTGCCTCCAGGCATGAGGCTAGGGCCATTTAGTGCGCCTTCTTCCCCACCACTGACACCCATGCCGATGAAGGTGAATTTTTCGGCTTCGAGTTCTGCGGCGCGCCGATCGGTGTCGGTGAACAGCGAGTTGCCGCCATCAATGAGAATATCCCCTTCGTCGAGCAGGGGCTTGAGTTGATTAATCACGGCATCCACGGGGTCGCCCGCCTTGACCATGATGAGAATTTTGCGGGGACGTTCGAGGAGTTGTACGAATTCTTCGAGGGTATAGCCTGCTTTTACGTTTTTCCCGACGGCGCGGGTTTTCATGAATTCATCGGTTTTTTCGCGACTACGGTTGTAGACGGCGATCGGGAATCCGTTCCGTTCTACGTTAAGCGCTAGATTTTCGCCCATGACGGCCAATCCAATCACACCAAAGCTTTGAGTCATAAGTTTTATGTTGTACTTAAAATCTAGAGAACGATCGTCGTTTATACCTTCAACAGGGTAACGCGCTGTTTTGGAGGTGGCGTAAAACCGAATGAAAGTTTTGGGATCGCACTGGAGAGAGAAAAGTGATGGATCGGAAAATCCCCCTTTTCGATCGGGGGTTTGTCCTTCATTGTGAAAGTGGGCTTCGGGCTTCGGCTCCGCTCAGCCCACGGAGATGGTAGAGGACTGAGCGGAGTCGAAGTCCGGAGTCGAAGTCCGGCGATTAGGCGATTGGATTGTTGTTGTTAGTTTTTGCATCTGGAGGCTTGGCGCTATGCTGACCTATGTTTTGGCTCTGTTGGTGATTGTTGCGAGTGCGGGCTTATATAGTGCGACCTTTGTGTTGCCGGAGGTGTCTCGCAAGAATGACCTCGCCTGGAGTGGCGTGGGGTTGTTTTATGGGTTGGTGCTTTGGGTCTGTGCCGGACGGATTACTGGGGGTGTACTGCTGGGGCAGATGGCCAGCGTGGGGCTGATCGGCTGGCTGGGCTGGCAAACGATCGAGTCTCGCTGGAATGCAACACCCGAGGGCGATCGGGTCAACAGTGGGAAGGTCAAGGGCTGGCGCGATCGGATCACAGGGTTGACCCAGTCCGAGACGGCCACCAAGCTCAAAACTCAAGCTCAGGGAGCTATCAATAAGGCCCAGACTGCCGTTCAAGATATGGGAGTGGCGGTGGAGACAGGAACGGAAACAGGGGCAGCGGTGGCTGAAGAGACGGCTGAGGCACTGAAACGAGCGGATGTGCCCCTGAAGCCCGAAGACTTCGGCAATCCTCCCAAGGCGGAAATTGACATGACGGCCGCGAAACCTGCCATGAAGTCCTTTACCAAGCCTGCGACTGAGAATCCGCTGGGTGGGTTATTCGATCGGGCCAAGGGGATGGCTACGGGTCTCAATGCGCCGAAGAAGAATAAAGAGGTCTACGTTCGCAAGGGCAAAGACGAAGCGGCTGATGTGAAATCTGATGTGAAACCCGAAGCCAAACCTGCGGTTCCAGCACCTGAGATGGATGATGATTTTGACTTCGGGGATCTAGAAGAGACCACGGTAGCAAAACCGACGAGTGCTTCGATCTCTGCTGACGACATGACCGCCATGAAGCCAACAAGCGCTTCGATTTCTGCCGATGACATGACGGCTGTGAAACCCAGCGTTTCGCCTGAGGTTGTGACGGACGTTGTGGCTGAGGAGACGGCTGAAGGGGCGGTTGAGGCGGCGGTGACGGTGGTGGATGAGTTTGGGGATGCGATCGTAGAGGCAGTAGAGAAACGAATTGAGGAAGGTTAAATTTAGAGTTTAGAATTTTAAGACAACCGCCCTTTTGAGAATTACTCAGAAGGGCGGTTGTTTTTGTTGACGGGGTTCGACTCCGCTCACCCCTCGATGGTCGATCGGAATTTAGTAGGCGCTGCCGGATTTGCGGTGGAGGACGGCGGTGGTGCCGTTGGTTTCTAGGACTTTTCCGGTGTTGACGATCGCATAGATTAGCCAGTGATCCCCGCAGTCCATGCGAGTTTGGACGGTACATTCCAGGTAGGACAGCGCGTCTTTCAAAATCGGACTGCCGTTGCGGGCGATGTCGATTTCGACTTCTTGGAAGGGGTTTTGGCCTGTGGTGGTGATTTTTTGGAAGTGGCGGCGCAGGTTTTTACCTTCGCGGAGGACGTTGAGGACGAAGGGATCCCCACTGTGATCCAAAGTGTTTTCAGCGGCGTCCTTGGGGATTGCGATCGTGATCCCCGGTGGTGTGAAGGTCGCTTGAGACACCCAAGAAGTCAAAATCGCCGATTTCACATCGCTACGTTGAAGGGTGACAACACAAAGGGATCCGATGATGCGGCCCATAGCGAGTTCAGTCCGATCGCTCGTAGCTTCCGCTGCTGACGCTTGAATCGGTGGACGCGCTTTTTGGGTTTTTCTCAGGGCTTTGGCGAAGTCGGCTCCGGCAGCACTGCAGGCAGTCAGCACTTCAGGCGTCGGCGTGAATTTGCAGCGCAGGGTTTCAAAGCCTAGGGGATAGCCCGCGTTGAGGAGTTTTGATTCCAAAATGTCGATCGCCTCTCCACTCCAGCCATAGGACCCAAATACCCCAGCCAGTTTTGTTTTAGACGCACCAGATAAAATCAGACCCAACGCGGTTTGGATCTGGGTGGGGGCGTGGCCTGCGAGGGTGGGAGAGCCGATGATGAAACCATCACAGGCTTCGATCGCGTCCGTAATCTCTTCGGGAGTTGAAATCTCACAGTTCATGGCCATCACCTGCACGTCCGAACCACTGAGTCCAGCACCGATCGCATTGGCCATCAGTCCCGTGTTGCCATAGGCAGAGGTGTAGAGCAGGAGAGCGGTTAGGGTCTTTTGGGTCTGGTCGTTGCACCAGTCGCGATAGTCCATGAGCAGGCGGCTAACGCTGTACTTCACCAGGGGACCATGACCGGGGGCGAGAAGTTTGAGATTGTATAGGCTGAGTTTGTCGAGGACGGTTTCGACTTGTTTGGATTGGGCGGCGTGGATGTTGTCGAAGTAGTATTGCCGATCGTCCTGAAGCGCTTTCCAGTTTTCGTCAAACAGCTCATCACTACAAACATGGGATCCAAAGAGTTTGTCGGAGAATAAGATCTTCGTTTTGCTGTCGTAAATGCAAAGGCCGTCAGGATGGCGCGGCGTGGGTTTGGTAATAAATTTCAGTTCGTGACCTTCGCCCAGATCTAGGACATCGCCTGCGCGAACGGCAAGAATGGGCAGTTCTTGGTCGGGAAATGCGGCTTTGAGGGTATTAGCGGCGGGACGAGAGCAGACAATTTTAGCCCGATAAGCAAGGGGCAGTAAGGCTTTAAGGGTTTCGAGGCGGTTGGGGTTGATGTGGTTGAGGATGATGTAATCGATCTGTTGGTAGTACTCATGCTGCTGGAGGTCTTCGATGAATACATCGGTGAAGGATCCGCCAGGAGGGTCGATCAAGGCGACTTCCCGAGCTTGGATCAAATAGCTGTTGACCGTCGTACCTTTACCTTTGGCATACTCGGCCTCAAACCGCAGTTGGTCCCAGATGCGCGATCGGATGATGGTGGTGCTGGGAGCAATTTCGGCGACTTGAACATCACGGGGACGGGTAGTGGTAGTAGGCATAGGTGTAGTTCCTTCCTTTAGAGCTGTTATGGGTCGCCTGCGGGGTTTGGGCTTTGACTCCGCTCAGCCCCCGTAGTTGTGGGTCGGAGGGTGAGCAGAGTCATTCAGTTCCCATCTATCGAAGGGTGAGCGGAGCCGAACCCTGGCTGGGAGCGGCTTGGGACTTAGTAGTGGTTCCCAACTTTCCGGTGGTGGACGGCGGTGCGGGCTTCTGAGTTCGAGAGACGCCCGATCGAAACCGAGGCGTACACTAACCAGTGATCACTGCATTCCATTCGCGTTTTGACTTCACATTCGAGGTAGGCCAGGGCTGTGGTCAAAATGGGACTGCCGTTTTGTGCCGTTTGAATGTCGATGCCTTCAAAGCGATCGCTCCCCGGTCCAAAGCGTTTCAGAAAATGCTTCATCAAGGGTTGATAGTTATTCTCTTCCAAAACGTTCAGAACAAAACTATCGCCAACCCGCATCAAGGATTCGATCGCCCGGTCTTTGGCCACGGCGATCGTCAACCCCAAGGGCTTGAAACTCGCTTGGGAGACCCAAGACGCCAACATCGCACTGCGACTGTCACCTTTTTGCGCGGTGACGATGTAAAGTCCACCGCTGAGACGACCGAGGGCTTTGTCCAGATCGCCATCGAGGGCTTTCATTTGTTGGACGGTACGATCGCGGGTCAGCCATTGGCCGATGTCTACGCCGGATTCTTCGCAGAGATTGTAGACCGCAGTGCCTGTGCCATTTTCCAGCTTGATCGGAGGAAACGCTTCAGTGAGTCCTGCTTCCTGGAACCGCGCACGAAGTGTTGCAACGGGTTCATCATTGTCTCCGCCGGATTCACAGAGTCCGTAGGCTTGCTTGCTGTTGGAGGCGGCGACGATCGTGCTGATGGCGATCGAAATGGTGTCATTGCCTTGGGGCGGCATCACAATCAGGATGCCATTGGCGAGTTCAACAGCGTGACGGATTTCCGTGAGTTCCGCCGTAGACAAATCGAAGGATTCAACTAGGACTTCGGTTTTTAAAATCCCGTTGGAGAGATAGCCGGAAAGCTGATCCGCATCACCATATTCAGCAGCGTAGAAGATCGCGACGTTTTTCGCGGCTTTGGCTTTTTCGTTGCTCCAGGTCTGGTAGCGTCCGACGAGTTCGTCGAGGTGATGTTGGATCAGGGGACCGTGGCCCGTGGCGATCGTCTTGACTCCAGGCAATTCGTTCATCCGTTTGATCGCACCCAGCACCGACTTCGCGTTCGGACCCATGAGGCAGTCGTAGTAAATCCGATAGTCCGCCGAGATCAGGTCCAGATCTTCGTCGTAGGTGGAGTCGTCGCAGTAGTGCATCCCGAAGGCGTCACAGGTGAACAGGTGCTGCGTGGCGTGGTCGTAGGTGAAAATCGTGTCGGGCCAGTGGAGATTTGGGGCGGAGATGAACTCTAGGATGTGACCGTTGCCGAGGTCGAGCTTTTCGCCGCTTTTGACCATTTTTTTGTTGTAGGGCTGATGCACGAGGTCGTCGAGGAATTGCAGCGCCACTTTTGCGCCGACGACGACGATGTCAGGATTCAGCGCAATCACGTCTTTGACCAGGCCGCTGTGGTCGGGTTCGGTGTGGCTGATGATCAAGTAGTCGATCGTTTTTGGATCAATCAGTCCAGTGAGGAGCTTGAGATAGGTGTCTTTAAATTTGGCGTGGGAGGTGTCGATCAGGGCGGTTTGTTCGCCGCGAATCAGGAAGGAGTTGTAGGTGGTGCCGTTTTGCAGGGCGAATTCGATGTCGAAGCGATCGCGATCCCAGTCGAGCGATCGGATCACCGTGGTGTCGGGAGCAATTTCAGAATGTTGGAGCGTCAGACGTTGTTTGGGAGCGGTTTTCTTTGGAGCTGCGACGGATGACACCATGGGACTAACCTCTTCTAAACGACTAATTATTTTGGATTTCTTTATGAATCTATTATGACCGTTTTGATCCCGATGTTGCGATACGTAAAGTTGCAATGCCTGAGGGGATTCATTGGGTTAGCTTATGGCTGAAGAGGATTGCATAGATTTCAATCTATGAGTTGGGCTTCGACTCCGCTCAGCCCGCGACTCGGGTTCGATTGGTTTGCGACTCGGGTTCGATCGGTTTGCGACTCGGGTTCGATCGGTTTGCGACTCGGGTTTATTGGACGCCTAGGAGTTTGTGGGTTTGGAGGCTGATGCGCCATTGGGGATTTTTTAGGACGTAGTTGAAGACGAGGGTTTGGCTGTCGGGGCTATTCCATTCGGGTTGGAGGTAGCGGACGGCTTCGGGATTGGTGAGGTTTGATTGGGTTTCGGCCCAGGCGAAGTCTTCGGGTTGGGAGATAATCAGTTTGAGTTCGTGGGCATGATCGTAAATGTCGCCGATGGGAGGTTTGAACGGTTTTGGGGAGAGGGTGATCCAGTCGAAGGTGCCGGAGTAGGGATGGGAGCCGGAGGTTTCGAGGTGAGTGCGGAGGGTTTCAGATTTGAGGGCGTGGGTGAGTTCTGTCAAATCATGAATCAACGGTTCGCCGCCTGTGATGACGACGAAGTGGGGGTTTGTAGCTTTGGCTTGATGGGTGAGTTGGTCGATCGAAATCTTAGGATGATTTTTATCGCTCCAAGAAATCTTGGTATCGCACCAGGGACAACCCACGTCGCAGAGGGCAAGGCGGATGAAGTAGGCGTTGGTTCCGCACCATGCGCCTTCGCCTTGGACGGAGTGGAAGGTTTCGACGATCGGTAAAATTTGTGTCATGGGAAAAAGAAAAATTGTAGGGGCTGGCTTTCCCAGCCCCGAATAGGTTAGTCGTCGCCGTAATAGGCCCAGGCGTTGGGGGATTCGGAGATGGCGATCGTCAGAGAAATCCCTTCAGGGAGCATTTTTTTGGTTTTGTCGTAGATGTATTGGGCGATCATTTCAGCCGTAGTCTCGTATTCGGGGGGCATGACTTCGTTCAGGATGCAGTGATCGAGTCCGCCTTTAGTCACGTCTTTTTTGGCCCATTTTAAGGTGCGATAATCCGCTACCATGACAGGGTTTGGGCAGTATTGGGAGCTGTGGAGCCGATCGCTTTTGGCTTCAATGCGGACCAGATAGTTATGACCATGCATTCGACCACAGGGTCCGTCGTAGTCTTTAATGACATGGGCTGCGGAGAAACTAAATTCTGTTGAGATTTTCCAACCGGGCATGGGCGTTGAGGACCGTTGATGGGACCACTGAAAAGGAGCGGTTTACATTATGAGCGATTTTGCAAAGGATTCGGTGATGTTGCAAAACATCTGGCAGCAGCCGCAGGTCGTGGCGGATTGCTTAGCCATGGATTTGCCGTTGCCAGACTGGCTCCAAGATCCCACGTCAACGCAACGATTGGTCCTCCTCGCCTGTGGCTCCAGTCGTCACGCCGCCCTCGTCGCCCAACACTGGTTTGAATCCCTCACAAAGCTCCCCACCCGAGTCCTAGATGCCGCAGAATGGACCGATCGCCCCCCTCTCCTCGAACCGGGCACCACGATCGTCGCCCTCAGCCAATCCGGCAAGACCAAAGATTTGTTAGAAGCTCTAGCGCAGATCCAAACGAGTCATCCTGGTGAATTCAAAGTACTCGCGATCGCCAATGTCGAGGCTTCGCCGTTAGTCCAGATGGCCGATGCAGGCATTGTCACGCCCGCCGGAGTCGAGGGAGCAGTGGCAGCAACGAAGAGCTTTACTGCGCAGTTAGCAGTCTTAGCTCGGCTAGCGGTGGATTTAGCCCAATCGAGGGGGATTGTGGATTTGACGAGGGCGGCGGCATTACGATCGGACCTTGCCCAGCTTCCCAAAGCGATCGAAACCACCCTGACTGAACTCAAAACTCAAGCGGTCGGAGAGGGCTGGGGGTTAGACTGGATGATGAGGGAATCCGTGGTGCTGTTGGGGCGAGCCTTGATGCAGCCGATCGCCCTCGAAGGAGCGCTAAAACTCAAGGAAACCTGCTACGTTCATGCAGAGGGGTTTGGGGCGGGAGATTTTTGTCACGGTCCCATGGCCATTTTGAAACCGGGGTTTCCCGTGATTGCGTTGATGACGAGTTCTACGCTGTCAGATCAAAAGATTCGATCGGATCTCGATCGATTTCGCTCTTTTGGGAGTTATATCATTGGCATTGGGCCACGCGATCATGGCTTGCTGCCGGGACTCGATGAAGTATTGGAAGTCGAACCGATTGCCGATTGGTTGATGCCATTTTTGATGGTGTTACCCTTGCAACTCTTGGCGTACGATTGGGCGCGATCGCTTGACTTGGACGTAGATCAGCCTAGGTATTTGACGAAGTTTATTGGATGATTTGGATTTTGGATTTTGGATTTTGGAGGCTTTGTAGTTTGGATATACAGGAAACGGGGATTCAAGAGTCAGAGAATCTGGGGTTACGATCGAAAATTGCATTCTACCTAGATGATATCGAAACGCCGATCGGTCGAGCCTTAACACTGGGATTAACAGGCGCTGTGCTGGTGTCATCCGCCATTTTTGTAGTGGAAAGTTATGCCATTTCACCGGGGCTACGATCGGTTTTAGAAAACTGCGATCGGGGAATCTTATTGCTGTTTACGGTGGAGTATTTATTTCGATTTTGGTGTGCAGAAAAGCGTTTCAAATACGTATTTAGCCTGTTTTCATTAATTGATCTCATGGCAATTTTGCCGTCATTATTAGGGTTTGGGAATGTAGAATTTTTGCGAATTCTGCGATGGTTTCGGATTTTAAAGCTGATCCGTTTTTTGGGTGGGCGGACGGTATTTGGCTATGTGACGGGCGAAGATGCAGCCATTTTTGCGCGGATTATTTTTACCGTGGTGTCGATCGTCTTTGTCTATGCTGGACTCATTTATGAAGTCGAACATCCCACAAATCCCGGCTTTCGGACCTTTCTAGATGCCATTTACTTCTGCGTTTCTACCGTGACGACGGCAGGCTTTGGGGATATTACGCCGAAGTCGCAGTTGGGGCGGGGAATTACGGTGGTCGCAATTTTGACGGGGGTGGTGTTGATTCCTTGGCAGTTGGGAGATTTGATTCGGCAGTTGGTGAAGACGGAGGGCCAAGTCGAACTAGTGTGCGAATCCTGCGGCTGGCTGGCCCATGACGGGGATGCCAAATTTTGCAAGCGCTGCGGAGCCAAGTTGCCCTAATCAATACAAGCCGGACTTCGACTCCGCTCAGTCCTCGACATTAAGACGTTAACGCCAGAACGCACAGCAAGAAGGTTTCATTCCATTCCACGATCGCCCCGTAAGTATCCCCCGTATGACCATCAAACTTGGAATCGATCCAAGTCGAAAAGCTCCAACTAAAAAATAAAGCGGCGATCGGCATCATCACCGTCTGTTCCAAGGACAGAACTCCCCAGTAGTACGCCACCAATTGCCCACTAAGCAAAATCAACAAACTCGGCAGCGCATCCCGAAACCCGCGAATCGCCGTCTTGTGCAACTTACCTTTTCCTTCCGCCCGTAAATAAGGAAACCGCACGATCGCAATCAACTGTCCCCAGCGCGCCCAGCCACAGACCAACGGCAACGCCCATATCACCGGACTATAAAGCGCCGCCGTATCCGGAACCATCGCCGCCGTCTTCAGCATCAAAATCACGATCCCCGTCAAAATCCCAAAGGCCCCATTATGGGGATCCCGCATCACATCCAGTCGCCGATCGCGGTCCATACAGGCCAACCCATCCGCCGTATCCATCGCCCCATCCAAATGCAACGCCCCCGTAATCCAGACCCACAAAGCCGTCACAATTGTGGCGAGTAGAAGCGGTGCGATCGGGGTTAACCCCAGCAGTAGCCCAGCCACCAAGACCAAAATCCCCCCAATCCCCATCCCCACCAACGGCGCAAACCTCGCGATCCCGTCGAAGTCGAGGGGCAGGCTGTGGGGTAAGGGGATCTGGGTATAGAAGACGATCGCGCCTAAAAATTTCTGAATGAATGCCCGGAGAAGTCGATACATGGGTGAATGATTCTTTATGTTTAGGATGAGATTCGTAAAATAGTGGCGCGATTTGAGTGCTGTGCCAGAATATAGAAGAGAGTCGATGACTCAGACGATCGAAACCTGTTTTAAGGGGACGATCGGCTTGATAAGTCGAACAGCATGAGCAAGTTTGGTTTTATTCTCTAGGATTTTGCAGTTTTTTGGCTATGAGTCACGAGTTTATTTCACGCGGTGTCAGGCGTCCAGCTCCCTGTATTGTGGATGCGGGTCTTTTGGTGGACAAACGGGATATGCAACGGTTGCTGGGCGATCTGAGCCGAGTGAAGTATGTGTTTTTCCAGGATGGGGAGATGGTGAGTCATGGTGAGGGCTGTGTTGTGGAGGTTTTTAATGAAGCCTCTAGTGCAACGATGGTCTCTAATGGCTCAATCTATCTCAATGTGGCGAGTTTTGATTATGTGCAGTTGGGCCGATCGGTTCCGGCGGGGACGGAGGCGGGCCAGTGCTTTTTTGATCTGATGCAGGACGATCGCTGTCTGCGGTTGATTCCTGTGGGGAGTTTGTTGAGGACTGTGGGCGATCGGGCGATCGATCGGGCGGCTTTGGATGCGGTGGTGGCGGATGTGCTGTCGTCGGGCTGGGATAGCTGTGGGGATGATGATGACGATTTTTAGATAGTGGGTGTTTTTTGCCACGTGCGTTGCTTCGCTTAACGCACGTTACGGGTTGGTGGATGGGTGAGCGATCGTGTTTCGGGTGTTTTTGGGATGGACATTTTTTGGCCGCTTGCGTTGTTTCGCTTGACGCACGCGGATGGCATACCTGATCGTATTTCTGCATAGATCATAGTTTTGCAATCCGATCGCCATATTGAGAATTAACAAGTGGTAAGCTTATCAACGGCTTTTAGTCCAGCGGGCGACATCACGTGAGCGAAAACTTCAAATTTGAGCTATTGGCAACATGTCCCGTCACAGGTGCGCGGGCAGGCTTGTTCCATACCCCTCACGGCATCGTAGAAACCCCACGCTTCATGCCCGTCGGCACCCTCGCCAACGTCAAAACCGTCACCCCGGACCAACTCAAAGCCACAGGCGCACAGATGGTCCTGTCCAACACCTACCATTTGCACCTACAACCCGGCGAAGACCTCGTACAGGCCGCCGGAGGACTGCACAAATTCATGGGCTGGAACGGTCCAATGCTGACCGACTCCGGTGGATTTCAAGTCTTTAGCTTGAGTGAAATGCGATCGATTTCCGATGAAGGTGTCACCTTCCGATCGCCCCGCGATGGCAACGTCATTAATCTCACCCCCGAACGATCGATTCAAATCCAAAATGCGATCGGCGCAGACGTGATCATGGCCTTCGATGAATGTGCGCCCTCGGGTTGCGGACGGGAAATCACCGAAAAAGCCTTAGTCCGCACTACAGAATGGCTGAAGCGTTGTATTTCTGCCCATGGACGCAGTGATCAGGCGCTGTTCGGGATTGTGCAGGGTGGGGAATTTTTGGATTTACGATCGGAGTCAGCGCGACAACTCGTGGCGTTGGATTTACCAGGCTATGCGATCGGCGGCGTCAGTGTCGGTGAAGCGCCAGAAGTGATTGACCAAGTGGTGCAGCACACAGCTCCGCTATTGCCAGCAGATAAGATTCGCTACTTAATGGGTGTGGGAACCCACCGGGAAATGGCCAGGGCGATCGCGGCGGGAATTGATGTCTTTGACTGTGTGATTCCAACGCGATTGGCACGTCATGGAAATGCGATCGTGAACGGCGATCGATGGAATTTAAAGAACGCTAGATTCCGTGAAGATTTCACACCATTAGATCCCACTTGCGATTGCTACACCTGTCAGAACTTTAGTCGCGCTTACATTGGACATTTGCTCCGATCGCAGGAACTTTTGGCATACACATTACTCTCAATTCACAACATCACAGCATTGGTGAGATTTACGCAGGAGATCCGCCGATCGATTTTAGCCGGAACCTTTGCAACCGAGTTTGCAGATTGGATTAAGCCTGTTGAGGCAGAGCCGATTTAAACAAGCGAGATTCTCAACGAATTGAGAAAATCTAGTAGCTCCTTGAACGACGGACATCGATCGGCGCAGAGTTCAAGATTCAGTCGCGCCGCTAATTCTGCATTCATGTTGGTGCTATATCGGGGTCTTCTATTTTCTCCTTGTGATAGCCTTATCAAGGCTTCCTTAGGCTGCGCAACGGCATGAGGACTTTTGCTTGCTTGTCCTTTCCCTTTCCCAACATATCGGATCACCTCTGGATCTGACCAAAACCAAGCTTCTAATTCTTCAACTGGAATACAGATCAATGTTTGACTGGGGTTGACGATCGAAGCTATTTTTTCTAATTTCTGACGAGTTATTATTTCATCATTCAGTACGTTATTTTGAGAATTACGATCGAGATCTCGCACAACAATGAACGCATTAACGCCATCATGGGCAAATAACTTGAGTTTTGCAGTAAGCTTCCGCTCTAAAATGCTACACCCTCTTGCTGCCCACTGTTTTGTCGTAACCTCTCGACCTAGAACACGACGGACAATTTCCCGCACTGCATCACAATCCGTCTCATCCTCAGCAATCAGGGCAATTCGGAGTTTACTCATCGACAATCCCGCTATATAGCCATTCGCCTAAACTACCTTCCTCAGAAAGGTACTCAATAACATTTTGAATTTCGACCGCTCCCAACTTCCGAACGATCGTTTTTCCATCCGATCGATGGACTAAATTAATCTTATCTGGACTTGTCCAAGCAACCACCTGTGGAGACTGTGTTGACATCAATAAACCATCACCATAGGTATAGGATTCAATCTCATTGAGCAGCTTTTCTAGCATTGCAGGATGAATGTGTACTTCAGGCTCTTCGATAATGATCGTCGAACTCGAAGATGAATCAATAATCCCAATTAAAATAGATAAAACTCGAAGTGTACCGTCAGAAAGTAGTCCGAAATTCACACCATCTAATGAGATTGAAGCGATGAACTCATCATTAATTTGCTCACCCATAGCAGATTCTTTTACTAATATCTTCTGCCCTAAACCAACCCGTTGACAAATCAGCTCTAGTTCTTCTCTCACTTCTGATTTCATTCGAAAAATTTTAGCGGAAAGTTCATCAGGTAAACTGGATGGAAAACGAATACCTTTCTTTGAAATGCTCAGAAACGATAATCTCCGTTCACGAGTCTGAAAGATAGGAGTATGACGAGTCTGGGTGGCCTGGATGAAATTTATTCCCTTCAATACAGAATAGACCCATCCAGCTTCATCCGGCAAATCTACTTGTGGTTGCTTTGGAAAATTAAATTGTCGAACTGAAGAAGTGATCCCTAAAATAGTAGGAATTTCACGACCGGATAACGTTGTTTTCCCATTTAAAGTTTTCCAAATAAGTTCTTTTTGTCCATCTAAATAATGACAACTGTCATTCCAAGAGCAAGATGTTCCTTCATCACTTATAGAATCTGAAATATCTTCATTTTCGGATGTAAGTAGTTCATAGTTGTATCTGATTTGACGATTAGTTGGGGTTAAGATATCAAGCTCTAATATTGTTGGAAGACTTTCTCTATCAATCGAGTGATATACAAATATGCCGACTTCGATCGCATACAAGGATATTCTCTGTAATCCTTCCAAAATTGCAGACTTCCCAGCCCCATTACGGCCTACCAGTACTGCAACACCATCACTCAATGTCACCGAAACCCGATCGCCCAAAACATCCCAACCATCCAGAGTAAAGGATAGGAGACGAGGATGTTTTGTGGGAGAACTGGGTGGAGTCACGATGATTAGCGACCTTCCGCGATTAATTGATATCCCAATTTTACCCGATCGTCTGACAGTTTTACCGAAGACAAATCAGGCCAAGTACGATCATTCGAGCTGGCTTTCGAGAATGATATAATAAGACCGCTAGGATCGAACTCCCACCGATCGTTGGAGGTTTTTATGACCGTTGCCGCTATTCCTACTGAATCGATGCTTGAAGAACGATCGCAGACCATCGCACATCAGCCATGGCTCTTGGATGTTAGCGATGTCAAGTTGATCGTGACACCAGAACATTTCGATCGGCTCTGCCTTCAGAACCCAGATTTACGCCTTGAGTTAACGAAAGAAGGAGAGTTGATTATTACGCCTCCAGCAGGTGGTGAAAGTGGGAAAAGAAATATGAGCTTAGGGGCTGATGTTGAGATTTGGAACCGACAATCGAATCTAGGTGAAGCCTTTGACTCATCGACAGGCTATGATTTCACCCAGATCGGGGGCGGAAAGATGTCACCGGATGTGTCTTGGATTGAAAAGTCGCGATTGGAAGGGGTGAAGATTGTTGGGTTTATTCCGATCGTCCCTGATTTTGTCATTGAGCTGCGATCCGCTACAGACAATCTGAAACCGTTGCAGGAAAAGATGGAAGAATATCGACGGCTAGGAGTAAGACTGGGGTTATTGATCAATCCCAAAAACAGACAGATTGAAGTTTATCGTCCTGAGCGAGATGCAGTGGTTTTGGATTCACCAAATTCGATTGATTGTGGCGACGTGATGCCGGGGTTTATATTGAGCATGAGTCGAATTTGGTGAGGGGCTAGCCTTGCCGTAGACAATCAGTAGACGATCGCCGCCAGAACCTTCATAATGATTGTTTATCTCTGGATAGCGCCATTTCATGACCCTGATCATCGCAGGCGATCGCTCCGGTAGCGGCAAAACCACCACCACCCTAGCCCTCCTCGCCGCCCTCCGACAAAAACAAATTCAGGTTCAATCCTTCAAAGTCGGACCTGACTACATCGATCCCATGTTTCATGCGCGGATCACCGATCGGCCCTGCTACAATCTCGACCCCGTTCTCACCTCCGAAGACTACATCGAGCAAACCTTTTATAATCATTCTCAAAGCCAATCCCACGCGCTGATTGAAGGCGTCATGGGACTATTTGACGGAGCCGCTAATCCCATGGGATTTGGCAGTACCGCATTCATCGCAAAACATCTCAAACTTCCCGTCCTTCTCGTCGTCAATTGCCAAAGCACATCCCAATCGATCGCCGCCCTAATTCACGGATATCGCAGCTTCGATCCCGAGGTCAATGTCATCGGCGTCGTGCTGAACAAAGTCGCCAGCGATCGGCACCTCGACCTCCTCAAAGCCGCCATCGAACCCCTGAATCTTCCCATCCTCGGCATCCTGCGCCGCGAAGACAACATCAGCTTGCCCGATCGTCACCTAGGACTCGTCCCCACCGACGAACTCCCGCAGCTTAAGCAGATTTTTCAACAGCTTGCAGAACTGGGATTGCGCTGTTTTGATTGGGAGCGACTCTTGCCCTTACTCGCGACAGAAACTCGCCCAGCCCCGATCGTAAAACCTGAGCAACACCTGATTCCGATCGCACAGAAGGTTCGGATTGCGGTTGCAAGAGATGAAGCCTTTAATTTTTACTACGCTGACAATTTAGAACTACTCCAAAAGCTGGGGGCTGAACTCATCGAATGGAGTCCCCTCAGAGATCGAAAACTTCCTGATGGAATCCAAGGACTCTATCTCGGCGGCGGCTTTCCCGAAATGTTCGCCGCACAACTGGCGGATAATCAAACCGCTACCCGCCATGTTCGACAATCGATCGTCGCCGGATTGCCGACTTACGCGGAGTGTGGTGGATTGATGTACTTGGGAAATAGCATCCGCGACTTTGAAAATCAGGACTATCCCATGGTCGGCGCATTGCCCACCCAAGCCGTCATGGGCAATCGCCTCACCCTTGGCTACCGGAACGCCATCGCCCAGTCCAATACCCCCATGTTACGCATTGGCGATCGGCTGCGCGGCCATGAGTTTCACCGATCGGAAATCATTCATCCGCCGATCGACCCGCTTTATCATTTAAAACGGCTAGAACAATCTGACAGCGAAGCCCCCGTCCTGGAAGGCTGGGGGAGCGGCAGTTTTCAGGCATCCTACCTCCATCTCCACTGGGGTGCGACACCTAAATTTCCGAAGCGATGGCTGAGTGAATGTCAGGTGTGGCACAAGATGGCGATATCCTAGTTAAAGCGACTTAAAATAATCTAGACATTCTTCGGATTTTTCCCCATGACCGGATCGGTTGAGCAACTGACACAAAAAATCGCCTCCCTCGATCGTCAAACGGATGAATTGAAGGCGAAGCTCGACCAGACCTATGGCGGCTACCTTCAAGTTCTCGTGCGCGTTTTTCAGCAGCAAGTCTTGCAAGCTTGCTACCACATTTGTACTGAAGGCTATCCTCAGGAATTTGTGGCCCTCTCCATGACCCAACGCCACGACCTTCAGCAACGGATCCAAAAAATCACTAAAACAACCGCCGGATTTATTTCCGACATATTGCTCTTTCCACCCCCTGTACTGCCCTCCGTCCAAATGCCGGAATTTTTCTCCATGACACCGGAGCAGTTCATGTCCATGGATGAAGAAGAGGACGAAGAAGAGGATGATGGAACCACGTCCTTTACCCTAGATCTGACGGATCCAACGGTGTTGGCAGACTTTGCACCGGGACTCGGTTCCTCACAACGATCGGCCATCCAGGAGATTTTGGGGGATGTGGAGGAAATAGAAGAGATTGATCTAGACGAAGACGATGCGGATGAAGACGAGGACGATGAGGACGAGGATGACACCCCATTTTCAGGCTCTGACACGGGACGCCGCCGCATGACCGAAGCGGATGCCCGCGAACTTCAGGCTATCCTCTCCCAAGTCGCTGCCGCCATCACCGCCAAAGAACCCAAAACGCCCGTCGATCGCGTCCTCTCCTGGCAGGACAGCATCGAACATGCCATTCGAGAACAGATCTGTCTAGCGTCCTATCAAGTCAATCAAGCTCTGCAAAAAGCGCAATTGATTCCACCCCAAGTCCCCGATCGGGCATTGGAAGCCGCTTCTCGGGCCAATGGAGATGGGGCGACCAAGATTTCCCATGTGATTCAGATGTTGGTGGAACTGGGGAATGCCTCTGGTAGTGGATCCAGCAGTAAATCTAACAATCGTTCACGGGATTCGCAAGAGAATTCCAATGAGTCTGAGGCTGCTGATTCTTCTAACGATCGCGATCGATCGCAGGACTCAGACTCAGAACCCCAGGAACCTTCCTCTCCTCAAAAGAAACAGAGCCGTCCCCTCAACGTCGTACCGAAACTCACCCATGTCATCGCCCTGCAAGTCCGCCTCTCAGAACTTGAATTTCACGATCCCCTCCTAATGCGCTGGAGACGGAATATTCGAGAACTCAGCCTGGAACTCCAAACCCTCACCCGTGACTATCGCGTTTATCAACGCAAACTGTCCGTCGCCGAAGCGCAAGTGGCATGGCGTTCCACCTGGCTCAACGATCGGTAGCCCCAAGCCTTGGGGGTTGAAGGCTTTGAATAACGCACTCTGAATAACGTTTAAGTAACTGGGAGAGAGGGTTTAGTGCAGGACTTGAAGATTGCGATCGTGGGGGATGTCCATGATCAGTGGGAACAGGCTGACCATGGGGCGCTACATAGTCTACAGGTCGATTTGGTCCTGTTTGTGGGCGATTTTGGCAATGAATCGGTGGCGGTGGTGCGGCAGGTGTCGCAGCTTGATCTGCCCAAGGCGATTATTTTTGGAAATCATGATGCCTGGTACAGCAGCACCAAGTCCGGACGAGAAAATGCCCCCTACGATCGCACCGTTGAAGATCGCCTGCAAATACAACTGGACCTCATCGGAGACACCCACGTCGGCTACAGCAAACTAGAGTTTCCCCAGTGGGATCTCACCGTGGTCGGCGGGCGGCCCTTTAGTTCCGGCGGTGCCGAATGGAACAGCAAGCGCTTTTACCGCGATCGCTACGGCATCCACAATCAGAGTGAATCCACCGATCGCATCGTCCAACAAATTCAAGACGCCCAAGGTCAACAGATTATTCTCATGGGCCATAACGGACCCGCTGGCCTAGGCGATCGGCCGGATTCACTCTGCGGCAAAGACTGGAATCCCTTGGGCGGGGATCACGGCGATCGGGACCTAGAAGCCGCCATCCACCAAGCCGAACAACTGGGCAAATCGATCGTCTTCGTCACCTTCGGCCATATGCACCATCGCCTGCGTCACCTCACCGCCCAGCGCGAACGCCTGCGCCAGACAAGCTATACAACGTATCTAAACGCCGCCTGCGTCCCCCGCATCATCCACTCCACCAAGACCAACACCACCAACCGCTGTTTCACCCTGGTCCAGATTAAAAACGATCGATTGGACAGCGCGGCGATCGTCTGGCTCAACGATCAGCACCAAATCATCTATGAAGACGATTTAATCTCTAAAAAAATCTGAAACTCTCATAAAAAATTACGCTAGAATACTGAGAGCTTTACCTGGAGAGGTGGCAGAGTGGTCGAATGCGTCCGACTTGAAATCGGATGTACGCAAGTACCGTGGGTTCGAATCCCACCCTCTCCGTTTTTGAACCCCGTAATTTGTTAAGCAATGTAACGGATTTCCCATAAATCTCGGCTTCCCCCTTCTGCAAACTCCCGAAAGTAGATAAACTACTAGAAGAATTCAAAAAGACAGCCCTTAAAAAACATCTCCTATGAGCGTAGTTAGCCAAGTTATTCTCACAGCCGACGATGAACTGCGGTATCCGACCAGCGGTGAACTCAAGAGCGTGCAAGAGTATTTCCAGACCGGAGCACAGCGGACGCGCATCGTTTCGACGCTTTCAGAAAATGAGAAAAAAATCATTGATGAATCCGTTAAAAACCTTTGGAAAGTCCACCCTGAATACATCGCCCCCGGCGGTAATGCCTTTGGTGGACGGGAACGCGCCCTCTGCATCCGTGATTACGGCTGGTACCTGCGCCTTGTGACCTATGGGGTTTTGGCAGGCGACAAGGATCCGATCGAAAGCATCGGGATTGTCGGCGTCCGGGAAATGTACAACTCCCTCGGCGTTCCGGTTCCTGGGATGTTAGATGCGATCAAATGCCTCAAAACAGCCTCTCTGGACTTGTTGAGTGATGCAGATGCCGCTGCTGCTGCGCCCTATTTTGACTTCATCATCCAGGCGATGTCCTAATTTCCCATCTGATTCATAGCCTAAGATTAAATTGAAAAAAGCACTCGATCGCTCTTTGCATCGAGTGCTTTTTTCATTGTGATTCTTAACATCCAAAACCTGGCCAACGGGTTCAGCAGAGATCTACACTAAGACAGGTATTAGACAGTTATTAGTCATCAACCGCTAATTAAAAGCCAACTGTCGAACATCGCCTGATCCAGGCGGACCGTAGATTCCCCGCAGATCGCATCGATCTGCTGTTCCTCTTGAGTCTTTTTTATGTTCTCTAGCAAGAGCTATTCCCCTGGGCCATTCGTTAAAAATACTTCGATCCGATCGCTGCGTTACCAGAGTCACCCCTTAACGCGCCTCTTGCGTGATGGCATTTTTCCGACGCTCCAGTCCCTCACCATTCTCCTCATCGGACTGTGCCTCGTCTCTGTCATCCCACACCTGACCGCGCGCCTAGACTTCCCCATTCAACCGTCCAGCAGTTCCCATCACCCCTAACGTCACGGGTTAACATTATTTTAATATCACACGAAATATAAAGTTTCGTAATGATCGTTTGAGTCTGATCCGGTCAAACTGTTACAAGATCGTTATATAAGAAACCCTCTTTATATCAAGTTGTTTCAGTTCCTAGCCCTGATTCCGCGCTCGTCTAGAGCTTCGTGGTTTAATAAACGTTACGACCGTTGAGCGGCTTACTTTCATTCAAAGTTTGTAAAGCTTCATCTGGAGGCGCTGAATCCCGATTTGGGGATGGGTGCCGATCGTCAAACACTGATTATCGAAGAGAACAAGCATCGAAGGAGTCTGAACCGCATGTTCACTTACACTAAGCCGACCGTCCGCCATATCAAGCCGGATGACCTTAAAGGTCGATCGCTTGTCAAGGTGGTGTACGTAGTGCTGGAGCCGCAATACCAAAGCGCCATTTCTGCGGCTGTAAGATCCATCAACGCCAAACACTCCGACATTGCGATCGAGATTAGTGGCTACCTGATCGAAGAGCTGCGAGACAATGGTAATTACGAGGACTTCAAGCGCGACGTCGCCGAAGCCAACATTTTCATCGCCTCCCTAATTTTCCTAGAAGACCTGGCGGACAAAATCGTCGCCGCCGTCGAGCCAATCAAAGACAAGCTCGATGTGTCAGTGGTCTTCCCCTCCATGCCTCAGGTCATGCGCCTGAACAAGATGGGCAGTTTTTCGCTCGCTCAAATCGGCCAGTCCAAGAGCGTCATTGGCAGCTTCATGAAGAAGCGCAAAGAGAAATCCGGAGCGGGTTTCCAAGATGCGATGTTGAAGCTTCTGCGGACCTTGCCGACGGTGCTGAAATTCTTGCCTATGGAAAAAGCGCAAGATGCCCGCAACTTCATGCTGAGCTTCCAGTATTGGCTGGGCGGCAACGAAGAAAACCTGGAAAACTTCTTCTTGATGTTGGCAGATAAATATGTCTTCAACGGCAAAGATACCGCCCGATCGGACAATGACGAGACGGCAGCTTTTTCCTACGCTGAACCCATTACCTACCTGGACATGGGCATCTGGCATCCGCTAGCGCCTAGCATGTATGACGATGCGAAGGAGTATCTGAACTGGTACGCCTCCCGTAAGGACTTGCCTGAGGCCCAGCGCAAGGGCGACTGTCCGACGATCGGTCTCGTCATGCAGCGGACCCATATCGTCACAGGCGACGACGCGCACTATGTGGCCATGGTGTCGGAATTTGAAGCCATGGGTGCGCGGGTCATTCCCGTCTTCGCAGGCGGTCTCGACTTTTCAAAACCCGTAGATGAGTACTTCTACGAGCCGATTAATAAGCAGGAAGCGATCGTGGATGCAGTTGTATCCCTGACTGGATTTGCATTAGTAGGTGGCCCTGCTAAGCAAGATCATCCGAAGGCGATCGATTCTCTGAAGAAGCTCAACCGTCCCTATATGGTGGCGTTGCCGTTAGTGTTCCAGACCACCGAAGAGTGGCAGGACAGTGATTTAGGTCTGCATCCGATTCAAGTGGCGTTGCAGATTGCATTGCCTGAGTTGGATGGGGCGATCGAACCGATCGTCATGTCCGGTCGTGATGGTTCCACGGGGAAATCCATTACCTTGCAGGATCGGGTCGAAACCATTGCAAAACGCGCACTGAAATGGGCAAATCTTCGCCGTAAAAAGCAAGCCGAGAAAAAAGTTGCGATCACCGTTTTCAGCTTCCCACCGGATAAAGGAAACGTGGGGACGGCGGCCTACTTGGACGTGTTTGGCTCCATTTACAAAGTGCTGGAAGGCTTGAAAGGTGATGGCTATGCCGTCGGCGACTTGCCTGAAGACTCCAAAGCATTGATGTTAGAAGTCCTTCACGACGCCGAAGCCCAGTACAGCAGCCCTGACCTGAACGTTGCTTACCGCATGTCCGTCGAAGAGTATGAGCGTCTGACGCCCTATCACACTCGTCTGCATGACTCCTGGGGACCTGCTCCGGGCCATCTGAATACCGATGGACAAAACCTGCTGATCTTCGGAAAACAGTTTGGCAATGTCTTCATCGGCGTTCAACCGACCTTTGGCTATGAAGGCGATCCCATGCGCTTGCTGTTCAGCCGATCGGCCAGCCCTCACCACGGGTTCGCCGCCTACTACACCTATCTCGAACGGGTGTGGGAAGCCGATGCCGTGCTGCACTTTGGCACCCACGGCTCTCTGGAATTCATGCCCGGTAAGCAAATGGGAATGTCGGATACCTGCTATCCCGACAGTCTGATTGGCTCGATTCCCAACCTTTACTACTACGCAGCCAATAACCCGTCTGAAGCGACGATCGCAAAACGTCGCTCCTACGCTGAGACGATTTCCTACCTGACGCCCCCTGCGGAAAATGCAGGATTGTATAAGGGTTTGAAAGCCTTGGGTGAGTTGATTGCGTCTTACCAAACGCTTAAAGATGGCGGACGCGGCGTTCAGATCGTGGATTCCATCATGGATCAAGCCCGCATCTGTAACTTGGATCGAGATGTGGTATTGCCAGAAGGCAGCGCCGCAGAACTGACCCAAGATCAGCGCGACACGATCGTCGGCAAGATCTACATCAAGATCATGGAAATCGAATCACGTCTCCTGCCCTGCGGCTTGCACACCATTGGCAAACCGCCGACTGCCGATGAAGCGATCGCCACCTTGGTTAATATTGCTAGCCTCGATCGGGAAGAAGACGGTATTCTCAGCCTGACCCGCGTGATCGCTAACAGCGTTTATCGCAACATCGACGACATCTTTAAGAACAGCGATTTGGGTGTCTTGGATGATGTCCAACTGCTCAACGACATCAATGCCGCAAGTCGTGCTGCCGTCACCGCTATGGTGCGCGCACAGCAAGACGAAGAAGGCCGCGTGTCCAAAACGTCGATGTTTGGCAACCTGTTTAACGGGTTTGGTGGCAAACAAGAGCCTTGGGTGGAGGCTCTGCATAGCCTGGGCTATGGCAACGTCGATGGAGATGCCATCAAGCCGTTGTTTGAATTCCTACAGTTCTGTCTAAAACAGGTCGTTGCGGACAATGAACTCGGTGGATTGCTCACGGGTCTCAATGGTGAATACATCATGCCCGGTCCCGGTGGCGACCCAATTCGCAACCCGGATGTCCTGCCCACAGGCAAGAACATTCACGCCTTGGATCCTCAGTCCATTCCCACGACCGCAGCGGTGAATGCGGCGAAGGTAGTGGTCGATCGGTTGATCGATCGTCAACGTGCTGAAAACGATGGCGCTTATCCTGAGACGATCGCCTGCGTCCTCTGGGGTACCGACAACATCAAGACCTACGGCGAATCCCTAGCCCAAATCCTCTGGATGGTCGGGACGAAGCCTGTGGCTGATGCCTTCGGTCGGGTGAACAAACTGGAATTAATTCCGTTAAATGAACTCGGTCGTCCCCGCATTGACGTGGTAGTCAACTGCTCCGGCGTCTTCCGCGATCTATTCATCAACCAAATGGCGCTGCTCGACCAAGCCGTGAAAATGGCTGCTGAAGCAGACGAGCCATTGGAAATGAACTACGTCAGAAAGCACGCGATCGACCAAGCCGCCCAGCTCGGCGTCAGCGTCCGACAAGCCGCAACCCGTGTGTTTTCAAATGCGTCCGGCTCCTACTCCTCCAACATCAACCTCGCCGTTGAAAATGGCACCTGGGAAAACGAAGAAGAACTGCAAAACATGTACCTTGCCCGCAAGGGATTTGCCTTCTCCTCCGACAATCCCGGCGTCATGGAGCAAAAAGAAGACCTCTTCCGCGCGTCCCTCAAGACCGCCGACGTGACCTTCCAAAACCTAGACTCGTCCGAGATTTCCCTCACGGATGTCTCGCACTACTACGACTCCGACCCCACGAAGATCGTATCGAGACTGCGTGACGACGGCAAAGCGCCCACGTCCTACATGGCCGATACGACGACCGCGAATGCTCAAATTCGTACCCTGTCAGAGACCGTCCGTCTCGACTCCCGCACGAAGCTCCTGAACCCCAAGTGGTACGAAGGAATGCTGTCCCACGGCTACGAGGGCGTACGTGAATTGTCGAAGCGCTTGGTCAACACCATGGGCTGGTCGGCGACGGCGGATGCAGTGGATAACTGGGTCTACGAAGATGCCAACAGTACCTTCATGAAAGATAAGGAAATGCAAGAGCGTCTTCTTAACTTGAACCCCAACTCGTTCCGCAAAATGGTCACGACCCTGCTAGAAGCGAACGGTCGCGGCTATTGGGAAACCAGTGACGAGAACCTCGATCGGCTCCGCGAACTCTATCAAGAAGTCGAAGATCGGATTGAAGGCGTTGAATAATCATTCAACAATCTAATTTTTACTAATTTTAAAAGGAGCTAAGCCACATTAATGGCTTAGCTCCTTTTCTTTGAAAGCATCTTCTTTAAAGGCATCCAGCCGCCATAACTGTTTGGGCATTGCTTAGGGCTTGCATAAGCCGAAAACTTCATTTGTATAGCTTCGCTGAATCCCAAATTTTGAAGCTTCTTTCCACATTTTTCTCAGAATGGGGAACTTAATGGGCCGAAACGCCTTCTTTTTGAAAAGCGATCGAGTCAGATCACAGCCCCCTCGGGTTGATATCACTGCCAGCCCCAAAAAACCATAGAAAAATACAGAAACTCCAAAACAATTCGGATTTGTCACAGACAGATTAGAAGACTATAGAGAATCGCGCCGCCCTCAGGAGACCCTAGTATGACATCCAAACTCACCACCCTATTCACCAGCGCCCTTGCCCTGCTCAGCATCCAAGCCTTTTTGTCTACTAGCGGCAGCACCCCCATACAGGCAGCTTTAGCCGGAGGTCGCGTCCAGTACCAGCCCCCTGGACGATCGACCCCTCAACGAACAGAAGGCAGCGGAACGCGCAGTGCCGATGGCGTCTCCTGCTCCGGTCAAAGCGAAAAACTCTTCATCGCCGCCCTCTCCCCCACCAGCCACATCGGCCAAACCAGTAGCCCCCGCCCCACCCTCTACGCCTACTTCTCCGGTAGCCAAAGCTTAGATGTCCGGATTCGCGAAATCGGAAAATCCACCCTCTGGTCCCAAACCATCCAACCCAAACAACCCGGTCTACAGACGATCGCCTACCCCACCAACCAACCAGAACTAACCGTAGGCAAAAAATACGAATGGTCCGTCGCCATCCTCTGCAACCCCAAAACCTTCGAACGCATCAATAGCCCCTCAGCAGGCATCACCCGCATAGAAGAACCCGAAAACCTCCAAGAAACCCTCAGCAAAGCGCGCACCACCCCCGATCGTGCCCAAGTCTACGCGCAAGCGTCCCTCTGGTACGAAGCCCTCGACACCCTGGTCACGGCTAAAAACCTCAACCCCAAGGACAGCGCCATCCAGACGGAACTGATCAACCTGTTAGAGCAAGTCGGCCTGAAGAAAACCGCCGATCGGGAACGCAACGCCGCCCCCTTAACCCAAAGCAAGGCACCAAAATCTCCCCTCTATAACTGCCAAGGTTCAACCGGAGCCGTCTACGGCGGTGCCTCCCGAGGCGATCGAACCCGTTGCCCGTCCTAAAGATTTCTCTAGGAATTCATTTTGGAGTGGAATGCCCTAAAATCAGAACCATAGAAAACGTTCTTTTTGTCGGAGCATGAGTCATGGTTCCCGATGTCCCCGATCGGTCTCGATCGTCCAGCACCATTGGTAACGCCGATCGGAACAGCAATCGCGCCCTCGTCTCACTCGCCCCCCGGTTCAGAGCAAAATCTAATCTCCTGCGCTGGTTTCAAGAATCAGCCTCATTTCTTGCATCCCCTGAAGGGCGGAAACAGCTTCAAGGCACGATCGTCAAAGGCAAGCCAGGGTTTGCAGGCATCGGCGGGCTTCTCTTACTCTTCTGGAATGCCAAGCTCGTCCTCTCCACAGGTGCAGGTATGGGCACCCTGGTAATCCTGTACCTTCTGCAAGATCCACAATGGCGTAAAGAAAAGCTGCCTCAACTGAATGAACAACTCCAACGTCAACTCGAAGGGATTAATCAGCCCTTTTTATGGAGTGCGATCGGTGGTGGCAGCGCCGCATTTTTAACCTACCTGACGATCGCCGCCTGGACTGAAACCGACTCCCACTGGCTCGCCACCGGAATTTTGCTTCAGGGACTCTTGACCTGTGGCGTCTTAGGATTAAGCATCCGACAGATGTGGAACGCCAAAGCAGAAACGATCGAAACCCTAGAATTTTCCCATTGGGTTGAAAAACTCTCCCATGAAGACCCCGTCGCAAGATTACTCGCCGTTCGACAACTGACGACGATCGCCCAGACCTTAAAGCAACAAAAAGAACTGCTGGAATACTTTCAGCTCATGATCAGCCGTGAACCCGAAGCCCTCGTCAGAGAAGCCGTCTGGGAAGCCCTAGAAAGCCTCTCCCCAAACCGACTCCTTGAAATGGATCCGGTTGAACCGATGGTTGCCGATCGCCCCGAGGAGATCCTGGAGGAGATGACCGCCGTTGGCGTAGCCTCCCAGAATGGGAATCGCCTTCACTCGAAAATCAAAGCTTGGGTCGAACCTGAAGAGGTATAGTAATAGCTCCTAAAGCTCTCCCACCATGAATCTCGCCGACTACCAAACCCAATCCCGCGACACCGCCATCTATCCCGATCGCGATCGCAACCTCTGGTATCCCACCCTCGGACTCATCGGAGAAATCTCCGAACATTTAATCGCGGACGAAACTGAAAAAATTAAAGAAGCCGGAGATGTCGCTTGGTACTGCGCCCAACTCTGTAGTGAAGCTGGGCTAAAACTCGATAGTGTGATCGAACCCATCACGCCCGTCGAACCTATTCTCCGATGTCTTGGAGAACTATCGGAATGCGTCAAAAAAATCTACCGCGATCGTCACGGCGAAGTCTCCGAGAGCGATCGCATGATCATCGCCTTCTGTCTCAACCATCTCTGGCACCACTGCATCCCCCAGGCCGAGCAAGCCCTCATCCTCACCACCAATATCGAAAAGCTCCAAAGCCGCAAAACACGCGGCGTCCTCGGGGGCAGTGGAGACCATCGCTAATCATCGATAGTCATAGAATTCGGGATTAGACGGGCCGATCGCCGCGTAAAGACGCTAAAATCAAAACCGCCATCCCAGCACCGCCCCCTCTCAAAACCCAACCCTATGCTGTTTGCAATTCCCCTAGCTTGGCTACAACTCAAACGAGAGCGAATGCGGCTAATCATTGCGATCGCAGGCATTGGATTTGCGGTCTTTTTGATGTTCGTCCAGCTTGGGTTCCGGGATGCGCTTTTCAACAGTGCCATTCGCCTGCATGAAAATGTCAACGGCGACATCATGCTCATCAGCACCCGATCGAACTCCCTAATTTCCATTCAAAACTTTCCTCAGCGCCGCCTCTACGGCCTCCTCGGCGTCGAAGGCGTAGACAAAATCAGTCCCATCTACGTCGGCTTCGGACTGTGGAAAAATCCCTTCTGGGAAGGACTCCCCAAATCCCAAACCCGACAGATCATGGTTCTAGGCATTGATCCCAATGACAACATCATCGGCGTCGAAGGCTTTGATGATAAAGCGCGCAGCCTCATCCGTTTCCAAGACCAAATCCTATTTGATAAAAAATCACGGGCAGAGTTTGGCCCCATTCCGACTAAATTCCCGGAGTACGACAAAAAAGGGGAACTGATTACGACGGAAATCGCCGATCGTAAAGTCAAAATCGCCGGACTTTTTGAACTCGGAGCCTCTTTTGGTGCAGACGGCAACACCATCACCAGCGAAGCCAACTTCCTGCGCATCTTCACCCGTCGAGATAAAGGCGACATCAACATCGGCGTCATCAGTCTAAAACCGGGCGCAGACCTCTACAAAGCCCTCGAAGGCGTTAAGAAATCCCTCCCCGGCAAATTCACGGTCAATCCAACCCTCAAGCCCGAAGAAGCCCGCGAGGATTTTGTTGTCGGGGAGATGCGCGTTCTGAGTAAAAAAAGTTTCATTGAAGTCGAACGTAAATACTGGCAAAACAGTACTGCGATCGGATTTATCTTCACCTTAGGCACCGTGATTGGATTCGTGGTTGGGATTGTGATCGTGTATCAGATTCTCTACACCGATGTCACGGATCATTTATCCGAATACGCAACCCTAAAAGCAATGGGGTATAAAAACCGATATCTTTTAAAAATTGTCTTCCAAGAAGCATTGATTCTCTCAATTATGGGCTACATTCCTGGCTATTTTCTCAGTCTTCTAATGTACACAGGGACTCGTAACGCGACAGCCTTACCACTACTGATGACCACCGAGCGGGGAATCTTTGTGCTGTGTCTAGCGATTACCATGTGCCTAGTGTCAGGGGCGATCGCCGTCCGCAAAGTCCAAGATGCCGATCCCGCTGATATTTTCTAGAATAGAAGACATCCCGCAGGCCAACAGTTTCAAATCAACGTTCCTATTGCAGATAGTTGTCATGACAGAACCTATTATTTCGATCGATCAAGTCAATCACTATTTCGGCAGCGGCAATCTGCGAAAACAGATCTTGTATGGAATTACGGCAGATGTAGATCCAGGGGAAGTCGTGATCATGACCGGACCGTCGGGTTCAGGTAAAACCACGTTGTTGACCTTGATTGGGGCGTTACGATCGACCCAGGAGGGCAGTCTCAAGGTCCTCGGCGAAGAACTGCGCAACTCCAGTGAAGCGCAGCGGGTGGCTCTACGGCGCAACATCGGCTACATCTTCCAAGCCCACAACCTTCTGAATTCCCTCAAGGCCAAACAAAATGTCATGATGGCCTTAGAAATTCATCCTCATCTATCGATTAAAGAGCAGGCTGAAATGGCTGAGGAAATGCTCAAAGCCGTCGGACTGGAAGACCGGATGAATTACTACCCAGATGAACTCTCCGGCGGTCAAAAGCAACGGGTAGCGATCGCCCGTGCGTTGGTATCCAATCCCAAACTCGTCCTAGCCGACGAACCCACCGCCGCCCTGGATAAAAAATCAGGCCGCGATGTCGTTGAAATCATGCGGAGTTTGGCTAAAGATCGCGGTTCTGCAATCGTGATGGTGACGCATGACAATCGGATTTTGGATGTGGCCGATCGGTTGATCCATATGGAAGATGGCGAACTCGAATCCTACGATCTCGAAACTCAAGCGCCCCCTGACAAAGCGATCGCATTAGGTTAAAACAGGTTCAAATCTAGTGACTATGTAGGGTTCTATGGGTGCGATCGTTTATCTTTTGGGGTGTGGTTGTGGCACGATCGACTCGCTGACCATGCGCGGGTATGACTTGCTCAAGACGGCTGAGGTAGTGGTTTTTGATGCGCTGATTGATGCGGATTTATTAGATCTATTGCCCAGCGATTGTGAACAGATCAATGTGGGAAAACGCGGCGGACAGCCCAGTTTAAAACAACCTGAAATCGATCGCATTTTGGTCGAAGTTGCAGGGCGAAAATCTCGCATTGTCAGGTTAAAAACAGGCGATCCTTTTGTGTTTGGCCGGACTACGTCGGAGATCCAATCGCTGCGATCGGCGGGTATTGCCTACGAAGTGATTCCCGGAATTTCCAGTGCGATCGCTGCGCCGTTATTTGCCAGTATTCCTTTGACGGATGCGGTGATGAGTCGGAGTTTTACGGTGCTGAGTGCCCATGAACCGGAGAGTTTGGATTGGGCGACGTTGGCGCGGTTGGACACGTTGGTGATTTTAATGGGAGGCCGATCGTTGGCGACGATCGTCAATGCGCTGGTGCATCAAGGGCGATCGACGGATACCGCCATTGCGATCGTTCGTTGGGCAGGGCAACCCGAGCAGCAGGTGTGGGTCGGGACGTTAGGGACCATTGTGCAATTGACTAAAGGAGAAACCCTTTCGCCCTGCGTCATGGTGGTGGGCGAAGTCGTGCGGTTGCGGGAGTTTTTATTGCCGACGGGCGAACAGCCCCCAGCCCCCAATTTTGGGGGTTCTGAATCTGGTTCTGAATCTAAAGCGTTATATCAGCAGTCTGTATTAGTGACTCGATCGGCGGAGCAATCCACTACTTTTTCTGATTTGTTAAAAACGCAAGGGGCAACGGTGATTGAAATGCCGACCTTGGAGATTGTACCGCCATCGGATTGGACTGAGTTGGACCAGGCGATCGCGACGATTCAAACCTATGATTGGCTGATTTTAACGTCTGCAAATGCGGTGAATTATTTCTTCGATCGGTTTCTAGCTCAAGGCCAAGATTTACGAAAATTGGCAACTTGTAAGATTGCTGTAGTCGGGAAAAAGACGGCCAAGTTTTTAAAAGAACAGGGATTTTATCCAGACTTTACGCCTCCGGATTTTGTTGCGGATTCATTGATTGAACATTTTCCCGAACCGATCGCAGGATTAAATCTTTTATTTCCCCGTGTGGAGTCTGGAGGCCGTGAAGTCTTAGTCAATTCATTCACCAATGCAGGTGCTGTCGTTAGAGAAGTCGCCGCTTACCAATCCCGCTGTCCCAAGGTCGCGGATGCCACTGCGATCGCCGCCTTACGATCTGGAAAAATCACCATCATCACCTTTGCGAGTTCAAAGACGGTGCAACATTTTTATCAATTGATTGAACAAGCGATCGGTTCAGATTGGCCTGTGGTTTTAAAAAATGTTTGCATTGCATCGATCGGTCCCCAGACATCAAAAACCTGTCGAGAATTATTAGGCCGTGTGGATGTAGAAGCGACGGAATACACCTTAGAAGGATTGGTGGAAGGGATTGTGCGATCGTTTCAATCCCAGTACTGGTTGTAATTAGACTACCGATTTCGAACCGCTTCAACCTTGGAGATTTCTACCCCTAAGGCGATCGAAATCTGCTCCGAAGAAAGCCCTAAGCCCAGGAAATTCACGATCGCTTGCTGTTGCTGTTGTTCCATTTGGGCGATTGTCGATTCGGTTTCAGCTTTTGCGGCTTCAGCTTCAGCTTTTGCGGCTTCGGCTTCAGCTTTTGCAACTTCGGCTTCAGCTTTTGTCACTTCGGTTTCAGCTTTTGCAGCTTCAGTTTCGGCTTGGTAACGCTCTGCGGGAGTTGGATAAAAATTCCCGTCTCGATCGCACCATCGCAACCAGGATCCTTCAATCTTCCGGACCGTACAAGTCGTCAGACCCAATCCTAAATTGATTTCGGGGATCCAGAGGCGAGGATTCGTTGCTTCGATGGTTTGCTCTTGATAGCGCTCATTCACTAGTCGAAAGAAGCGGAGTTGCTGAGTGTCTTCATCAAAAACAATATAGTTTGGGATTTTTAAAATCTCTTCATAGACGACGAATTTTGCAGGCGGTTTTCCCTGTCTCGATCGGGGTGTTTTTGGCCAAAAGCGTCCGAGATCTTCTGACTCTGTGCCGGACGACAAAAACTCAATTACCACCGTGGGTGCGACTTTTTCTTCCCACATTACATAGCTCCAGCGTTTCACCAATCCCTTATAGAGCGTCGGCACCCCAACGCATAGGAACCAATCTGGACGCTTGTGCCACCCGGTTTGATTGGGATCGTAATAGAGGTTTAGGTCAAACGCACTAAACACTTGGTCCGCTGGATACTGGGGTAAAA
Source organism: Synechococcales cyanobacterium bin31.maxbin.ball.101 (assembly GCA_013298165.1). Taxonomy (GTDB): domain Bacteria; phylum Cyanobacteriota; class Cyanobacteriia; order Leptolyngbyales; family Leptolyngbyaceae; genus JAAFJU01. The sequence goes on along the minus strand of JAAFJU010000002.1, from coordinate 28,790 downwards.
ACAGTGTTTCATCAAGGACTTGCGGCTGCAATCCATGGTAAATATTTGGCAAACCAGGTTCCTCGGGATCTTCAGACGGCAAGTCATACATCGTCGGCAGCGTCAATGGTTTTAGTTGCCATTCGGGGGACGATTGTACAGTTTCAGATGGGGTAATCGATGGGGTAACGGGAGGATTCATGACGTTCACCACAGCTTTCTCTTTAGTTTATTGTAATCCAACTGCTTGCTAATTTCATTTGGAGAAATGTTGGAAACCCCGATCGAGCGACAACATCCTCCGATCGTCCAAAGCTTCTAACCAAACCTCAGGTTCAGCAGTAATGAAACCAATGTCGTAACTTCCGGTAGCCTTGCAGAATTCGATCGCTGCTGCCTCTGGTATACACAAAATCAATTCAAAATCTTCTCCGCCATACAGCACCCATTCCAATGCTTTCTCCAATCCCACCGCCTGAATTAAGGATTGAATTTCAGGACTCGCCAAAATCACCTGCCGATCCAAAACCGCACCCACCTGACTCGATCGGCAAATCTGCAACACCGCATCCCCCAACCCATCACTCGAATCCATCCCCGCAGAAGCCAAACCTTGAAATTGTGAAATCAAATCCAAACGCGGTTGCGGATAGTGATGAGCTTTAATCCAAGCGTTCGGATTTGACAAAGCGTTCGGATTTGCCAGATTGATCTCACGTCCTAGTAAAAGCTCCAAACCCACGCGAGACCTGCCATGAATGCCCGTCATCACAATCCGATCGCCCGGTTTTGCGCCTTTTCGTTCCAAGATGGACTGCGGTGGAACTTCGCCGAGAGCCGTGATCGCTAGGGAAACTTGGGGCGATCGAACAATATCCCCGCCCACAATATTCACTCGCCAAGGTGCTAAACAATCTGAGATACCTTGGTAGAGTGACTCAATCCACTCCACAGGCATCTGCGGCGGTAAACTCAGGCCGATCGTAATCCCGATCGGTAATGCTCCCATGGCCGCTAAATCCGATAAATTCGCCGCTGCCGATCGCCAGCCCGCCGCATGGGGAGGCGTCGTCAGGATTGAATCACCCAGCCCCAAACTAAAATGTACGCCATCCACCAACACATCCGTCGTCACCACCAAGCGCCGATCGCCCCGCACCGCCAACACCGCGCCATCATCTCCTACGCCTACACAAAAGCGCTGGAGGCGTTGAAGCAAGCCCTGTTCGCCAATATCTTGGAGTGTGAGTTGAGCGGTTCTGTGGGTCATGGGAAATCAACGATTGAATTTGGCGGATTCTTATCATAAGTATAGAGCGCCTTGATGCGGTAAAATGATTAGCCCTGCATATTGAAACCTACCAACTCCCATGGCACGATCGTCTCGATTTCCACGGTTAATGAGCTATTTGCGACCCCATGCGAAAATGGCGCTTCAAGGGGTCTTTGCATTAATGTTCGTGAATGCATTATCGATCGTGATTCCCTTAGAAATCCGTAAGGCGCTTGGGGAATTGCAGGTGACATTTACCCTCGATCGAATTATTTATCATTCGGGATTGGTGATTGTTCTCGCTTCGATCATGTGGGCGATTCGGTTGTATTCGCGCATGAGACTCTTTGGCGTCGGTCGCCAAGTGGAGTTTGATTTAAAACAGCGCATCTTTGAGCATTTGCTTCTGCTAGAGCCATCCTATTTCTCGGCGAATACCATTGGGGATTTGATCAACCGTGCCACGAGTGATGTTGACAGCATTCGTCGGCTGATGGGATTTGCATTGCTCAGTACGGCCAATATTGTCTTTGCCTATGCATTTACGCTTCCGGCAATGTTTTCTTTAAGCCTTAAGTTGAGTTTGCTAGCATTGAGTGTCTATCCATTGATGCTAGTGGTGGTGAATTTATTTAGTAACAAACTCCGAGAGCAGCAGCAAGAAGTGCAAGAGTCGCTCTCTGACTTGAGTGAGCTGATTCAAGAGGATCTCAGCGGGATTGCATTGGTCAAGATCTATGCCCAGGAAGAAAATGAACGGCGGGCATTTGATGAGGTGAATGAGACGCTGTTCGATGTGAGCTTGCGATTGGCGCAGACGCGGACGTTTTTGTTTCCGTTGCTGTCGGTGTTGGCCTATGGCAGTACGTTGATTATTTTGTGGTTTGGGGGTCCGGCGATTCAGCGGGGGGAGATTGGGATTCAGGATTTGATTCCGTTGCTGATCTTTGTGGGTCAATTGGCCTTTCCAACGGCACTCATGGGATTTACGATTACGGCTTATCAGCGCGGAGAAGTCAGTCTCGATCGCATTGAAGCCATTCTATCGGTCACGCCCAAAATCAAAGATGCCGCCGATGCCGTGGCTCTTTCCCCGCAACAAATCAAAGGCGAACTCACGGCCCGATCGCTCACCTACCGCCACGAATCCGAAGACAAAACGCCGCCTGCCCTAAAAGAGGTGAATTTCACGATAAAAGCCGGGGAAACGGTGGCGATCGTGGGAGAAGTGGGTTCTGGAAAATCCACCTTAGCCAATGCGATTCCACGTCTGTTAGATATTGGTCCTGGGCAATTGTTTTTAGACGGAATTGATATTACAAGATTACGACTGCGGGATTTGCGAGGGGCGATCGCCTACGTTCCCCAAGAGAGTTTCCTATTTAGCAGCAGCATTCGTGAAAACATTGCCTATGGCGTCCCTTGGGCCAGTGAAGAAGCCATTGAACATGCGGCTAAAGAAGCGCAGATTCATCCTGAAATTTTGAACTTCCCTCAGCGCTACGATACCCTGGTGGGTGAACGGGGAATCACGCTGTCCGGCGGTCAGAGACAGCGGACGGCTTTGGCGCGGGCGTTGATTGTAGATAGTCAGATTTTGATTTTGGATGATGCGTTGTCCAGTGTGGATAATCAAACGGCGACGCAAATTTTGAATAATCTATCGACTGGAACCCGGCGCAAAACCGTGATCTTTATTTCACACCAATTGTCAGCAGCAGCATTGGCCGATCGGATCTTTGTCATGTCAGCGGGTTCGATCGTCCAGTCTGGATCGCATTCTGAACTTTTGACGCAGTCGGGCATTTATCGCGATCTGTGGAATCAGCAGGAATTAGTGGCGGCGATCGAGGCTTAAAGACCCGATCCCCCTAAATCCCCCTTAAAAAGGGGGACTTTGATCTGAGTTCCGGTTCCCCCTTTTTCTAGGCGTAAGACTTCCCGAAGGGTAGGGGGCTAGGGGGATCGGGTCTGTGAGATATCGAAATGAGTCTGTGGATTAAATTCTGCGTCCTTCAATGATTTCGGGGCCAAACAATGGCAAAATAGTTAGCTGTTGAAATTCCCACAGGTTTCCTATGATGTCCTCTGCCCCCTTTTCCGCAGCCGAAATCGCCTCCGAAGGAATCAAACCCGCTGAGTACGAAGAAATCTGCCGACGGCTCGGTCGCCATCCCAACAAGGCCGAACTGGGCATGTTCGGGGTGATGTGGTCAGAGCATTGCTGCTACAAAAACTCCCGATCGCTCCTGAAAAATTTCCCCACGACCGGGAAGCGCGTTTTGGTCGGTCCAGGGGAAAACGCGGGCGTAGTGGACCTAGGGGACGGAATTCGTCTGGCATTTAAGATTGAATCCCACAATCACCCGTCTGCGGTGGAACCCTTCCAAGGGGCGGCGACGGGTGTGGGCGGAATTTTGCGCGATATCTTCACCATGGGTGCCCGTCCGATCGCCGTTTTGAACTCCCTAAGATTTGGTTCATTGGACGATGCGAAAACCCGAAGACTCTTCTCTGGCGTGGTTTCTGGAATAAGTCACTACGGAAATTGCGTTGGGGTTCCCACTGTCGGCGGTGAAGTATACTTCGATCGTGCCTACAGCGGAAATCCATTGGTCAATGCGATGGCCTTAGGATTGATGGAAACGCCGGAAATTGTGAAATCCGGGGCAAAGGGCATTGGTAATCCAGTGCTGTACGTCGGTTCGACGACCGGGCGCGATGGCATGGGAGGCGCGAGTTTTGCCAGTGCGGAGTTGTCGGCGGAGTCGATCGACGATCGGCCTGCTGTCCAAGTCGGCGACCCGTTCCTAGAAAAATCCCTCATCGAAGCCTGTCTCGAAGCCTTCAAAACCGGAGCCGTCGTCGCCGCCCAGGACATGGGAGCCGCTGGATTGACCTGTTCCACGGCGGAAATGGCCGCGAAAGGAGGCGTTGGCATCCTACTCGATCTCGACAAAATCCCCGCTCGTGAAACCGGAATGGTGCCCTATGAGTATTTGCTGTCGGAATCACAGGAACGAATGCTGTTTGTGGCTGAAAAAGGTCGTGAACAGGAACTGATTGATATTTTTCATAGATGGGAACTCCAAGCGGTTGTCGCTGGAGAAGTGATTGCTGAATCGATCGTCCGAATCATGTTCAAAGGTGAAATTGCCGCCGAACTCCCCGCAACGGCCCTCTCAGACGACACACCGATTTACGAACACAAGCTGCTCGAAACGCCCCCCGAATATGCTCAAAAAGCCTGGGCTTGGAAACCCGAGTCTTTACCCAAAGCGAGCTATGCCGGAATCGACGGCCTGTCTTGGAATCAAGTCTTATTGAAACTGTTGGATACCCCGACGATCGCCTCCAAGCGCTGGGTCTATCGTCAATACGATCACCAAGTCCAAAACAATACCGTCATCTTCCCCGGCGGAGCCGATGCCGCTGTCATCCGTGTCCGCGCCCTCGCCAGCGCCACTGAAAAAGCCACCTTCGACCATCCCGCGACTTTGCGTGGCGTTGCAGCAACAACCGACTGCAATCCCCGCTACGTCTATCTCAATCCCCTCGAAGGCGCGAAGATGGCGGTGGCAGAAGCCGCACGAAACCTGTCCTGCGTGGGTGCGGAACCGATCGCCGTCACGGACAATCTCAACTTCGGCAGTCCTGAAAAACCGATCGGCTACTGGCAACTCGCCAATGCCTGCACCGGAATCTCAATGGCCTGCCGCGAGTTCGACACGCCTGTCACCGGGGGCAACGTCTCCCTCTACAACGAAACCCTCGACGACGAAGGCAATCCCACCCCGATCTACCCGACTCCCGTAATCGGCATGGTCGGCATGGTCGAAGACGTGAGCAAAACCGTAGGCCAAGGATTCAAATCCGTGGGCGATCGGATCTATCTACTAGGCTTACCGAGCGGAACCCATTCGTCTGCCATTAGCTTTGGCGGGTCTGAGTACTTAATGGCCATCCAAAACTTAGTCGCAGGTCAGCCGCCTGTGGTGAACTTTGAAGTAGAACGATCGGTCCAATCCGCTTGCCGAGAAGGCATTCGTCGAGGCTGGATTAAGTCAGCCCACGATAGTGCGGAAGGCGGACTGGCAACAGCGATCGCAGAGTCCTGCATCGGCGGAAATCTCGGTGCAACCGTTGAACTGATTAGCGCTGAGAACTGCCTTGACTATGCCCTATTTGCTGAGGGCGGTGCGCGCATTGTAGCCTCGGTGGCTCCGGAGAATCAGCAAGCCTGGGAAACCTATCTCAATGGGAGTTTGAAAGGACATTGGGAATGTATTGGGACCGTTGAAGGCAATGCTTTGACGATCGCAGTGCAAAATCAATCTGTGATTACCGTGACAGTTGCTGAAATGACAGAGAGTTGGGGAGAGGCGATCGATCGACGGATGGCGGTTTGATATGAGTTGACGATCGCCTATGGGAATACTCATGGGCGATCGTTAATCAAAGATTCGATCGACACCTAAGCCTGAAACTGCTGCATTACCCAAGCATTCGTCGCTGATTGACTTTCCGATCGACTGCGAACCAAAGCCTCTTCCAAAATCTCCAATTTCAACCCAGCTAATACCCGCGATTCGTGAATTCGTTGTGTCATCCCATCCGGTGTGATCTCAAACCCCAAAACCCGCATCGCCTGAACATTCACAATCCAATATTCCGGAATTCGCAAATCCTCATACTGCAATCGCTTCGTTCCCAAATCATCTGAAAGCGACGTATCCGAAATTTCAATCACTAAATCAGGGATGGGATATTGATCCAGATTCACTACCCTAGTTCCCCAAGGAATCGCGTCCGTCGCCGCACCCACATAGTAAGAAATGTCAGGCTGGAACTCATCCATCCTCGTTTTGCGATAAGAACAACCGTCATGGCCATTCGCCTGAATCCCTTGAGTCACTGCAAACAACGACAGGGCAAACATAATCAACGCATGGTCTCTAGAATGATCTGCTCCCGTAGACATCGGCTCAAACCTCATCTTGCCATCGTAGTAGTAGCACTTGAGCTTATCGGACTGAGGATCATCCGCCAGCCGTACAAACTCATCCCACCCAGCAGGCTGCCAGATATCTAGAAGAGGCTGAACTTGCAGTAGGGTTGTCATGATCGTTTACCACGCCAATATGATTCACCAACTAGATCCCAATTCTACACCAATCTTATCAACTACAAAGTATCCTGCGTTTGAGCATTAATGACGCTGCTCCAGTCATCACTTTGGACGGCTTGCTCTAGGTTGTGCCGATCGTCCTCAGCCGTCGTCATCGCAGCTTTTTCCCGATTTAGAGTTGAATCCGCCATAGCACTGCGCAGTTTAAGTTTCTTTTCTTCATAAGCACTGCGTTCTGCGGGAGTCATGGCCGCGATCGCAGCCGCTCCCGTGGCATTTGCCCAGGGATTATCATTATCTTGATTCCCGATCGGCACGGTACCATTTTCCGCAATCCAATTCGTTTGCACCGCCATCATTTCATCTCGTTTAGGCGATCGGAAAGGAAACACTCGCACACTTGCACAAAGCTCCGATCCCAGTTGTGCTTGGTGACTGCGTAATGAAAGTGACACATTGCGGGAAATATTCACATATTGCAATTGCCGATCGCAATCCAACACCCCATACACGCCTGCCACCTTGACATCCCCCGTTACTTCAAACCAATCCTGAAGGGTCATGATGGTATCTTCCGTCGGGACTGCGATCGTTGCTTTTACCCCAGCAGCATGTTCACCATCGGAGCTATAAAGGAAGTCATGCAACCCACGATGCGCAACGGGGACATTTTGATGCTCGATTTGAGACTCGATCGTTGAAGGGGTGAATTGGGTTTCCATAGAGACTCCGTGATTAGCAGGCATAACGCACATAACGCACTGCTTTCACTCTACCGTATCCCTGTTGGGAATGTATTTCTATTCAATTTGTAACAGTGGAGCCGATCGAGGGCGATCGGTTCCACGATCGTCAAATCTAACCTAAATCCGTATTCCAAGGAATGGTATTCCAGGGACTATCGGCATTGTTTGGGTCAAGCAACTGTGCGAGGGCATCATCCACATCCTCACCGGGTCCCCCTTTCCAAAGATCATGTCCGGCCACATAATCCGTCCCGAGTTCTGCCCAAGATTGATAACGCTGTTGCAAGGGACGAGCGAGATCCATGATCATGGTGCGACTTTCAGATTCAGAGAAATACTCCGACCCATAGCACCACCGCACAATATTAATCGCCCGACTCAAATCCCAAGACAGGGGTTCATGCCCCAACTGTTCGGCCATACCGACGCGATGCCCTTCAGCCATCAAGCGTTGAATTTGGTCGATCGCATCTTCCCGATCTTCAATGCCCCACCATTGCTTCAGCGCCATTTTCCAAAGTCTCGGTCCCACTCTCGGCGTAGACGACAGCGTCGTATGACTCCCAGAATTAAGCACCGTGAGCAACGCACTAGCCGCGATCGCCCAAGTCTCCGCCGCAGACAGAGGCGTCTGAGTCTCCTGTGGAATCACCAGTCTTGTAAGCTGTTTAAGCATAAAAATCGGAATATAGATTTGGTTTTATGTTTCCCAAATTCCCGATCGAACCCCCAACCGTAGGGTGCGTTAAGCGCAGCAACGCACCCGGCCAAAAAACCAACCAACCCCAAACACCCGATCACAAAAACAACCCATAAGCCGGATTCAAAGTCTCCTCCCAATATTGATACCCCAACGTCTCCAAAAACGCCTGCCACTCGGGCATCTCCAACGGCGGCACCTGCATCCCCACCAAAATCCGTCCATAATCCGCCCCATGATTCCGATAATGAAACAAACTAATATTCCAATTCGGACTCATCGAATTCAAAAACAAAATCATCGCCCCCGGACGCTCCGGAAACTCAAAACGATAGAGCAACTCGTGCTCCGCCAACGGCGATCGTCCCCCCACCATATGCCGCAAATGCAACTTCGCAAACTCATCATCCGTCAAATCGATCGCCCGAAACCCCTGCGCCTCAAACGCTTCCCGAATCATCGTCGCATCTTGGCGACTCGTAATTTGAAGCCCCACAAAAATATGGGCTTTCGTCGCATCTGCAATTCGATAATTAAATTCCGTAATATTGCGTTTCCCTAAACATTCACAGAACTTGCGAAAACTCCCCCGCTCCTCCGGAATCGTCACCGCAAAAATCGCCTCCCGCCGCTCTCCCAGCTCCGCCCGTTCCGCCACAAAGCGCAACCGATCGAAATTCATATTCGCCCCACAGGCGATCGCTACCAGAGTTTGGTCCACAATCCCAGTTTGCTCAACATAGGCTTTTGCCCCCGCGATCGCCAACGCCCCCGCAGGCTCTAAAATCGATCGCGTATCTTCAAAGACATCCTTAATCGCCGCACAGGTCGCATCGGTATCGACCAAAATAATGTCATCCACATATTGCTGACAGAGCCGAAACGTTTCCACCCCGACTTCCTTCACCGCCACCCCATCCGCAAATAATCCAACCTGGGGCAAATTCACACGGTGTCCAGCTTTCAAGGATTGCTGCATCGCATTAGAATCCACAGGTTCAACGCCAATGATCTTAATTTCAGGACGCAATCGTTTAATATAAGCCGCCACGCCAGAGATCAAACCACCTCCACCGATCGCAATAAAAATCGCATGGATTGGTTGACGGGATTGGCGAAGAATTTCCATCCCGATCGTCCCTTGACCCGCAATCACATCGGGATCATCAAACGGATGAATAAACGTCAACCCTTTTTCAAGTTCTAATGTCTTTGCGTAATCACAGGCATCATTATAGGATTCACCATGGAGAACAACGGTTCCACCCCGCGCAATTACCGCATCAATCTTCAATTGTGGCGTCGTCACAGGCATCACGATCGTGGCCACCGTCCCCAGTCGCTGTGCCCCCAGTGCAACGCCTTGCGCATGGTTCCCCGCAGAGGCCGCAATGACGCCCTTCGCAAGCTGTTCAGGGGTTAACTGCGCCATTTTGTTATAGGCTCCACGCAGCTTAAACGAAAACACGGATTGCATGTCTTCACGCTTCAACAGCAAAGTATTATTGAGACGCTTAGAAAGGTTTGGCGCAACTTCCAAGGGGGACTCTTGCGCGACATCATAGACCCGCGCCGTCAAAATGCGTTCCAAATAATCTGTAACCATGCTAGATGCCGCAAGAGGACTTGTATACTCTACCGCTTCACTGGGACGTTGGCGAAGCCTCCAGGAAGGGAAATCGTGAATCACACCGCACTCAACGGGTTCACTCAGTCGATCGGATGAACCGACTAAAATGGTAGAAATCGAACTTTTTTGGGAAGGATAGGTCAAATATTTACCCTTAAGCGCCCTTCTGATTGCCGGGAATCTCTATGCCAAGACGATCGAACGTTCTAACCATCAGCGCCCTGTCTCTGACGCTGTTACTCCAATCTTGCTCGTTTCAGAAAAAAGCTCAGTGCAATAAACTGGTCGAAAACGTCAACAAGATCAATGCCGTCTGGAAAAAGTCAGCCGAGCTTAAAATTCCCACCGCTCAGAAAGCCCCAAAAACACCCGCAGAGCTGAATCAACGGGTTCTAGCAATCACAGCACCTGTGCAAGGAATTCTTCAAGAAGTTGATCCATTAATCAGTGAACTGCAAAACCAAGAGATTAGCGACAAGCTCATCGGCGTGTACCAAAACAATCTACTGTTCCTTCACATCCAACGATCGAACATCCTCCGTAAAGGCATTAACTCCATCCGAACGTTAGCACCCGGTGCAGGCATTACTGAAATGTCCATGCGATCGGGCGGCAGCATGAGCGAAACGACACCTGTGGCAAGCAGTGATTCGATCGCGCCCTCACCTCAACCCTTCAAGATGGATATGAACTATGGCCGCGTCGATGTTGCGGGAACCCCATTTGAGGGAGAAGGCCATCGCATGGCCCGATTGCAACGTGAACACAAAGCTCGCATGGCGCAAATGACCCAAGCTCTAGGGTTTCTTCGGGAAATGGAAAACTTAGATGAAGAAATCAAACCCCAAGAAATCAGCATCATGCGTCGAGTCAGCGCCGCCTGCGATGTCCCCATGCCAAAAACCTAACGATTGCCTAACGATTCAAAGGCTGGGGATTTTCAATCTCCCAGCCCGCATGATAAATCGCATGATAAATTAGGGACATCTCCATCCCCGTGCCTTTCCCATGCAACGCTGGTTTAATACCACCGGACCTTGTAAATCCGACATTCACTACATGCTCCCCACGGGCGATCGGCTCCCCAGCTTGACGCGCCTGATCGCCCAGCAAAATTATTTTGTCTTCCACGCCCCAAGACAAACAGGCAAAACCACTGCAATGCTGACCTTGGCGCAAAAGCTGACCCAAAGTGGGGAGTATATCGCCCTGATGGTTTCTGCCGAAGTCGGGGCGGCTTTCCGGCACGATCCAGGGCAAGCCGAACGTGCCATGCTCGATACTTGGCGACGAGCGGCTGAATTTCAACTGCCTGAGGCGTTTTATCCTCCCGCTTGGAGTGATGCGAATGCAGGAGCACGGATTCAAGTCGGATTATCAAATTGGGCACTTAGCTTACCGAAGCCATTAGTCCTGCTAATCGATGAAATTGATGCCTTGCAAGATGAAACCCTCATTTCAGTCCTGAGGCAGCTTCGTAATGGGTTTCCCACCCGTCCCAATGCATTCCCCCAATCGATCGGTCTCATCGGATTACGGGATGTGCGGGATTACAAAGTGGCATCTGGTGGCAGCGAAAGACTCAATACTGCTAGCCCTTTTAATATCAAAGCAAAATCGATTACACTCCGAAATTTCAATTTAGAAGAAGTCAGAGAACTCTATCAACAACACACCAGCGACACCGGACAAGTTTTTACCGATCATGCCGTCAATCTAGCTTTTGACCTAACCCAAGGTCAGCCCTGGCTCGTCAATGCAATCGCCAAAGAAATCGTAGAAGAACTCGTGGAAGACCCCACCATTGCAATCACACCCGACCATATCAATCAAGCCAAAGAAATTCTCATTCGTCGTCAAGACACGCACCTCGATAGCCTAGCGGAACGACTGCGAGAAGATCGGGTCAAAGCCATTATTGAACCCATGCTAGCCGGACAGGAATTAGGCAATGTTCCGAACGACGATATTCGATTTGTTTTGGATTTAGGACTGTGTCGGATGGACCCTTTAGGGGGAATTACGATCGCCAACCCAATTTATCGCGAAGTCCTACCCCGAGTTCTCACCGTCACGCCTTCCGCCTCTCTTCCGCAGATTATGCCAACTTGGCTAACCCCTGAAGGAACTTTAAATACAGACGCGCTCCTAACCGCTTTCCTGAGTTTTTGGCGACAACATGGAGAGCCGTTGCTCAATAGTGCCGCCTACCATGAAATCGCGCCTCATCTGGTTTTAATGGCATTTTTGCATCGAGTCATTAATGGTGGCGGTAGTTTGGAACGAGAATATGCGATCGGTCGCGATCGGATGGATTTATGTTTGCAATATGGGGATGTGACCCTGGGAATTGAATTGAAAGTTTGGCGAGATAAAAGCGCTGATCCAAAGACAGCAGGGCTAGAACAATTAGATGGCTACTTAGCACGATTAGAATTAGATTCAGGCTGGCTCGTGATTTTCGATCGACGCTCAAATGCCGAACCGATCGCCGATCGGGTTCGGACAGAACTCGCGATTAGCCCACAAGGAAGAAACATTACGATCGTCCGAGCCTGAACGATGCTTGATTAGTCTGAAACGACTCAAGAACTGAACTGAGGACGAATAACGTATAGAATCTGTAGAGACCCATCCCCTCAACCTCCCCTACAATGCAACGCTGGTTTAACACCGCCGGACCTTGTAAATCCGACATTCACTATATGCTCCCCACGGGCGATCGGCTCCCGAGCTTGACGCGCCTGATCGCCCAGCAAAATTATTTTGTCTTCCACGCCCCAAGACAAACAGGCAAAACCACTGCCATGTTAGCACTGGCGAAAAGTTTGACGGAAAGCGGTCAATATATCGCATTGATCGTCTCCACTGAGGTGGGTGCTGCCTTTCGACATAATCCAGGGCAGGCAGAAGCCGCAATCCTGGACAGTTGGCGTCAATCGGCACAATATGAACTACCCATGGAATACCATCCTCCCACATGGAGTGATACCGCTGCGGGGGCCAGGATTCAAGGTGGCTTGGCAGATTGGGCAAGAAGTCTACCTAAGCCTCTGGTATTACTGATCGATGAAATTGATGCCTTACAAGATGAAGCCCTAATTTCAGTCCTGAGACAGCTTCGGAGTGGCTTTCCAAACCGACCCGACGGATTTCCTCAATCGATCGGACTCATCGGATTACGAGATGTGCGGGATTACAAAGTGGCATCTGGTGGCAGCGAACGACTCAATACTGCTAGCCCTTTTAATATCAAAGCAAAATCGATTACACTCCGAAATTTCAATTTAGACGAAGTTAGAGAACTCTATCAACAACACACCAGCGACACCGGACAAGTTTTTACTGATCATGCCGTCAATCTGGCCTTTGACCTAACCCAAGGACAGCCCTGGCTCGTCAATGCGATCGCCAAAGAAATCGTTGAAGAACTCGTGGAAGACCCCACCATTGCAATCACACCCGACCATATCAATCAAGCCAAAGAAATTCTCATTCGTCGTCAAGACACGCACCTCGATAGCCTTGCCGAACGATTAAGAGAGAATCGGGTCAAAGCCATCATCGAACCCATGTTGGCGGGACGATCGCTAGGCGAAACCTCCAATGACGATCGGCAATATCTCATTGACCTCGGCTTACTCAAACGGGATCCCGCAGGTGGAATGACGATCGCAAATCCCATTTACCGAGAAGTTCTGCCCCGAGTTTTGGCACAAGGTCCACAGGACAGCTTGCCGCACATTAGCCCCACTTGGCTCAATGGTGATGGGCCGCTGAATACTGAGGCTCTCCTGACGGCATTCTTAAACTTTTGGCGGCAACATGGAGAAGCTCTGTTAAATAGTGCGGCTTACCATGAAATCGCGCCTCATTTGGTTTTGATGGCATTCTTGCACCGGGTGATTAATGGCGGTGGCAGATTGGAACGGGAATATGCGATCGGACGCGATCGAATGGATTTATGTCTGCAATATGGAGATGTGACCCTGGGAATTGAATTGAAAGTTTGGCGAGATAAAAGCGCTGATCCAAAGACAGCAGGGTTAGACCAATTGGATGGCTATTTAGCACGATTAGACTTAGATTCAGGTTGGCTGGTGATTTTCGATCGACGCGCCAATGCCGAGCCGATCGCCGATCGAGCCTCTACGGAACTCGCGACTAGCCCCCAAGGAAGAAGCATTACAATCGTCCGAGCATGAGTCCGAGCGTGAGCGATGAAATTCTAAGTTTTAGAATATAAAGTAAGATGAATACTCCCTACGGAGGATTTCAAATCCCTACGATATGATCATCAATAGTAGGGGTACTCTTTCTCTAAAGGAGAATTTTACAAGGACTCACTGAATCTCAGAGAGTCCCTGCGCCTTCATCACTCGTCAAGCCATGGTAATGAACTCATGAAAATCCGCTCGATCGTCCAAACTCTCGCTGTTGTCACCTTTGCCGGGTCTACTCTAACGGCCTGTGGTCCCACCAAGGTGGCTCAATGTAATGCGCTTTCTAGCCAGATCAACAAAGCGTCTGGACTCGGTAAGAAGTTCGAGGAAGTGGGTAAGGAAATGAGTCCCCAAGGCGGCAAGGTCAAAACCATTGAAGATTTCCGCAAAGTTTCAAAGCAAGGGTCTGAGAAAGTGAAGACCCTCGTGGGAGAACTGGACGGCTTCGTCACCAGCGTCAAGGCCGTTGACCTAAAAGATGAAAAGCTCGTGGGCTACCGCGATCGGGCAGCGACCATCTACTCTGGCGCTTCTAAATCGTTGACCGAAATTGCCGATATCCTGGGCAAGTTCACGACGGTGGAAGCCAATGAAGCGGGCAAAAAACTGATCGAATCTTCTCTCAAGGACTTGCAGAAATCGGCAGCAGCCCTAGAGACGATCGATAAAGATGAAAAGGCAGTCGCCACTGAGTTCAATACCTATTGCGGCGTTGAGAAGAAGTAAGGGCAGTTCCTTAATTCATAATAGATGGCGCTCTCCTCCAAACCGTCAGTACGACGTGTTTGGAGGACTGTGGAGTAAAGCCTGTGAGCTTTAGAATAGAATTTGTCGCACGATCGCAATCATCGCCACGATCGAGAGCAAGTAAGCCAAAGGCCGCACCGACATCCCCGCAATGTAGACCAAACTATGGGCAATGCGCGCCACCACCATCACTACGGACGCGATCGCCGTCACTTCATTATGTTTTCCCGTCACGTGGGCAATTAAAATGACGATCGCCAACATCGGCAAATTATCGTGGTGATTCCGCTGTGCCCGATCGGCTCTCCCAATCCAGTCCGCCACCATCGGCGTCTCTTCCCGGTTTCCCGCACCCCAGGCCAGCCCTAAGGTTCTCATCCTTCCGATCGCAGGGGCGTGGTTCAACACCAAAGACCACAACGCCAACACCAACAGGCAAGCCAAATCGATCGTCATAGTCAATGTCCTACAAAATGATATCTAAATCATAGCGAAACTAGCCTGGTTTTAGCGCGATCGTCCTAAAATTTTCCTTACGCCAATTGGCATCGAAGACCCGATCGCACGTCAATTCCAAAACTCGAATTCCTTGACTGGGAAGGGTTTGTAGGCGATCAGACAACTCTGTCCAATCATTGATTAATTCATACTCGACTTGATAGGTTTTGCAGAGCTGTTCAAAATCAATGTTTTGAGGCGTGGAGAAAAACTCTTCAAACGGTGGATTGAATTGGGCGATCGGCAGCATTCCAAAAATGCCACCCCCATTGTTATTCAACAGCACGATTGTTAAATGCCCTTGAAAGTGCGATCGAATTAAAAAGCCATTGGTGTCATGTAATAGCGACAGATCCCCCGTCAACATAACCACCGACTGGTTTTGGTGGGCTATGCCTAGTGCCGTAGACAATGAACCATCAATACCGTTAGCACCGCGATTAATGTAGGGTTGGCATGCCCGATCGTTTGGTTTCCAAAAGTATTCCATGTCGCGCACAGGCATACTATTGGAAATAAACATCGGTGTATTGGGAGGCAAAATCTGAGATAGCAGCCAAGAGACTTTACCCTCAAAGAGATTAGATTCCGATTGTAGGAGCCGATCGATCGTCCCGCGCACCTGAGTTTCAGCCGACTCCCAAGCTTCACAGTATGCTGAATCCTGAGTTTTCAATGGCTTTTCTAATGTATTCGCAAAGGCTACAACAGAGGTGAGAACATTTCGTGTTTTGCCATGGAGTGCGTCGAGAGACCGATCGCATTCATCCACAATCCAGGTTTCAATAGTATTGGCTTCAAGCCATTGCCGTAGAACTTTACTCGTGGGCATTTCGCCAATACGAAGAATAAAATCAGGTTTTAGGGTTTGGGCAAATTCTGAGTTACGTAAAATTGTATCGTAAGTTGAAACAAGGTTGCGATCGTAAAGATGAACATAATTACGAATAGGAGACATGGCTTCTGCTAAGACTGGGAAGCCTGTGATATTTACAATCTTAGCGATCGCAGCGGCATAGTTTGCCGGATTTTCCGGTTGCGCGACACCTGCAATAATGAGTCCCCGGTTTGTCGGTGGAAGGTTCGCAACCTGGGAAAGCGTAGGTCTGACAAGTACGTTTAAATGATCGAAGAAATCAGCAGGAATTCGATCGCACCAATCCATCACAGCAGGATCTTCGATCGGCACCAATGGATCACGCAACGGAACATTGATATGAACAGAACCCAATGATGGATAGAGACAATGTTGATAGCACTGAGCGATTCGCTGACGGAGATACTGTAAACGCAACAGATCTAATTCAGGAATAGCTAATTCACAATAGTAATTAACAAAATCACCGAATAGTTTTTGTTGATCGATCGCTTGGCCTGCGTTACAGTCACGCAACTCTAGCGGTCGGTCTGCGGTCAAGACAAGAAGCGGCACTCGGCTTTCTCTCGCCTCGATCACTGCTGGATAAAAGTTCGCGCCTGCGGTTCCTGATGTGCAGACTAAGACCACAGGCCGATGGGTTTGTTTCGCAATGCCCAGCGCAAAAAAACTCGCCGATCGTTCATCCAAAACAGGAATGGCATCAATATCTGGGTGCTGGGCAAAGGCGATCGTCAATGGCGCAGACCGAGATCCAGGACAAACGATCGCTGTTTTTAAGCCACAGCGCACAAGCGTTTCGACCAGAACAGAAGCCCACAGCGTATTGAGATTGCGAAAATCAAGTGTCATCTCTGTCAAACCTATGTCAAACCTATGTCAAACCTATGTCAAACCTATATCAGCCGAGTACAGCATTTCTCCATTTTCCGTCACATATTTGAGTGGAATTTTAGGGTTGTTGATATCTTTACCACCATTCTCATGCCACTTTTCTTCCCAGCGTTGATAGAAATATTCCAAAGCAACAGGTGTCAGCTTATATATGGATAGAAGATTAATTCCCCGATAGACTGCAAAGATCCAATCAACCTGACGGTATTTCTCAATAATTCGAGGATTAATATGATGGTGCGTTGAGAAACTCTTAGTTAAAGCAATATTAAGAGATTTTAGTTCGAATTCATTGCCTTCTGAATCTTTTGCATCATTACCTTCCCGACCTGGAATATTTTCTAAACCGATCGTCAGTAATACCTGTAAAATTTTCCCACCATTATCTTGAAAAATATCATTAATGCCATGTTTTAAGGCTAAATCTTGATACCGCTGGATATAGGGAAAGAGTTCGTCAAGAATCACTTTATCTGGATGAGAATTCATTCACGATCGCTCCGTAGAAGTTCAGCAATGTCAACCTCTAGTGCCTGAGCAATTCGTTCCATATTGTCGATCGAAACATTGCGCTCTGCCCGCTCAACCGAACCAACATAGGTTCGATGTAAACCAGCACGATCGGCCAGGGACTCCTGGGAGAATCCTCTGGATTGACGAAGCTCTTTCAATCGCTTTGCAAATAGAGTTCGAGCGTTGGACAACACAGGTTTTAAAAATTGGACATCACATCTTATAATTAAAAAATGATGACTATAGGTCTACAGCCTATAAGTAGCATTTTGGAGAAGATATGCCTACCCAGACCCTTCCATTGCAGATTGATTTCCCGATCGACCTCAACAAAATCGGTGTAGCACCTGCCTATCGGACGCAGTTGGGTGCGGCTTATCTGGGAGATTCTTTGGCATTATTGAAGAAGCTTCCGGATGAGAGTATTAATTTGGTATTAACAAGTCCGCCCTTTGCACTCCAGCGGGAAAAGGAGTATGGCAATCAAAATCAAGCAAACTATGTGCAATGGTTGAGTGAATTTGCGACAGTTGTCTATCAGAAGTTGAAGCCTGATGGAAGTTTTGTGTTGGATTTAGGTGGGGCCTATGAGAAGGGTAAGCCTGTCCGTAGTTTATATAATTTTCGTATTCCAATTCACTTTTGTGACGAGATCGGATTCTTTTTAGCTGAGGATTTCTATTGGTTTAATCCTTCCAAATTACCGAGTCCGATCGAGTGGGTGAACAAGCGTAAAATTCGAGCCAAAGATTCTGTAAATACGGTTTGGTGGTTTAGTAAATCTGAATTTCCGAAGTCTGATGTAACGAACGTTTTGACAG
This sequence comes from Synechococcales cyanobacterium bin31.maxbin.ball.101, assembly GCA_013298165.1. Taxonomy (GTDB): domain Bacteria; phylum Cyanobacteriota; class Cyanobacteriia; order Leptolyngbyales; family Leptolyngbyaceae; genus JAAFJU01. The sequence continues at coordinate 10,761 of JAAFJU010000002.1, read as the reverse complement.
AGTATAGCGATCGAATGAAAAAGCTCTTGGACGATCCAGAGAAGTTTTACGACCCGAAGAAACGCCCTTCTGGGCATGACATCAGTGCTAATTTCAGTAAGAATAATGGAGGTGCAATCCCCTCTAATCTACTGCAAATTTCCAATTCAGAATCCAATAGTCTATATCTTCGAGCCTGTAAAGCACTCGATATTAAACCCCATCCAGCCCGCTTTCCCAGTAAGTTACCGGAGTTTTTTATTCGATTTTTAACAGATCCTGGAGATGTGGTTTTAGATATTTTTGCGGGATCGAATACAACAGGATCGATCGCAGATATTGAAAAACGTCATTGGCTAGCCTTTGAATCCGATCGACAATATTTAGCTGCTTCCTCATTTCGGTTTTTATCCGATCAAGATTCCAGTGAAGACTGGATGGAAATCTATCAGCGCATCTTGTTTAATCAGCCTGTCATGATTGAATCCCCCAATCGACAACTTCAGTTATTCGAGAAACTCAGGAAATAGAAAGTATGAACATTCTGTTTATTTGTAGTCGTAATCAGTGGCGTAGTCCCACCGCAGAAGCCGTCTGGCGGAAACTGCCGGGACTCAACGTCCGATCGGCAGGCACCAGTCCTAAGGCCAGACGATCGGTGACGGCAGCAGATATTCAGTGGGCGGACATCATCTTCGTGATGGAGCCGAAGCATCAGCAACGGCTCCGATCGGAGTTCCGACAGCTTTTAAATTACAAGCGATTAGAGGTTTTAAATATTCCGGATGATTACAAATTTATGGATCCGGAGTTAGTGGAAATGCTTGAGGCGGAAGCGGAGCAGTTTCTTGAGAGTCAAGAAACACTGACTCAGATTGATTTGTAGTTGACGAATACCGATCGCGCAATCGTTAACGAATGCCTTCGCTTGGATCTCTCTAGACTCTAAAGTAGCCCTAGCTTTTCTTGCAACGATCGTCGCATCACCGCCACCGGAACCTCCGATCTGCCTGTCCAGATTTTCAATGCCTCAGCCCCTTGCTGCACCAACATCTCCAACCCGTCAAACACCTGTGCGCCCTGCTGTTGAGCCTGTTGCAAAAACTGCGTTGGACTTGGGGTATAGATGAGATCGTAAGCGATCGAACCCGATTGAATCTTCTGCGCCTGCGATGCTGTTAGGGGTGAAGCTTCTGTATTTGGAGCCATCCCGATCGGCGTTGTATTCACAATCAGTCCAGCGTTCGGTAAGAGATTGTCGATCGCATCCCAAGTGTGAATGCTGAGCCGATCGCGAATTGAATCGATCGATTGAAAACTCTGCCGAAATTCTTCAAGTTTTGCCACCGATCGGCCAACGACTTGAATCGATCGCACCCCCAACTGCGCACAACCTGCCACGATCGCCCGCGCCGCACCGCCATTACCCAGGCAAACAACATTCACCTCTGACCAATCGCAATCGAGTTCGACTAACGGCGCAATAAAACCCGTGATATCCGTATTGGTTCCATGCCAGCCATCGGGCATTTTCCAGACGGTGTTCACCGCACCGATCGCCTGCGCCAGTTCACTAATATGAACAAGCTCTGACATGATGGCTTGTTTATGAGGAATGGTGACGCTAAAGCCTTCAACGCCGATCGATTCAAACCCACACACAGCAGTTTTCAAATCATCGGGTGCAATGGGAAACGCAACATAAACAAAATCACTACTGGCCATCTGAGCTAAAGCCGCATTGTGCATCACAGGCGACAACGAATGACCGATCGGATGTCCGATCACGCCGAGCAATCTTGTTTTCCCAGAAATCATGATTCTACAGTCTCACTCTTAACTTCACTGCTGACTTCACTATTCGTCGGCTTCACCGCCTCTAACTCAAGCTGCAAATCCCCGATCGCCGCTTCATCAATTTGAATTTCAGGCAGATCATCCATTGGGCTTTCCTCTGAAATTCCCTCACCCTTCACCGTATAAAACTCCGGCTTCTTCACCCGTATAATCGGTAGATTCGCCACTAAGGAGGTCACGCGACTGCTATTCTCCAAAGCAAAATCCATTGCATCGGCATCCAGATCGACATACTTAGACACCACCTCCAAAATCTCGCGCCGCATGGACTCGATCATTTGGGGCGTCAGATCCGATCGATCGTGGGCGAGGACAAGCTGTAGACGATTTTTCACTTCCTGACGACTGTTACGATCGTTCAGGTTGGGAAACAATTTTTCAAGGAGTTCGATAAACATGGCGCGAGTGCAGGGTGAACTTAAACAGGCTTCGTAAAAAAGCTCTTAATCTTCGATAAGAATCCATCTTTGACCGTAAGGTCCAAAAATTCAACTTTTTCGCCTTCAATTCGACGAGCGATATTTTCAAAGGCGCTTCCTGCTTGAGTCGGCGTTCCCGAAAGAACCAACGGCTCACCTTTATTCGTCGAAACAATCACCTTCTCATCATCCGGCACAACCCCAATCAAAGGAATTGCCAGAATCTCCGTCACATCCTCCACCGACATCATGTCATTCACCGCCACCATCTTGGGGCGGATGCGGTTGATGATCAGACCCGATTTTTTAATATTGTTGGCTTCGAGCAGACCAATCACCCGATCGGCGTCCCGCACCGCAGAAATTTCCGGGGTCGTCACGACGATCGCTTCCGTTGCAGCGGCGATCGCATTTTGGAACCCCATCTCGATCCCCGCTGGCGAATCAATCAACACATAATCAAAAACCTTGCCCAACGCCGAGACCAACTGTCGCATCTGAGCCGGGTTGATCGAATCTTTAGTCCGGTTTTGAGCCGCAGGGAGCAGTACGAGGTTGCCTCGGCGCTTATCCTTGACGAGGGCTTGCTCTAGACGGCATTGGCCCGACAGGACATCAACCGCTGTATAGACGACTCGGTTTTCCAGTCCTAGCAACAGATCTAAATTCCGCAGGCCAAAGTCGGCATCAATCACGACCACCTTGCGGTTACGCTGTGCAAGGGCCATACCGATGTTGGCCGTGGTGGTGGTCTTACCGACTCCACCCTTTCCCGAAGTGATTACAATTACGCGACCCATGAGCTAGCCGGATTTGGTTTTAAATGCCTATAGAATATACGTCAAAATGCGATCGTTAGGTGATTCATGTCAGCACAAGTTACGTCAACCTCTTCCTTTTGCTATACACCGCCTGATTTAGCACGTACTGCAAAGCGCATTTTGCTCAAGCCCAATCTTGGGTATCCGGTCGCCGCACCTGTCACGGTGAGTTTAGGAATTCTCGATCGCACCCTCAAAGCTCTACGCGAAATCAATCCCACAGCGGAGATCTTGATCGTCGAAGGGGTCTGTTCTCCCGTTAACTTGAAGGACATTGTGGCCAAACATGGGGTCTATTCGGTTTTGGATGAGGGAATGCAGATTTTAGACGCGGACGACTTGGAGATGATCGAATACGAGAACCGATCGCCCGCCCCTGTCCGATTTAAAACCATGTGGGCACCGAAGTTACTTCAGGAAGTCGATTGCCGAATTTCGCTGGGGACGTTCAAACGTACGATTCTCAAAGATGAGGTTTTAATTTCGGCTTCACTGAAAAATCTCTACGGGCTTTTCCCCCGATCGAAGTACAAAGCCCGCAGCGCCAATTCACGAGGACAACTCCATCGCCCCTCGGTGCCGTTAGTCTTACAGGACGTGTATTTTACGATCGGCCATCTGTTTGACGGGGCGGTGATTGATGCGGACCAGCGCTTGCTGAGTCGCGACTGGAAGCCGGACAAGGGAGATAAGGTGAAGAGCGATCGAATCTTCTGGGGGGACGACTTAATCGACTGCGATCGGTTGGCTTGCGAAACCTTGGGCGAGGAAGTCCCGAGCTATGTGAGCGCCATTGAACGGCTTCGACGATCGGTTTAGGCTTTGGCTTTAGTTGTCTTAGCTTTTTTAGTCTTAGTCTTTTTGGCTTCTTTCTCAAGAGATTGCAGGTCTTCAATCGTCCATCCGGTGATACGGGCGATCGTCTCCACAGGGATTTTCTCCGCCAACATCCCTAGAGCAAGTGATCTCTGGGTCATCTCGGCTCCTTCTTGACGGCCTTCCTCTTTGGCATCTCGATAAACGCGGGTTTCGCTGAATGAACTTGCAATCATGGCTTCAACCTCTCTCAGATTTAAGTTGTTAAACCGATAGGAAATAATCGTTCCTACCATTCCTATGATGTCACGGCGAGCTTCAGATGGGATCTGTTCACGCTGGGCACGATCGAGTAATTTTCGAGCAACTTCGGGAGCTTTTTTCTTCGTCTGAATCGTGAGAACCATGAGCGCAAGGCCCAAGGGAAGATCATCGATCGGTCCCAGTTCATTGAGATAAATCCGAGTGACATGGCGGCTGTCCAGCAGACAATCGTAGGGCAAGGTATCCTTTTGTTCGGTCGATCGGCGAGGATAAATAAGCACCGCCTGCCAGTCTGTAAAACGTTGGCGATTGCGGTAGAAGTACAGCAGTGATTCTCCGAAGAGGCGCTCGTAGAGAATCGGATCACGCTGGAACTGAACTTCTGCAAAATAGACGATGCCGGGTTTGTCGCTCGGTGGCAAAAAGACGCCATCGATCGCAAAATTCGGTTCCTTGACGGAGACTGAATCAAACCGATAGACATCAGCCTCTTTCGGAGGCGAGGGCAATAATTCAAAAAGGCTTCTGGGTGACTGGGCAAAGAGTTTGTAAAAAATTGAATCGCGTTTCATGTCTCAAAATCCAAAACGATCGGGGTTGCATGTTTTAAAATTAACCCAATCGTTTGAGTCGCTCCATGAAAATCCATCTCCAGACCTTCACCGTTCAAAAGCGCGTTGCCTTAACCATCAGCCGGGGCACCACAGCGCAAAGTACCAATCTTTTTGTGCGGGTGGAGCATGATGGCATTGAAGGCTGGGGAGAAGCCTCACCGTTCAGCATCGGCACCCAAACCCAAACCACAGACGACATCGCCCGCGCCCTCCAGAAGGTGGCCCCCCTCCTCCAGCCCTACCATCCCACCGAACGCCAAAAAATCGAGAGTTTGTTAGATGGGTTGGATATAGCACTGCCCTCTGCGGCTAGGTCTGGCTTAGATTTAGCCCTGTATGACTGGTTTGGGAAGGCGCTAAATTTGCCGCTGTATGCGATCTTGGGGCTGGACTGCGATCGAATTCACCCCACGGCGGTGACGATCGGCATCAGCTCACCCGCCGCCGCCCAAACCCGCACCCGCGACTGGATGACTCAGATCCCCGAGCTTCAGGTGTTGAAAGTCAAACTGGGATCGCCCCTGGGCATTGAAGCCGACAAAGCCATGTTCACAGCAGTGAAGGCAACCGCACCCCGGATTCAGTCCATTAGTATCGATGCCAATGGCGGCTGGGATCTGTCCCAGGCGTTGCATATGGCGGATTGGCTAGCAGAGCAGGGTGTGACCTACATCGAGCAACCGATCGCCCCTGGATTAGAAAAAGATTTGCTGCCGCTGTATGAGCGATCGCCGCTACCCATTTTTGCCGATGAGAGTTGTTGGACGAGCCAAGATATTCCAGCGTTGAGCGATCGGGTCCATGGGATCAATATCAAGCTCAATAAATCCGGCGGTCTCAGTGAAGCGATCAAAATGATTCACACCGCCCGCGCTCACGGGTTGAAAGTCATGTTTGGCTGCTATTCGGACAGTACGTTAATGAATACGGCACTAGCTCACTTAGCTCCGCTGGCGGATCACCTCGATCTCGATAGCCATTTAAATCTCACCAATGATCCCTTTGAAGGTGCAACCCTAGTCCACGGACGACTGATTCCGAGCGATCGTCCGGGGCTTGGGGTGAAACGGGCTAGTCCCTAAGGACGTAAACTACGACTCCGCTCAGCCCTCGACTCGGGGTCTAGAGGACTGAGCGGAGTCGAAGTCCGGCTAGAGATTTAGAGGACTGAGCGGAGTCGAAGTCCGGCTGGGAGTTCGATCGGGTTAAAGCGATCGAGCGCAGTCCTCTAAGATTCGGACCAAATCGCCGACAACAGCAGCGGGAATCAAGTCAGCAAGCGACAATTCTTGTTTGCCGCCGCCGAGTTTGACTTTGACCCCAGCCAACGTGGTTTTGACAGCGGTTTCATCGATTTTCCCGGACTCGCACATCGGTAAAAAGGATTCAGCAAGCCCCGTATGTAACTTGGCATCTTTGAGATACAAGTGCCACTTTGCTACATCGATGTAAACCCGATCGCCGATATCTGCGGCGAGTTGCTCGACCACTTGATTAACGTTCATAGCTTAACCGTCCGAACTAGGGAGATCTTCATATTTCGCAATCACAAAGACATAGATCCCATGACCAAAAAAGATGGCGGCCCAAATAGCTGTTAAGTACAGCGGCCAGGTTGCATCAGATTGTTTGAGTAATTTAAAAAACCAGACCCCCGAGTTAAACGCTACAAAGGCCGCGACGTGGGTTGCGAAGGTCATCCGATCGTCTAAGCGACGAAAATCTGGATCGTTACGGGTTGGAACACGAGACCACCGAGGAGGCATAACATCACCCAAATAGAAGATTTCAAGTTATCTGATCTAATGGTACAGATACAGTAGGGCATTCGATTGTCAAATAATCATTAAATTCACTGGTAGATTCGTTCGGCTCTTGGATTTAATGATTAAGCTAAAGAGTATAAATCCTAGTTCGAGCAGGCAGTAACGACGTGATCAGACGACTCATAAATAAGAATGGTCTGGCTCCTAGGCAAACTCATCTAGCAGTCATCGTCCTCCCGGATGAAATGTCGGCGTTTCAAGCCTATCGGTTGCTGAATTACCATGGGATTTCGCCTGAGAATGTGGCGATCGTCGGTCAGGGCTATAGCAGTCCCGATCGGATCGGATTATTGAGACCGAGGCAGATTGCGTTTCGTAAGGCGATTAATTGGGGATTGCTAGCGGGGGCGATGGGAATTGCGGCGGGTTGTGTATTGGAGCTGATCTGCAATACGGATTTAAGTCAGGTGCTTCAATTGAACCCGCGATTGTTGCTGATTCCGGTGCTGGGGGGGATTTGTCTGACGATCGGTGCGGTGGTCGGTTGGCTTGTGGGGATTTTTGGTGAAGGGACGGCAGCCAGTATTTTCCGTCATCATCTCAACCGGGGTCACTATTTATTGATGATTGAAGGCACTGAACATTTGGTCCGATGGGGCCAGGAAGTATTGGGACACTATTCTACCTCGCGAATTTATTAGGCTTCACGATCGTCTGTGACCATTCAAAGAGTATCGAGGATTTGAACCCTAAGAATCGTTATCCGGATCAATGCCCAAGGCGCGAAGTTTCTCGGCCAGACGATCGGCTCGCAGTTTTTCGGCTTCAGCCCGCTCTTTTTCAGCTTCAGCCCGAACCGTTTCGGCATCCGTCCGCTGACGTTCGAGTTCCATGCCTTCTGCACCTGTGGGGAGAACTTGGCCATTCCGATCGCACCACCGCAGCCAAAGCCGTGAGATGTCATCTTCAAAACAACCCTCCCAAAGCGTGAGACCTAGCGCTACGGTCTCTAGCCAGATCATGTCCCCGACGTTTTGGAGGCCAGCTTTGGAAGTGAGTTCGACATAACGACCTTCCGTCAAGGTCCAGACCCTCGCCAATGCGCCATTCATTTCGGCTTCATTTTGTAACTGCTGGAGCGGATCGAAGACCACATAGTAAGGAACACCGACCAAGGCATAGCGATCTTTTTTGGTGTATTTTCTGCCTTTTTGTTTCGACCTCTGGCTGAGACCGACTTCGTCTCCTTCTTTGTTGGAGACAATTTCAATACAGACATCGGGAGCTTTGCCCAACTCCCAGATCAGGTACGATCGCGCCTGACGAACGGTCCAATCCTCCGCACGCTGGACGCCGATGCTGAGCAACATGTCCGGGACGATCGCTTGGCTCTTAATATAATGAAACAATCCCACATTCGCTTCTGCTAGAAACGGCTTTGGAACGGCTTTGGAACTACAAATGGCATCGACAAAGAGCCGTTGTTGTTGGGCAGATTGAAAATTGTCCACGGGCTTGTCGTCCTCAATGACCAAGTGGCTGATGTCGATTTCTCCATCGAAGAATCTCTCAGGATCTTCTTCTTCAAGCTCCTGACCATAGGTTTCAAGTTTTTCGTAGAACTTTTCCAGTTCTTCCTGGGTCTCCGCTCCGGCCCGGATGGCTTTGGCCGTTAATTCTTCAGCATTGGATAGCAGTTGAGTCATAGAGAAGACAGAACGCGATCGTTCTATTATAAGGGTTTTGACTCTGCTCAGCCCTCGGCACTCAATCTAGTGTCCAGAGAGTTTACCCAGCATTCGATTAACGTAGTCTTGGCCGTAGACGGGTTTGGGTTCTGACGGTGTGGCGGGTTCTTCGATCGGTTCTGCCTCAGTGACTTCTGGAGTTGTCACTGGGGGAATGCCATAGGAAATCGGTTCGGGATACTTGAAGGAGGAGACCGTTTCGGTGGAGAGGGGTGGGTTCTGGGGGTAGGGCGGATAGGGGGAGGCGTTGGCGTGGCTGGAGAATAAGTCTGGATTGTAGGGCGTTGGATCTTTGGGTTTGCTGGTGATTTGGCAAGTGGTTTCGCCGGGGGGGCGATCGGTGGGATCCCAAGGGTTCGGGTCGCAGGTTTGCCAAGGTTTACCGGAGTTGTCGAGGACGATGCCAGGAGCAGTAATGTCGAGACTCGGTTCTTCGGGATATTTAAAGGTAGAAACGATCGGATGAGCAGAATTGTTTGGGCTATGGAATCCATTGCTGGTTTGGGACGAGTCAGCAACTGTAGGAATTGGATCGGATTTTTGCTGATCTGAATTCATTGGAATGTCGTCAAGGATGTCATCGATCGACTCTCTTCTAGAGCGATCGCCCACCACTAAACCGGATTCTAAAATGGCTCTCGCTGCCACTGCACTATTAATAACGGTGACTGCCGAACCGAGACAAGCTCTGGCCCCGATCGTCACATCCCCAATCAACAACACGCCTGCACCCAAATTTGCGCCGTCATTAATCGTGATGGTGCCATGACTTGCATGAATCACAGAGCCGAGTCCAATACAAACCCCCGCCCGAATCACAATGCGACTCCCCACATCCGCCTGCAACAAAACGCCCGGTGCGATCGCGGCACCGGGAAAAATAGTCACATCGCCACTCGTGCAATATTGCTCGGTGTTGACAGGCTGAAAGTTAAGAGACTGAGGAAACATCAAAACATCCAGCGAACAGTTGGAATTCCCGATCGGGCTTCGACTCCGCTCAGCCCTCGACACAGAATCTAGATAATGAAGTAGGGCTAAAGGCCAAACTCAATCCTGGATTCAGAGTCTAGTGGGCTGAGCAGAGTCAAAATCCTGTGGGCTGAGCGGAGCCGAAGCCCACGATTGAGGTTATAAAACCGCTAATCTCTTAGGGTTTTTGAATCAGGGCTTCTAAAACGCGACGCTTAGAACCATCGGTTCCAATCAGTCGGAGGTAAGAACCTGCATACTCACTGGCGATCGACTTCACTTGATCCAAGGCACCGGATTCATTGCTAGCCTTGACCACACCTGCAACTTGCCAGGAGTTGATCTTGTAGCGACGAACATCGGCGAATTCCACAGTCAGTTTGTGGCCCGATCGCACCAAGTTACGAACATGGTCCGCTGCTTGAGCATTCAGTCCATTGCTGCTAGAAGCGTTGGAGTTGCCATTGGAACTGTAGCTGCTAGAAGCAGTAGGTGCTGGAGCACTGTAACTCGCCGTCGGCGCAGAAACCTTGCCACCAGGACGACTGATCGTGATTTCAGCAAGACGCTTTTTGGCGCGGGTATCAACCCCGATCAACCGCACATAATCGCTAGGATGCTCTGCAACAAAGCGATTGATGGTGCTGACGATATCGCCTGCGCTGCGACCGGACATCGTGGGGACAGTACTCCAAGACGAAGCACGGTAACGACGCTGATCAGCAAATTCAAGGCCGATCGAAGCACCTTGATTCAGCAATTGCTGCACTTGGCTAGCCAAATCTGCATTCACTGAAGGGGCCGTAAACTGGCTCGAAGCAACCGAATTCACGGGAACCGATGGACCACTGCTGCTGACGGAAGCGGATTGGCCGGGGCGTTGGACGATCGTTTCCATCAAGCGCTTTTTAGCGACTGGATCAACGCCGACAACGCGGACATATTCACCTGCGTGCTGCGCAAGGAACTGGTTCAAAGCCGACAAAATGCTGCCTTCGTTCGAGCCGCTGAGGAAACCACCTGTTTGCCAGCCGCCATTTTGGAATTGACGCTTGTTGGCGTATTCCACAGAAATACGTCCGCCACGGTTAACCACTTGGCGAATCTGAGCGTTGACGCCAGAGTCCGTGGAGGGACTGCTGTAGCTGACAGCAGGAGCGCTATAGCTGGAACTGCCATTGGAGGAGCCATTGCTATAGTTACCCGCCGAACTGCCCACAGTGAGCGCTTGGTCGGGGCGTTGGATAATTTTTTCGAGAACGCGCTTTTTGGCTTTCGGATCAATGCCGATGAGCCGGACGAATTCACCGCTGTGATCGTTCAGACAGTTCTGAAGTTCACCGAGGACCGCTGACTCGGAAGTGGCTTGAATGGGAGCACAGGTCTTCCATCCACCATTTTGAAATTGACGCTTGTTCGCGTGCTCGGTGCCAATGCGATAACCCTGCGCCAGAAGCTGACGCACGTGATCCATCACTTCGGCACTTGCACTCTTGGACTGATAG
>JAAFJU010000190.1 GCA_013298165.1 Synechococcales cyanobacterium bin31.maxbin.ball.101 | reverse complement strand
CTTGTGGGCGGTGGGCGGTGGGGTAGCGGTTCATCATGGCGGTGATGCGGTTGCGATCGGGTGTATTTAGCAAATCAGAGACGATCGCATGTCCTTTTTTGGGGTCTGGGATGAGGATGCCGACGTTTCCGTAGGCGTCGCAGACGGTGGTTCCGGCGGGGAGATAGTCGGTGGGATTGGGTTTTGGTTTGAGTTTGGCTTTGTTCCAGCGTTGCCAGTATTCGCCGGAGAGGACGCCGACGTTTTCGGTGAGGGGTTGGTAGGTGCTGCTGCCGGGTTTTAGGTAGAAAACGCCTTCGCAGCCTGCGTCGAAGCGATCGTTGGCGAGGGCGATCGATTGTTTTTGGAGGGCATGGTTTTGTTGTTTGGTTTCGAGTTGTTGTTGGAGTGGGTCGGGGTTGAAGGCTCCGCGATGGATGCCGATGCCCAGTCCGGTGACGATCGCGGCACTGCTGAGAAGGGCGATGGCGGTTCCGGTGGGGTTTTCGAGGGCGCGATCGAGCCAGGGGTGCATCATGGGGTTGCCTCTGGAAGCTGGAGTGGGGAAGCGGTGGGGAGGGTTTCCCCGAGGTCGAAAAAACGGATGTCGATCGCGCCGATTTTTTGGCGGGCGAGTTGGTAGGAGTTGCGTAATCCGGTTTCGACGATCGCGGCGGCGCGGGTGGCGAAGTCTTCGGAGAGGGCATCGATCGTGGTTTGGAGATCGTCGAGTTGGGCTTGCTGTTTGGCTTTGGCGGTTTGGAGAATGAGGACGAGGGGATCGGGGGTTTCGTTGGGGGTTTCTTCTGGGTTTGCGGATTCGGTGAGTTTTTGTTTTTGTTCAGGGGTGAGCTTTTGCATGGTTTGGGTTCTCCGGTGCGGTGGGCTTTTGGGCTATGAGGCTTGTTCTCTCATGCGTTGGTGGAAGGCGAGTTTGGCTTTGGGCGATCGGCGCGGAAATTGGATGTAGGTCTTTGCCCATTCGCGAATCCAAAAGGCTTCAGATTCGGTGTAGGTCTGCTTTAGCGGCAATAGGCAAACTTCAGAAATCCAATATCTAAAGGTTGAGGTGGGGACAAGATTCCCGACGATCGTGCTGACCTCGCTCCACAGGGTTCGGTACTCGGTATTCATTGTGGGTTTTGTGCGATTTGTATAATCTAATAGGGATACTATAGAATCTAATTAGATTCTGTCAAGTTCTCTTGAAGATCTTTTGAATGATTAATGAGATGCAGAGGTTAAAATTCAGATGGCACAAGAATCTCAGGCAGATATGTCGAAATTCAGCGTTAACATTCCTGATGAAGTAGCAGCCGATCTCCAGCGATGGGCGGACGAGGAAGGTAGACCAAGAGCTAACTTGGCATCGTTTTTGCTTGAGTTGGCAGTGCGTCAGAAGTATCCAGAAAAGTATCCTCCTGAAAGACTTGCCCGATCGACTAGCGCTACGACAGCTAAGTAAGGTGTGATTGAACCCTTTCTATCAATAGTTTTTGGTGCTTTTAGCGAGTGACAAGATGCAGATTATTCGATCGGTTTTTGAGGCGAGCGTTATAAAACGCGGCAGAATAATTCTTTTTTCGATCGATTTGGCTGACAGGTTCAGTATTTCTACGTATAATCAGAGATATTTAGACTGCAAACTAATACAAAATTTTGAATATTTTAAGTTGCTTGCAATACGTGAAATTAAAGTAGAGGAAAATATTAAGCTATGGCAGATTTAGAAAAACTGAACATACTAAATCAAGGGAACGAAGCTTGGAATCATTGGAGAGAGAAAAATTCTACTGTGACAGTGGATCTTAGTATGTCGAACCTTAGTGGGGAAGGTCTTGGTGGATTCAATTTGAGTATGGTTAACCTTAGTGGAGCAGACCTTAGCAATGCCAGTTTTATTGGAGCTAATCTTAGTGGAGCTAATCTTAGTGGAGCTAATCTTAGTGGAGCTAATCTAACTGGAAATCGGGTATTTAGTGTTAATCTCATTTTTGCCAATCTCAGTAAAGCGAACCTCAAGCACGCATCACTGATGTATGCCAACCTCAGCGAAGCTAATCTCAGTGAAGCTGACCTCAGTGAAACCAACCTTAGTGAGGTGAACTTTAGCCAATCTAAACTTGTATCAACTAATCTTAGTAAAGCTAAACTCGTACTTGCTAATCTTAGAGAAGCCGACATCAGTAGGGCAAACCTCAGTCAAGCAAACCTCAATGATGCAATCCTTTGTGGAGCCGATCTCAGCGAGGCAGATCTTAGTGGAGTTAACCTTATCGGGGCGAATCTAACTGTAGCCGATCTCAGCGGAGCAAATCTTAGTGGAGCAGATCTTACAAATGCAAATCTTACAAATGCAAATCTTAGTGGAGCAGATCTTAGTGGAGCGAATCTTCTTAATGCTAACCTAACTCACGCAGACCTTAGTGGAGCGAATCTCAGTGAAGCTAACCTTCGTAATGCGAAGCTAATTCAAGCAGACCTTAGTGGTGTGAACTTAATTGCAGCAAATCTTAGCTCAACGGACTTAAGTGGAGCAAATCTCAATAAAGCAAACCTCAGTAACTCAAATCTTCTCTTTGCAAATCTCAGACAAGCAAATCTCACATGTACAAATTTCATGTCTTCTGCTCTGATCAGAGCAGACCTTAGCGAAACAGATTTAAGCGAAGCTAATCTCACACTCTGTAATCTTTACGGGAGTCATGTATTTGGTGCAAACTTCAAAAAAGCTAGACTAACGGGAGCCTGTATTCATGACTGGCAGCTCAACAGTTCAACCTGCTTAGATGAGCTTCAGTGCGACTATATTTATCGTACATGGGATATAGAAAGTCAAACTTTCACAGAACGTCTCCCAGTCGATACAAACAGTATATTCGCACTAGGTGAATTTAATCAAAGGTTCAGAGTTCTAGCTAGCGCTCAAGCAACAATAGATTTAACTTTTACCAACGGTATTGACTGGCAAGCATTTTTTGCATCATTTCAAGAATTACATGGAGAAAGACCTGAAGAAGATATTTCTATTCAGGGCATGGAACGAAAAGGTTCTACTTTTATCATTCGTTTAGAAGTGAACTCAGGAGAATCTAAAGAAGCTATTGAGAGCCGAATCAAAGAACTTTACGGAATGAAGTTACAGCTTCAAGAGCAGCGCTATAACGCTGATTTAAAAGCTAAAGATGAACAGATTGTTACACTGTACCAAGAGCAGTTAGAATTTCAACGTCAAAACAACACGAGCTTCATAGGAATTATTAGAACAATGGCAGAGAAAGAATCATCTAAAATTGTAAATAACCTGCATGGAGCTAATATCGCTAACTTTGCTAATCAAGTTAACGATGATGCTTGCCAGCAAGCTAACCAGCATATTTACACCTCGCCTGAAAAGCAGTCTCTTGCAGAGGCTGCGACGGAGATTCAAAAGCTTCTTAAGATTCTGGAGCAAACCAATCCGACTGCTACTGAAGTTGATCGACAAGCCTTCGTCTCCGCCGCTATTGCTCCAACACTCCAGCAACGGGCTGTAAAGGCGCTTCAATCTGGTGGCAAAACTGCTCTTGCGGAGTTTCTCGATAATCCCTACCTTAATGTAGCGATAGCTATTATCGAAGGCTGGCGCGATAACAATGGTGCGTAAATCCCAAGAAAACGAACTCGTTTCACTAACATTTCTTTCACTAACATTTCTCTTGGTGAATGGTTCAACCTTCCCGATTGTTGTGCGCGATCGGTATCCCTTATGGATCGATCGACTCTTAATGTTAAAGAGTGTGCGATCGTCCTGTAATCCTTGCTAGATAAGGCTTATACGATCGACGATCGAGAAAGTATTACAATGAACTTGTTAGAGCCAAGTCAGGAGCGATCGTGGGCTGGTCTTTTGAGTGCGTGGGTACAATTGGGGGCGATCGTTTTGGTGGGTGGTGCGATCGATATTCCTTATTGTTCGATCGATCGGCTCTCAATGTTAAAGAGTGTGCGATCGTCCTGTAATCCTTGCTAGATATGGCTTATCCGATCGATCGCCCCTCCAAGCTAAAATAGAAGAGTTAAGTCGCAGCAAGGTCAATCCTATGGCAGTCCGACAACCCCGATATAGCAAAGAAGAGTTTGCCCAGCGTGGTGATGCACTCTACGAGACAGAGGTACGCGCTCAAGTCGAAGCAGGCAATCATGGGAAAATCGTTGCGATCGATCTTGAAACTGGAGCTTTTGAAGTCGATGCCAGTGAAATAAAGGCTTGCGATCGACTTGAAGCCAGTCACCCTGATGCTCAAATCTGGATGGTGCGCATTGGTTCCCGTCATGTGCGGCGATTCGGTGGACGCACGAAGAGATCTGTATGATTACCGGAACTGTTAATCCAGATTTTGAGCCGATTATTCCACTTTCAATCTGTGGTGCTGATGGCAAAGTTTACACGCAAGATGCGATCGTCGATACGGGTTTCAATGGCTGGCTTTCACTGCCTCCCGATTTGATCGCTCAGTTGAATTTGAAATGGAAGAGGCGAGGCAGAGCCATTCTGGGTGATGGCAGTGAATGCGTTTTCAATGTCTATGAAGCAGTTTTAGTCTGGGATGGAAATCTTCTCACGATTCCGATCGATGAGGCTGATTCAGAACCTCTCGTTGGGATGTCGTTGATGGAAGGCTATCAACTAATGGTGCAAGTATTTGACGGTGGTCGTGTCGAACTCAGCAAAGTAGCCACGGTCTAACAACTCAATATCCCTTATGGTGCGATCGATCGACTCTTAATGTTAAAGAGTGTGCGATCGTCCTGTAATCCTTGTCAGATAAGGCTTATACGATCGAGAAAGCATTATAATGAATTTGCTAGAGCTAAGTCAGGAGCGATCGAACTCTTGCTATCAATGGGTTTTGGTGCTTTTAGTGAGTCAAAAGTTGGAGGTTATTCGATCGGAGGTTGGGGCGATCGAGGGGCGATCGTTACAAAATTTAGTAGGAAAGTTGTATTAGATGGAGAATTTATGGTTCGGATCTACTGGAACACTATTTATATTGATAGAGATCCAAATGAGCCATACAAGGGCTGGGGCTGGGTAGAAGTCACAACGGAAGATAGTAAGAGGTTTGATGTTCCTACCGGATATCCGGACACGTACACAAAATTTTGTAGATCTCCATCTGAGCGACTCAAGCTTCCAAACAGCGGCAACCTCCCATCTAGAGGTAAAGCTGGCGCGAAGAAATTCACGCTAAACCTTGACGGAGAGCTTATTACGATAAGAGCACAAAAATCTTTAACTATTCAAGCGATATGCACATGGGTCAAGACGTGGGCAAGTCCAAATGCTAAGGTCATTACTCCAGGTAATAGAACACATACTCTTGATGGCGAGAAGTTGGCTCATCAAGCTCATTTCATTTACTTTATTCTGAATGAAGATAGCAATGCGATCAAAATAGGTCGGGCAAAGGATTTAGCAAAAAGGATGAATGCGCTTCAAATATCTAGTCCAGCGAAGTTAAAGCTAGTTAAATCAGTTCAAGTTGAAGGAGTCAAAGAAGCTCATGAATTAGAACAATCACTGCATAAACAGTTCAATGAAATTAGATTGAATGGAGAGTGGTTCAAGGCTGAAGTAGATCTTCTGGATCACATCAAGCAGTTGCAATAAATACCGACGGCATAATAAACTGGTCGGATCGGACTAGCAAAGTTTATCGGTGCTTGGCACAGTCTACTCACAGCAGCTCAGCCGAAACATTAGTCCGATCGAGAAAGCATTATAATGAATCTGTAGCCGAACCTGCTAGAGCCAAGTCAGGAGCGATCGAACCGCTTGAAACTTCAATGGTAATTGCTCAACTCAGTGAAAATAGGGATTGAGCGGGGTCTAAAGCACGAGAAATGGATTGAAATGCCGAAAGACCCTGTCGCTTGCCCGTATTGACAATCGAACGCACCTTGGCAAATAGATCCCGCCCCCAGTCAGAGCGGAAGCCATTCGTTACCTTCCGAAAAATCACACTCAATCGCAATGCTTGTTCACTCGCGTTATTCGTAGGCGGGATCGTCGTATCTTCCAAAAATAGGAATAGATTGTCCCGCAAATCTTGATAGCGATTTTGCAATCGAATGCCATCCGCTTGGGTGGGAGAGAGTTGTAAGAGTTCTCCCAATTGTCGGTGAAGCCGTTTGATATATTGATAGCGTGTTGATTCCGCTAACTGCTCCCAGCGCCGCCGCACCACAATCGCCCACAGGAGAAGGCGTTTCATTCGGG
Organism: Synechococcales cyanobacterium bin31.maxbin.ball.101; assembly: GCA_013298165.1. Classification (GTDB taxonomy): domain Bacteria; phylum Cyanobacteriota; class Cyanobacteriia; order Leptolyngbyales; family Leptolyngbyaceae; genus JAAFJU01. The sequence goes on along the minus strand of JAAFJU010000190.1, from coordinate 1,247 downwards.
CAGAAAAGATGTCATCCCCCGCGTCTATTCCATACTGACAATCCCGTAATTGATGGGATAAGCACACCTGCCAATCCTGGGCTGGATGCGTTTTTTGAGCACTAAACAAATCCGACACCCACACCGCAGGCGCATGACCGTTTAGGACTTCCTGCATCACATCGGCTCCGCGACTTGGGCGAATCACATGTAGACAGAGGTCCTCGTTTTGAAACACCCATTCCCATTGATTGATGCCCCGAACCCGCGCACTAGTTTCATCACTGCCAATGACTCGTGCAGTTCGTAATCGGGTCAAAATCCCATTCACGGTCCGGTCTAATGTTTGATTCACCTGACCCAGCAGATTGGCAATCGCTCCTTCTGAAATCTCTAACCCAAACACCTCTTCCATCAATTGCTGCATCCGGGCATAACTAATCGCGTGACTGTACCGCAACGTCGTCACTAAGACCGCAATACTCTGCCCAAACGGACTCCCAGGGGATAAGGCGGCGGGCACCTCTGCCAGTTGGCTCTTGCCACATTGGGGACAATCACAGCCATACCGTTCTACTTGCGTCACTACTGGACGAATGGGTGGAATTTCAATCTTGTCATAGCGCTGCATCAGACGCTGTAAATCCGGGGAAAGGGAGAACCCACAATCCAAACAATGCGGCACATGAGCTTGGACGAGGTGATCTGGCTGTTGACTCAGGGGGCGACCACCACCCACCCGACCTAGACTGGCGGCGCGTTGCACCGACGACTCGCTCGGTTTTGACTTGGGTTTCTGGGACGGCTTAAAGCCTTGAGAAGGCGGCAGACTCGAATTCTTTGCGGTCTTCTTGGGACGCTTCTCGGATGCTTGACGCAATTTCTGAAGTTCTTCCCACAGCAATGCAATCAAGGCATCCTTGGCCTCAGGGGTGAGTGCTTGCAGGTCGGGAAGATCTTTCATTTCTCCAATTTACCAACTTTTATCCTGCTGTCAACTACCCCCAGTTGAGCAATTACCTTCAATGTTTGTTTTTCTCCTGATAACCTAACCTACAAAATGAAGCACTGGAGTAATAATGTAGGAGTCAAGAAAAGATTTCTAGATCGTTCAGGATGGAGGAATATCAAGTGGCACAAAGTGCAAGAAGTGAAGTAAGAGGGTGTATTTTTAGCAATTTAGGGTTGCTATTTCTAGTCACAGCCGTCTTTGGAATTATAGTTGTTCCTCAACCGTTATTAGCGAGTCAAATCGCTGAGATCCCTAG
>JAAFJU010000233.1 GCA_013298165.1 Synechococcales cyanobacterium bin31.maxbin.ball.101 | reverse complement strand
AAAATTTTGAGGAAAGAATCTATCTATTTGTAGAAGATTTTTATGTCAAGCCCTAAAGATTACAGAATAAAATCAAATGCATTCAGAATAATAAACCTGAGAGACAAAATGCGGTAAACCTTGAAGATGCTTGCAAAGGTATCATTTAGCACTCTCCCTGGTCTGTTTTGGGGTACTACAGGTTCAATATCAAGCCATTATTAAATCTCTAATTATTGCGACTTTTACCAATGACAGTGCGGGTCTTGCTGGTTATTTAAAATTAAATCCAAAATAATGGGGAACAAAATTAGGAGGCGATCGTCTACAGTACATAGCAACCCTGCAAATGCTCGACATATCTTGCTTACAGCATAATTTAGTCGGCTGTAGGGCTGCGATCGACGTTCATCTTACGTATTTGGAACCCCTATCCATGCAATTTACAACACCTTTGCTCCAGAAATTAACCCTGACAGGTCTGTTGACGTTGGGCACATTGATGGTCCCGACCTTGGCTCGATCGGTTGAAACGCCCGTCGCCAATCCCGTCACGACGCCCACTCCCATGCCAACCCCCATCAGCATCCCCAGTCCGATGCCGACGATGCCAGGTTCGCCGATCGAACCCCTGGGTGAGCCTGTGGAAGCGCAACCCATGAAGCCTAAGAAAGCCGCCAGCAGCACGATCGTTGATGTCGCCACAGCAAACGGCTCTTTCAAAACACTGACCGCCGCTCTAAAAGCCGCTGACTTAGTTGAAGTGCTGCAAGGCGATGGCCCGTTCACCGTTTTTGCGCCCACCGATGCGGCCTTTGCCAAGCTGCCAAAAGGCACTGTTGAAATGCTTCTCAAGCCTGAGAACAAAGCAGAACTCATCCGAGTCCTGACCTACCACGTCGTCTCCGGCAAAGTCCTCTCCACTAGCCTCAAGTCAGGCAAGGTCGAGACGGTTGAAGGCAGCAGCATCAATGTCGTCGTCGGCAAAAAGGATGTCATGCTGAACAAATCAAAAGTCACAGGCGTCGATGTCGCGGCGAGTAATGGCGTCATCCATGTGATCGATACTGTCTTGCTGCCTCCAACTAAGCCCACGGCCAGCAAGCCTTCCAGCAAATCTACGGCACCCACTGCCATGCCCGCAGAGATGCCTGCAGTAACCCCCAAGACAACCCCTAAGACCATGCCAAAACCCATGCCAAAAACACCATCCACCAAATAAGTTGGCAACTAGTTTGAGGGTCTAACAACCTGAAAAAGGGAGCTTCCTTGAGGCTCCCTTTTGAGTAGATATTAAATGCGTAGGTTGTCTATCCAATCAATTGCCCGCTAACCGATCGAGCTTCGATCGCACCATCAACCGCACCAACTGCCGCACCAAAACAACCCCAAAAACACCCGCCACGACAAAAGCTGCAATTGACCAACTCTTATACGTCCCGAGCAATAATACCGCCCCAATCAACGCTGAAAATCCCGTAATGCAGGCATACAGCACCGCCTTCATCGTCATACTCAACAGCTTCAAGGCCCGATCGCCCTCCACGGACCGAATGCGCACCTCCACTTCACCCTGGGCCAGTCGCTCCTCAAAACGAGCGAGTGCCACTTCAGTGCCACTGGGTTTATTGAATTTGTAGGACAAATAACTCTGCGCTTGTTTCGCCAACACCCCAACCCCCTTCGTACGATTCTCCGGTGAGGTCGCCGCCAAGGTCTTTACAAAGGGCTTGGCCGCAACCAGCAGATTATATTGCGGATCCAAATCACGCGCGACGCCATCCAATGTCGTCAACGCTTTAATGATGAAGGTCATCCGCGCAGGCAACCGGAACGGCTGCTGCTCAAACAGACTATACATCTCATTGCGCAGACTTTTAAACGCCTGAATTTCGATCGGCTTCTCCGTAAATCGCTCCAACAAAAATTTAATAATCCGTCGCACAGGCGTCATATCCGACATGGACTCAATCAAGCCCATATCCGTCAGGGTTGAAATGACCTGCTCCGTATCCTTCTTCAACACCGCAAAGAAGGTCTGGATCATCTGATCTTGGTTGATCGCCTGGACTTCAGCCATCATGCCAAAATCATAAAAAATCAACTTCCCATCATCCCGTACGGCCATATTGCCGGGATGCGGATCCGCCTGAAAAAAACCATCCTGCAAAAGCTGCTTCATATAGGAGCAGATGCCGATGTGATTGATGTCTTTAGGATTCAACCCTGCCGCTTCCAGTGCCGCCCGATCGTTCACCTTAATGCCGGGTGCATACTCCATCGTCAGCACTCGTTTTGTTGTAAACCGGGGATAAATCTTAGGGACAATAATATAGGGATGGTCCGAGAAATTACGCCGAAACCGATCGGCATTCATCCCCTCATTCACGTAGTCAATTTCTTTATAGAGAATTTCCGTAAATTCCTCATAGATCGCCTCAAAATCCACATAGTGAGAATTGGGCAACACCCGCTTCACCAACATCGTGAGCTGCTTTAACACCGCAAAATCGAGATCAAACAAGCGCTGCAAACCGGGACGCTGGATCTTCACGACGACTTCTTCACCACTATGCAACCGCGCCCGATGCACCTGCCCCAGACTCGCCGCCGCGATCGGAATCAAATCAAATTCTTTGTACAAGGTTGACAAGGGTGTGTCAAATTCAGCCTCAATAATAGCGATCGCCTGCTCCACCGGAAACTCCGGCACCTGATCCTGAAGCCGCGTCAACGCTTTGACATATTCCAACGGCAGCAAGTCAGCCCTTGTCGAAAGCGCCTGCCCAATTTTAATAAAGGTCGGACCGAGATCCAACAGAGTCTGCACCAGCCACTCGGCCCGCTGATAGCGAGACTGGGGCGTACGGTGAATGCCCTGGCTATCCAACCAGAGGTACCAACTCAATTTTGCAGCAGAAACTGACACGTCCATCTTCCGAGCGATCGGAGAGTAGTCTGAACGTTGCCATCGAAGCAGGGGAACTTTTGAAGATGCAGTGGCTAACATAGTGAGTAGATTATTATATTCAATCTTCCCGGTCTAGTAGAACGGGCAATCAGCAAATCTACTGGGACTATTGTAGGCTCATGGGGAACCTTTCGTAGAGCGAAATTTGTGAAACAGCCACAATCTCTATTTTAAGACGCTTGACAATTTTTTGCTAACTCTTAGGAGTCTCCGGATTCACAGGAAGCAGGACCGTGAACTGAGTCCGGTGAGACGATTCAGAGGGGAGTTCATCCGATGGACTGACCGGATGGCTCTGGGCTGTAATGCTTCCACCCAAATGCTGGACCAGACTCTTCACCAGCGCTAGTCCCAGTCCTGTTCCCGGCACAGCATTATCTGTCATGCCCTGACAACGCCGGAACTTCTCAAAAATATGGGGCAGTTCAGAGGCTGCAATCCCGGAACCCAAGTTGCTGACCTCGATCGATAGTTGCTTACCCGCGCGACAGAATGCCATCGTGACATGGGTGCTAGGGTCGGAGTATTTTCCAGCATTGGTCAGTAGCTCTAGCAGAACCCGGTTCAGGCTCCCGACATCCGTTGAGAGACTGAGACCGTCCTCGACCGTGATCCCGATGGACAGCCCCTTACTGCTCCACCGATCTTCAAACCCAACTTGAAGCTCCTGGGTCATATGTTTCAGATCCACAACTTGAACCTGCATTGCCACTTGCTTGGTTTCTAGCTCTTGAAGGGCAAGGAGGTCATTGACCAGATTGGTTTCTTGGGCACATTGCTGCTCCAGAATATTGAGATATTGCGATCGACGCTCTGGGGAGAGACTTGCCTCCCGCAGCATCCGAATCGCCAACATCATACTGGTGAGTGGGGTTCGCAGTTCATGGCTGAGGGTACTGAGAAACTCATCCATGCGCTTATTCATTTCCCGCAGACGTTCAATCTGTTTGCGGTTGAGTTCGTAGAGTTTTCCTTGTAGGTCAACGCTGTGCTGAAGCTGAGCGGTGCGATCTTCGACGATCGATTCAACCTGACGCAGGGTTTCGGTCTGAATAATGGCAGAACTAATCTGACCCGCCATCAATTCTACAAAGTCCACCTCAGACTCCGTCCATTGACGAGACTGATTCTGTTGCAGGACTAAAAAGCCTAAGGGTTTACCTTTATTTTCTAAAGGCACCATGAGTAAGGCAGGAAATTTCTCAGACGACAGTAAATTAAAGACGATGGCCGGATCGTCAACATATGCCTGAAATGCCTTTAAATCCTTCCATTCGAGCATCTCAGGAAAGCACTTCATCGCGGCTTGGGATACTTGACATTCACTGACCCAATAGGACTGTGGGGTGGTGGGAATTGCTTCAGCTTGAATAGCCTCATTTTGGGCTTCAGGTTGCAGTGGAGGCCAGACAGACTCGACTAAAACGCGGGTCTTCGGCAATCGATCGACCACTCGCAACATTTGACGCGGATCCCAGAATCTCAACCGCAGTACCATCGCTTGAGACGTGTCAAATAGATCAGCCATCCCTTGAAGCGCCGTCTTATAAATCACCGCCAGATCGGATGATTTCCGAATTTCATTCGTCACTGCTTTGGTCAGGGCTTGACCTGCAACTTGACGCTCGTATTGGATCTTCCAATAGTGGGCATCGCGATTCATACTCAAATCCCCGTTGAGACGATCGGCAGAAGATGTTAATTCTGTGGGGGATGCGTTGCCGCCAGTACCCATATCCATGGGAGATAAACCCGAAACATTAGAGGCTGTATTGGGATCGCCAACGGGGGCACAAACAGAAGTTTTGCCCTCATAAGCACTAGGCAATGAAGACGAATCGCCAAAGTTCTGCGACATCACATGAGTGGGTGAGGCTTGTACTTGCATCCTAATCGTCACACCTAATTGAGGAGGTTATCTACATAACCTATGAGAAACCCTTGTTCGTCATCCAAAACAGGTGTGAAATGAACCACAAATGTCTTAAATCAGGACTCTCAAGCTTTTAAAGAACATTACTTGCCGAGCAGACGAGGAATATCACTACTAACATTACCGTCTGTAGGAGGAGAGTGTATCCGTATTTTCCCCACGTTTGGCCGGATTTAGGATGTGAGTACAGAATTCGTCGGCAGTTGAAGACAGAGAATCCCGTTAAACCTGATTCGATCGGTGGATAGCATAGTACACTTGAACGAGGTGGGCTGATGTGGAGTTCACTCAGTGGGTTCAGTCTTTGGGATGCTTGCCGTGGCTTTATCATCAACTTCAGGATCCTGCGTTGTCGGTACCGTTAAGGGACCCGGGGAAACGGGAAATCAGTATGTCTTTATCACGTCAGATACGAGCCATGTGAAGATTGGTGAGTATGTGTATTACGAAGTCCCACAGGCGGCGGACGAGGTCTTAAAGATTTTAGGCAAGATTTCCGATCGATCGTTGATTGAGCATCTGCCCGATCGGATTTTTGCGGATACGGAGATTAGCCCTCAGACGATCGCAGCTCTCGTGGGATTTACAGACC
>JAAFJU010000237.1 GCA_013298165.1 Synechococcales cyanobacterium bin31.maxbin.ball.101 | reverse complement strand
GGAGCAGTTAGCGGAATCAACACGCTATCAATATATCAAATGGCTTCACCGACAATTGGGAGAACTCTTACAGCTATCTCCCACCCAAGCGGATGGCATTCGATTGCAAAATCGCTATCAAGATTTGCGGGATAATCTATTCCTATTTTTGGAAGATACGACGATCCCGCCTACGAATAACGCGAGTGAACAAGCATTGCGATTGAGTGTGATTTTTCGGAAGGTAACGAATGGCTTCCGCTCTGACTGGGGGCGGGATCTATTTGCCAAGGTGCGTTCGATTGTCAATACGGGTAAGCGACAGGGTCTCTCGGCATTTCAATCCATTTCTCGTGCTTTAGACCCCGCTCAATCCCTATTCTCACTGAGTTGAGCAATTACCTATAATGTTCAGCAAGTCTTCGCCATACCTGTATTCCTCAGATTGCTATTCACTTCATATCTGAAAATAAGCTTATGGAAACCTCAAACTCATTGACCTATTTCATGCCCGGTGGCGCACCACGAGCCGGAATCGAGCGCATCCCCTATGATGCCGAATTGGATCGGTTGGAATGCTTAGCCGAAGAAGCCCGATTGCGAGACCGATCGCACCGTCCAGCAAGGCGGGCTAGCTATGAACCATTATATAGAATAAGACGAGGATGAGACAAATTAAGGAGAGGAGAACGGAGATGGGTCTCAAGGTGAGATACAGTGCGGGTCTTAGGGTGAGATAGAGATAGTGGGAGGGGCGATCGGTATTTGTGGGGGTGGTCTGGTATCAACGCTAGAATGTGGCAGTTCTTGTTTCTGATCTGCCATGGTGACTCCCGGAATCCCGATTAACCAGGACATTCAAATTCTTCGAGTGCGGGATCAACAATTAGTAGATGCTCGTCTAGTGACGATGTCAGAGCGCCATCGTCAAGATTTTCAGGAAGACTGGAAAGCTCAATTACGACTGTCTACCCAAGAGGATCAGTTTTGGGATTGGGAGATGAAGCATCGAATTTATCTGTCTCGTGATAACTATGAGGGCTACGCGATCGAGTGTGACAACCAGACTCAAGGGCTGATGTTAATCGAAACCCGTCATCATCGTTCCGGGTATGCGCCTCATCGTCCGATCGTCTATGTTCATTCTCTGGCGACTGCCCCTTGGAATCGCCTGAACGGGATTGCTCCACCTCGTTATCGCTCGGTGGGAGGTACTCTATTGGATTTTGCGCGATATCGGAGTGAAGAGCTTGGCTACGGAGGCTTGGTTGGATTACATTCTTTGGCAGGTGCAGAAGGATTTTATCGACGGATGAATATGCTGGAATACGGCGAGGATGAAGAGATGGACAATTTGATTTATTTTGAATGGTATCGCCAAGAATCCTCAACGGACGAGGAATGGGATATCGTAGAAGACGAGAGCCTTGCTGATTAACCCGGAGTAGTCCTATGGCATTTAAGATTGATGAATCTCGAATTCGTGAACTAGCACAAATTGAAGCTGATTCAAATTGTACGATCGGTGCGGGAGGTCACATCCCGTTAGAAAGTGTGTCAAGTTCAGCCATGGTGAGCGAGTCTCCGGAGCGGGTAATGAGTTCTTTAAGGATAGAACTGCCTCAGTCTTTGCATCAGCGGTTAGAGCAGATTGCGCAACAGAAAGCTGGCTTTTCGATTGACCAGTTTGTGACGGCAGCGATCACTGATAAAATCGCAGAGTTTCATCTGTTAGAAGGCTAAGATCCAGCATATGGAATAAGACGAGAATGAGATAAGTTAGGGAAAAAAAGGGGGATGAGTCGCAAAATTGGAACAGGGGCGGGTCTTGGATGAGATGATGGGAGAGAGGGCTATCTGCAATCGGTAATAAGAAACGATCGCAGATAGCCCTTTTGTCATACAAATAAATTCTAGATGGTTGGCTTGTATGGGCATTGCTATAGTGGAAAGATGAACGATGATTTGTAATATTTCTAAACCTGTTGTCGGGTATATTTGCATTGTTCACAAGCAAGCTATCCCGCGCTGGATAGCAACCACTACGGCTTGAGTTCGATCGCGCACTCCCAGCTTGCTAAAAATATTGTTGATGTGAAACTTCACGGTACTTTCGCTAATGTGGAGATCGTCACAAATGTTCTGGTTGGTCTTACCTGCGGACATCAGCCGTAGCACTTCTAGCTCACGATCGCTCAGTTGCGGCAGAGACATCCGTTCAGCAAGCTTGGCACCGACAGCAGGGGGAATATAGCGTTGTCCGGCGTGAAGTTCGCGGATGGCATCGATCAGTTCGACCATTTTGCTATCTTTGAGCAAATAGCCTTTAGCACCGATTTGTAAGCCCCGAAAGATATCTTCGTCGGTATCATAGGTCGTAAGAATGGCAATGGTAGCGTTAGGGAATTCCGCGCAGATAGCGAGAATGGCTTCTACTCCATTCATCTCTGGCATCCGCAAATCCATCAACGTGACGTCGGGTTGGTGTTGGCGGAATAACACTACGGCTTCAGTGCCTGTTTCCGCTTCGGCAATAACTTCCATGCCGTCAGTTAGCTCGATCATTCGCACAATGCCATTGCGGACGATCGGATGATCGTCGGCGATGAGAACGCGGATAGGATTGTCAGTCATAGGGGTACCTGCACGAAGATTTCGGTTCCTTGTCCGGGTTGGGTGATGATGCGGAGTTGTCCACCCACGCGATCGGTGCGTTCGGAGATGCTAATTAGACCAAATCCTTCAGTTTGAATTTGGGGCGTAAAGCCGCAGCCATTATCTTTGATGCACAAGTTGATTTGCGATGGCACATAGGTGAGTTCGATCGAGAGTTCAGTTGCTTGCGCGTGTTTGAGGACGTTGGCGATCGATTCTTGGCCGATGCGGAAGAGATTCGTGCCCAGAAAACTGGAGAGGGGATAGGGTTCGCCGCTGATATTGACCTGGGTTTGTAGCATTGTGCTGTGAGTAAGTTGTTTGGCACAATCGGTCAATTTCTGAGCGAGATCGGCATAATCTTCTCCGGCTGGATAGATCGACCAAACGGAGCGACGGGCTTCGCTGAGTCCAGTTTGGGCGAGGGTCGCGATGCGATCGAGGATGGAACTGACTTCAGGTGTCTCTTGAGGAATAAGGTAGTTAACGAGTTCGAGTTGGACGGAGATGCCTGTGAAGGTTTGGGCAAGAGTGTCGTGGATTTCGCCTGCGAGACGGTTGCGTTCTTCAAAGAGAGCGGCTTGGCGGGCTTCCTCTGCGAGTCGGGTGAGCTGGACGGCAAGGGTTGCTTGGTGGGTCAGGGCTTGGGCGAGTTCCTGGTCTTCGGTGCTGTAGGTTTGGTCGGGGCTGAGGTAGAGGGCGATCGCGCCGATGGTTTCGTCGCCGAGGGTCATAGGTAGATTGAGCAATTGCCCAACTCCTTCCTGAATGTGCCATGTAACAGCTTCAGCGAGTTCGGAGGTGGCTAGGTTAGGGATGTAGAGGGGGCGCGATCGCGGCCCTAGAGATTTGCTATCGAGCAAGGTGGGGAAGACTCGGCAGCCTGCGACACCAGGATGGGTGGGAAGGCGATCGAGGATCTGCGATCGCGTGTAGGTTTGCTGTTGCCAGTGGATTGCACCGAGGTAGGCTTTCTGTTGGGGTGCGTGATACCAGTATTCGACGATCGGGGCATGGAGTTGAATGGCGATCGTTTTGAGCAGTTGGGCAAGAAAGGCTTCGATGTCGGGATCGCTGGCAAGGGTATCGAGGGATTGCTTGAGGGCGGCGTTGGTTTTTGCCAGTTCTGCTACGCGCCGTTGTTCGGCTTCGAGTAAAGCGTGTTGAGCAAGGCGCAGTTCGGTAATATCCAGTTGTGATGCCCAACCGCCGATCGCACAACCATCTTTGATAACGGTGGTGATGTTATTGAGGAAATAGCGCGGGTTGCCGTAGCGATCGATTTCTTCGGTTTCAGCGTTACGAAGCTGATAGCCATTCTCAACTAAAGTTCGCATAAAGGACTGATTTTGCTCTGATGTAGAAATAGCAACATCACTTATACGCATTCCAATAATAGATTTAGGGTTATCAAAGCCATACATCTCTGCAAAGGTGGCGTTTCCTTCAGCAACATACATGTTGTGGTAGTACAAATCGATTTGTTCTTCAATTGTCAAATGCAATGGAATAGGTGGGTCATACTCAACTCGAAAAATACCTTCACTGCTGATTTCAAATAAGGTGCGATAGCGTTCTTCGGATTCGCTGAGACGATCGAGCGTTTGTTGCAGTTCGGTGTTGATGGTTGCAAGTTCTTGCGATCGCGATTGTTCGGCTTTCAAGATTGCTTTTTGAGTGCGATCTCGCTGAATCGCACTCCCGATACAATCGGCGATCGTTCTTAATACTGCAATTTCAGCCGGACTCACCCGGACTGCCGATTGACAGTAATCAAAACACAATATGCCCCACCATTGTCCATCTACTCGGATCGGTAGAGAATAACTCGACTGTACCTGAATGGCTGCAAATGAACTCCGCAGGGGTTCACTCCATTCATCGAGTAGTCCGCCAAATCCATCTCCTTGAAGATAGTACTGCTCCATGAATGCTTCGATTCCCTCAGAACTGATACGCCCAGATTCCAGGTGAGATATCTGCCTAATAATACCGGGTCTTGCCCATTCATAGATCACGGTGTGGTAAGTCGGTAGATATGATGCGGCATCAAAGAAGTTTTCAAGAACGTTGATGCGATCGCAGCTCGATCCTTCACCCATAATTCTGAGCGCAGTATCAATGGCTTCTTCAAAGTTGCCAAGGGTGAGTAGAACGTTTGAAGTGAACCCCTAACTTCGGACAGGAAAGAAATGGATTTAAGGAGATTCTTCCTTTATATCACATTTCTGATTACGTTGCTCTTCCCATTTCTTTTCATACTCATCCGGTGTTAAGTATCCCAATGATGAATGAATTCGCTTTTTCATGTACACATCCTCCAAGAACCTCTCAATCTGTTGATACACTTCGGTGAAATTCCGATATTCTGATAAATCCACTTCCTCCTCTTTTATGGTCCGCATCAATCGTTCCGCATACCCATTCTGCCAAGCCTGTCCCACCTCTGCCATGCTGATTGACACGCCATAAGTTTGTAATAAGCCGACATAATCATTGGCGGCATACTGCACCCCCTGGTCGGAATGATGGATCTGGTGCAAAATCTCACGAACTTCGGCAGGTGAATCTCACGAACTTCGGCAGGTCTAAATTCAGGCTGACGGTGTGAGATTTTAGAGGGAGGCCCTTCAGTCAAAACGATGGCACTTACGCTGGACAAAA
>JAAFJU010000020.1 GCA_013298165.1 Synechococcales cyanobacterium bin31.maxbin.ball.101 | reverse complement strand
CCCTCGTCGCCGGACAATGGCAATTCCGCAAACCCAAAGACCAAACCCGCGAAGAATACGACGCCTTCCTCGCCGAAAAAGTCTACCCCGTCCTCGAAACCTGGAAACAAAAACTCCGCGACGAAGAATGGCTCGACCCAACCCTCGTCTACGGCTACTTCCCCTGCGTCGCCGAAGGCAACTCCCTCCACGTCTACGACCCCTCGGTCATCGAACAAGGCTTAACCCCGAAAACCGCAACGCCCGCCGTCACCTGGACCTTCCCCCGCCAGAAATCCATGCGTCGTCTCTGCATTGCCGATTTCATTCGCCCGATCGATCAAGACGTGTTCGACGTATTACCCATGCAAGCCGTCACCATGGGCGAAATCGCCACCCAGAAAGCCCAGGAACTGTACAAAGCCAACAGCTACACCGATTACCTCTATTTCCACGGAATGGCAGTGCAATTGGCAGAAGCGTTAGCCGAATGGTCCCACGCCAGAATCCGCACGGAGCTAGGCTACGGCGATCTCGAACCCGATAACATCCGCGACATGCTCGCCCAGCGTTATCAAGGTTCACGCTACAGCTTTGGCTACCCCGCTTGTCCGGTGGTGATGGATCAGGTGCCACAGTTGGATCTATTGGGCGTCGATCGCATTGGCATGACGATCGATGAGAGCGAACAACTCTACCCCGAGCAATCCACAACCGCGTTCGCCATTTATCACCCAGCGGCGAAGTACTTTAGCGCTTAAGGAGGGTTTTAGGCACTGTGGCGATCGTCTATGATGTTTGCCACAGTGCCTTGTCAAAAAATCAGAATCTACTTGCAGTGAATAAGATGCAAAGCGACACCATACAAACCTTAACTGAAACCTTTGAAGCCCATGCTCAACAAACTGAGAATGGCATTGAATATTGGCTGGCTCGTGACATTCAGCATCTTCTGGGCTATTCGGAATGGCGTAACTTTACGGCAGTGATTACTAAGGCAAAAACGGCATGTGAAGTCTCTAACCACACGATTTCCGACCATTTTGTTGACGTCAACAAAATGGTCGATCTTGGCTCTGGGAGCCAGCGTCAGGTCGATGACATCATGCTCACTCGCTACGCCTGCTATCTGATCGCCCAAAACGGAGATCCGAGAAAGCAGGAAATTGCATTTGCCCAGACTTACTTTGCGATGCAGACGCGGCGGGCAGAGCTAATTGAACAGCGACTGTTGGAAACTGAGAGGGTTTCGGCGCGGAAGAAATTAACAGCGACGGAAAAGGAATTGTCCCAGGTGATTTATGAGCAAACAGGTGGTAATCAGAATTTTGCATTGATTCGGAGCAAGGGCGATCATGCGCTTTTTGGGAAAACGACTCAGGCGATGAAGGCTCAGTGGAAAGTTCCTGATAATCGCCCATTAGCGGACTTTGCCCCGACAATCATTTTGAAAGCAAAGGATTTTGCGACGGAGATTACAATCTTCAACACGAGAGAAAACAACCTTGGAACTGAACGCGCAATTTCCGATGAACATATTACAAACAATCAAGCAGTTCGGGATACGTTGCTGACACGAGGAATTCGTCCTGAGTCGTTACCCGTTGCAGAAGATGTGAAAAAGGTGGAACGCCGTCTCGCCTCAGATGAGAAAAAATCGCTGAAGAATCCCGATACGATCGATCCTTCGTCTGGTCTTTGAGAGGCGATCGGGCACAAACGTCGTCCTCTTGGACCCAGACGTTGCTGATGCGTTCCCAACGGCTGAATCGGTGAATGAGGCGTTGCGGATGTTGTTGACGATCGCCCAACGGCAAAAGCAGACGGTTCCGATGGAGTGATCGATGAAAGCGAACAACTCTACCCCGAACAATCCACAACCGCGTTCGCCATTTATCACCCCGCCGCGAAGTACTTCAGCGCTTAAGGAGGGTTTGAGGATTGCTTGGCTTCCCTGGAATGATGACAAATGCGCCAATTTCCAGGGATAGTTCTTGTATGACTGTCCAGTGTTAACATTCTTTACATTCAAGAGATGTTAGAAATATTGTAGAATATTGGTTCTAGTACTTCTGGATCTTAATGTTTCGTAAGTAATATACGAATGTCAAGCCTATTCTCTGCTAGCGAACATTTGGTGGGCTACCTGTATCAAGTTAGGTATGCTTTACTTGTGCTGCTTCAGAAAATTAAAGATGAGCCGGGACTAGAGCTATCGCTTGAGAAGCTCGATGATGTTGCCTTTGAAAAGAATGGAGAAGCTATTGAACTTTTGCAGACTAAGCACCATATCAGTAAAACTGCCAAGTTGACAGACTCAAGCCCCGATCTCTGGAAAACCATTCGAGTTTGGAGCACTCATGTGTTGGAGAATTCAAGCAGTTACGATGACTTAGTTCTCATGCTAATTACAACTTCAAAGGCTTCTGATGATTCATTGACTAGTAGACTAAGACGCGATAGTCAACGTAATGAAGCCTACGCATTTGAAGAGTTAGTACGTGTTGCGAAGGAATCTAAAAGTAAAACTAATAAACCTGCCTATGAAAAATTTTTATCACTATCTAACCTACAACAGCAATCCCTAATTAGCAAAATTATTATTGTAGATGGTTCACCAGATATTCAGGACGTAGAAAAGCGCCTGATTCGTGAAGTCCGTTTACTGTCAAGATATCCAGACGCATTAAGAAGTCGATTGGAAGGATGGTGGTTTAAAAAAGCCATCGATCATTTGATGGATACTAATAAAGGAAATATTAAGGGGATTGAGTTACAAAGTGAAATTCATAACTTACAAGATCAACTGCGCGAAACCAGTTTGCCCAATGATTTTCCAACTGGTGTGATTGAAATGGGAGAGGAAGATTTGAATGAAAATGAGCGCGTCTTTGTTGAACAACTCCGCCTGATTATATTAAGTAATTCTCGATTGAGAATCGCAATTGGAGATTACTATCGTGCTTTTCAGCAGCGTTCAAGATGGTTGAGCGAAGGTTTACTTTATCCAACAGAACTGGACGACTATGAAGACTACCTTATTGGTGAATGGCGTAGACAATTTGAAATTGTAAAGGAAGAATTGGAAGATGCTGCTGCTGACTCTCAGCAAATGAGTAAGCATGGAAAGAGTCTTTTTAATTGGTCTCAAGACAACAACTTTAGACCTATCAGATCTGACTACATTGATGCGTATTTATCCCGTGGTAGCTATCATATTTTGGCGAATAGCCTACAAGTTGGCTGGCATCCGGAATTTGCGGAACGGTTAGGTCATCTTATACAGGAAGCGGCTAGTCAAGTATCATGAAAAGCTGGGAAAACCGACCAATTGATGTAGCCCACCTATTTAATCCTGCCTTTTGCGGAGAAATCATAAGGCTCTGTGCAAAGTCGTACACTACGGAATCCAAAATTGGCTTTCCCTACTTACTTGCATTTTTAGTACTACCTATTTTGTTATATGAAGATACACGAATATCTATGAATGCGAGAAGTTACTACTTTTTACACATTTGGTTACAAGATCATCCTCATTTACGTATAAATTTTGCAGAGCGGGTTCGCCAGCTTGCTCCTACTACACAAGAAAGTTTGGGTTTTTTATTGCAAATTGATGCACTAACTCTCAGTGATGATGCTAGATTAGTTGCTAGGTCATATAGAAGAAAAGTACCAGCCAGTCAGAAATTGTCTCAAATCAAAGATTTTCATGATAAAGCTGAAATCTTAGGTAAATGGCTTGCAAAAGCGGGAGAAGTAAGTACAATTTATCTGATGTGGGGAATACGGCCTTAGATATGCAGATTCGTGATATCGTACTTTACTCAAAAACTGGAGAGAAAAGAGTCTTATCTTTTCAAGTAGGAAGTGTCAACATTATTAGTGGAGAGTCAAAAACCGGAAAATCTGCCCTTATTGACATTGTTGATTATTGTTTAGGAAGATCGTCTTGCCATATTGCTATAGGACCTATTCGTGATCAAGTTGAGTGGTACGCAATTAGACTTCAATTTTCATCTAGTCAAATTTTTATTGCTCGAAAAAGTCCTCCAATTAATGGGCAGAGCACTAATGTAGCCTTTATTTGTGAAGCTAGAGAGGTTGAAATCCCTAATACAATTCCTCAGCAAAATACCACGATAGATGCTGTTGAAATTCATATCAATAGTAGGCTTGAAATTTCTCCTAATCTCAATATTCCTCCGGCAGGACAAACTCGCCTTCCATTAGCTGCTAGTTTTCGACATGCTCTCTTGTTATGCTTTCAAACTCAAAATGATTTAACATCTAGGAATGAGCTATTTCACAGGCAAAATGATAATGATGGTTTCATGGGTCTTACTATTAAAGACACTCTGCCATACTTTTTAGAAGCAGTCAGAGAAGATGCCCTCCGTCTCGAACATGAACTATCTCTGGCTAAACGTGAGTTGAAAATTGCCCAGCGAGAGCTGTTGAATGCAGAGTCTATTAAGGGAGAAGGTATTAGCAATGCCATACGGTTAATTTCCGAAGCAATTGAAGTTGGTTTACTGAATGATGTCGGTGAGATATCTGACGAGCTAAGTGATTTAGTTCAACTACTTCAGCAAGCTGTGCAATGGACTGCGCCTGACAATTTAATATTTTCTAATGATGAAAATCCTGATCAAAATCGACTTGATCGGCTTCAAAACCAGATTAGAGAGTTGCAAGATCAATCTCACCGAAAATATCGTGAGATAAAGGCAGCAGAAGAATTTGCTCAGGAAGAAGATGCTTATAAGGCAGAAGCAAATCAACAAAAAATCCGATTGGAGTCTGTTGGATTATTTGATAATATTTTGAAAAATAATCCTCACAGTTCAGAGATCTGTCCATTTTGTTCTCAACAGCTTTTAAATTCCATTCCAAGTGTTGATTCCATCCGAAACTCATTGGAGAAAATCAATCAAGATTTAAGTTTGGTTGACCGAGACAGACCGCAGCTTCGTGAACATATTTGCAACCTTAAAATAGAGCATGTAACGATTCAAGAGCGTTTGAAGGTAACTTATCAAGAAATTGAGGGCATTATAGGACAACAAGAATTTATGCAACGCTGGCAACATAATATTCTTGCCAAAACTCGAACAGTTGCTCGGATTGACTTCTGGTTAGAGAACACTGTCTTTAGTGATGAAACATTTGAATTACGCAGCAAGGTGTCTTCAGCAGAACTTAAAATTCAGGAAATCTTGAGTTCTCTCAATCCTGAGGATAAGCAAGACAGACTTTTCTCTGCCCTCAACCGAATTAGTCTACAAATGACCCAATGGGCATCTGAACTTCAGCTAGAACATGCTGATGGTCGAACACCTATCCGCCTTAATTTGAACCGAGCAACAGTCATCGTGGACATTCCTGAACGTTCAATTCCGCTAAATTTAATTGGCGCTGGAGCTAATATAGAGGGATACCATTTAATTACTCACCTTGCACTCCATAAATATTTTATTGATAGAAATCGACCGACTCCTAAATTCTTATTTCTCGATCAGCCTACTCAAGTCTATTATCCATCTTCCCGAACTCCTGCAATTAATCAAAAAGCGGAATCGATCAAAGCTACTGGTTCAATTGAAAGTTTGGATGATCAAGATCAAGAGTCTGTGAAAAAACTTTTCAATTTTATTTTTGATGCTTTTGAACAACATTTAGCCCCTGAATTCCAAATTATTATTACAGATCATGCAAACTTGGTTGATGACCCTAGATTTCAGGCAGCTCTTGTAGAAACTTGGAGAGGTGGTAAAAAATTAGTTCCAGTTGATTGGATTACTACTTGAACTCAGAAATTTCCTTAACAGAAGAACTTCCCCCAATCGCCGCAACCCATCGTCTGTCTGAGCCGTCATCCTAACAACCCACAGACTTCGATCGAGAAGCCCCTGACGCATCGATCGTCCTTCTTGGGGAGGTGCGATCGACTCAAACCCAAATGGCGTGGGGACGTGCGATCGCATTATCATGGATGAGCGATCGTGGTGAGCTTCAGGACTGGCGAGCGCTATCATCAGAGTTGGAAAGAATTATTCTAGTCTGGAGTAAGCCGCCCTTTAATGTTCGCATACCGATGAGGGATCCATAATGCAAGCATCTCATGTTGAACTAGAAACAAATGAACATTTGAGTCCCATCGCAGCTCAGATGATGCTAGCCGCGTTTCCACCTCATGTTCGTGAAGCCTTTGAACGGCGGGCAAAGGACATTGATTATCCGATCGAAGCCGTATTGGAAATGGCGATCGCAGGTTTTCTCGATGGTGAATGCCTCAGCTTTGTTGATTGTAAGCCCCGCTATTAAACTTTCATTGGTTTCAAAGCCTCACTGATTCTGATTCAAACCTTGGAGACCTGAAGATGAGTTGGACAGAAAACCATAACCGCAGCACAACGTTTGCCAGCCAAGCTCAAGTCTTCAAATGGCAAGGAGAAACTGAGGCAGCCAAAGCACACTACGCCCTCGCCGCAGAAGCCGAAACCCAAGCGCTCCATGCCTTAGACCAAGATAAATCTCGCACACTTGGCATCACCGCCGTCAGTGCCACCGCCCTCTGGTTCAAAGCTGAAGAATTCTCAAAAGCCAAACAAGTTGCCTACCACTGGCTCGCCAGCGAGAAACTTCCACCGTTTGCAGTCGTGCAGTTAGAAGAAATTTTGCGAGAGATTTTATTAAGCGAATCCGCTGTAGCCGTCTAAAGGCGATCGATATCACTGAATGGAGAACTTACGCTTCTGGCTTGGCAACGTTCAAGAAACGTCTATGCGATAATAGAGGTAGTCACCTAAAACAAGTCGTTCGAGAGGACACCATGAATGCAGACCTTTTAGTTCGCGAAGAAACTGCTCGTCGTGCCCATGACTTGTATGACAGTGGGATTCGAGCGATCGTCGAAACTGAAGAGAACATCGGCAAAATGGTCATCATTGATCTTGAGACAGGTAACTATGAGTGCCAAACAGCCGATCGAGAATCGGTTCAAATCCTAAAACAGAAAAACCCAAATGCTCGTCTGTACGGCATTAAAATTGGCTACGACGTGGCAGTCGTCTTAGGCGGCGTTTTGGAGCGAAGCACGAAGTGATTTTTGGAAATGTGACCGAATTGCACGCGATCGTCTAGTTGGCGCTGCCAACGGTTCATCGGGTCTTTTTAGGATGCGTGTTAGACGAGTGCGTTAGAATGATGACAGTTATTTGGAATGGAGGGATTGTGATGCTAGCGATCGATGAAATTTCTATCCAAGTTCCGGTAGACATTGCGGAAGCTTACCGCCAATCTTCACTAGAGGAACGACAAAAAATGTCGCTGCGCATTGGAGCCATTCTACGAGAAGATTTGGGGCAGCCCGTTGATACCTACGCCAAGCTTCGGCAAACTATGAATAAGCTCGCTCTTGAAGCGGAACAAAACGGACTAACCCCAGAAATCTTGGAATCCATTTTAAATGACGAGTAGTTCACGACGGTTTGTGTTGGATACGAACATCATCGTCAGTGCCGCTTTCTTTCCCAATGGCATTCCACTTCAAGCGATGGATTTAGCAGAGCAGCAAGGCAAAATTCTAGCGTCGGAAACGACCTTCGCAGAACTTTCAGCCGTCTTGCGACGACCTCGATTTGAGCGATATGCGAGTTTAGCCGATCGGGAAGAGTTTTTGAGAGACTTTGCTGAAAATGCTGAATTTATTGAGATTCAAGAATCGATCGTTGCTTGTCGCGATCCAAAAGATGATCAGTATTTATCGCTCGCTATCAATGGTCGCGCAGAGTGCATTGTGACAGGCGAGGATGATTTGCTGGTCTTAAATCCTTTTCGAGAGATTCCGATTCTCACGGCACGAATGTTTTTACAGAATAATGGCTTGTGAAGATAACCTCCCGGAATGGGAAGCGCTTCTCTAGCAGGCTCCTTTATGGAGAGTTCCATCAACCGTCCTGATTCGTCTCTTGCAACAATCCCAAAAGCCGCTCCCAAGCATCCGCCGCCGCGATCGGATCGAAACTCTCCCTTGCATCACAGAAAAAACCATGGCCCGCGTCATAGCGCACCACCTCATGGCGCACCCCTGACTGAACCAATGCCGCTTCTACCGCATCCGCCTGCTCATTGGGAATAATGTCATCCCGCAGACCGTAGAGCATCAACATCCGACCCGTGATCTCAGCAGTTCGGGCGATCGTCGCCGCCCCACCCCCCGGCGTCATGATCCCAATCCCACTGCCATAAAACACCGCCGTCGCCGCCACCCTCGGCAACATCGCTCCCAGATAGGCCACATGCCCCCCAAAACAAAACCCCACTAACGCCACCTTCTCCCACTCCAGCGCTTTGATCACTGCCGTCAAATCTGATGCAATCTGCGCTGCTGTCATCAGATCTTTGTGACTTCGGCCCAACGCCAACTCTGACGCATCATACTGATCTAACGCCAACCTCGGAGCCGATCGCTGCACCATGTTAGGGGCGATCGTCACATAGCCCTCCCGCGCCAACCGATCTACCACCGATCGTAACTGGGCATTCACCCCGAACACCTCATGGAGGACAATCACGGCCCCTTTTGGGTCCTCTGGTGTTGCGAGGTAACACTCGATCGACAAATCCCCGTTTTGAACTAGGACCTTTTTTGTTTCAATTTTCGATATACACTGCATAACTGAGTAATAAAAAGGAATAATAATAGACTAAATCTAAATCGCCACCCTCTCGCCCCCAGGTCTCGCTGGTCATGCCCCAGTTTCATATTCAAACTGATAGCGACATCCCCGCGTCCAGTCAGCTTTACAACCAAATTCTGTTCGCGATCGCCTCACGGCAGTATCCGCCTGGGCACCGACTTCCGAGTACCCGGCAACTCGCCATGATCACGGGTCTGCATCGCAACACCATTAGCAAAGTCTACCGTCAACTGGAAGAAGCCGGAGTCGTGGATGCTCAAGCTGGATCCGGCATCTATGTGCGCGACCATATCACCGAAGGCAACGCCCTTCAGCAGTCTCCCCTGCTTCAGCAGCACCCCGCCGCCCATCGCCTGATTCAACAGACGGTAGACGAGTTGCTGAAACAAGGTTGCTCCCTCAGCCTCACCCGAGAACTCTTCCTCGCCGAAATCGACTGGCGACTGCGCTGTAGTGCCCAAGTCTTGATCACTGCCCCCAGCCATGACCTCGCCGCCGGGGAAATGATGCTGCAAGAGCTGCAGAAGGCCCTGAATATTCCCATTCAGCTTGTGCCCATGGAAGAGCTGGCCCATGTCCTAGACCAGACCCGATCGAGTACTGTTGTCACCAGTCGCTACTTTATTCACCAAGCCGAAGCGATCGCCGCCCCTAAGTCCGCCCGCGTCATCCCGATCGACATCTACGATTTTGAAAAAGAACTGAAAGTCGTCAAGGACCTCCCCAAGGGCCATCATCTGGGAATTGTCAGCCTCAGCGCTGAAACCATCGGCGTCGCCTCGATTATTATCCATAGTCTGCGGGGTGAAGACATCCTACTCATGGGAGCCGCGACCACGGATAAGTACAAGCTGGATGCCATCATCCGCAACGCCCAGACCATTATCTGTGACGAACCCAGTCATGCCGTTGTGAGAGAAGCGATTCATGCCGCTCAGGAGGAACTGATCCGATCGCCCAAAATCATCCCTTGTGAAAGCTTCATCATCAGCAAATCGATCGGACTACTCAAACGAGAGTTAGGATTGGAGTAGACCATCCCGTTACAGAACCATCCCCAGACCTTGGAGCCACTCGTGACCGCCGAAGATCTCACCCCCTCCAGCCCGCTCGCTCCTCTTAGCAAGCGGGTCAACCGTATGGTCATCTTCGACTTCGACGGAACGATCGCCGACAGTTTCAGCATTGGACTTCGCATCGGCAACCAGCTTGCGCAAGAGTTCGGGTTCAAGACGATTACCTTAGAAACGATCGATCGGTGGCAGCACCTCAGCTCCAAAGACATCCTCCGGGAAATCGGCGTCCCCTTCTACCGCCTCCCCAAAATCATTCGCCGCTTCAAATCCGACATGAACCGCGAAATTCCTGCACTCAAGCCCTTTGATGGCATGGAGACCACCCTCCGCACCCTGCGCGCCCAAGGCTGTCGTCTCGGCATCGTCTCCTCCAACAGCGAAGACAACGTCCGCAGCTTCCTCGCCAATCAAGGCATGAGCCATCTCTTTGAATTCGTTATCTCCTGCCCCAGGCTGATGGGCAAAGACAAAGCCCTCAAGCGCATCCTCAGGAAGCAGAACATCCACCCCGAAACCGTCCTCTACGTCGGCGACGAAACCCGCGACATCGATGCCGCCAAGCGCAGCCACATCCGATCGGCGGCGGTATCCTGGGGCTTCAACTCACTCCAAGCCCTAGCCCAGCATCATCCCGACTTCATCTTGACGGAACCTGCTGATTTGAACAAAATCGTGCTGCGCTTCTAGGTAATTCCAGGAGGTTTAGGGAAATCTATGCTTAAGTTTTAGGTGAAGAGTATTGAGTTTGTCTTGCGTGGTTGACACGTAGAGAGGACGATCGACTCTAACCGGAACCGCTGTTAATTTGAATTCCCTTAACCGTAACTCCTATGAATGAAACGCATCCATCGATTCCCGTCTACCTCGTCACCGGGGGCGCAGGCTTCATCGGCGCGAACTTTGTCCTCCGAATGCGTCAAAGTAACCAAGCCAAAATCATCAACCTCGACAAGCTCACCTACGCAGGCAATCCCCAAACCCTGGCAAGTTTGGGCGATGATCCCGATCATCAACTCGTAAGGGGCGACATTGGCAACAGTGAACTTGTTGCTCACCTGCTAGATAAATATCAGCCTGACGCGATCGTCAACTTTGCCGCTGAAAGTCACGTCGATCGATCGATTCTCAACCCCGGTGAATTCATCCAGACCAATGTGGTGGGGACGCTGAATTTATTGCAGACTACTCGCGCCTATTGGGAACGGCTGACGGGGGATAAAAAAGAGCGGTTCCGGTTTTTACATGTGTCTACGGATGAAGTCTATGGTTCGTTGAGTCCCACAGACCCAGCGTTCCGCGAAGATACCCCCTATGCACCCAATAGTCCCTACGCCGCTTCAAAAGCGAGTTCTGACCATTTAGTTCGGGCGTATTTTCACACCTATGGAATGCCTGTCCTGACGACCAATTGTTCGAATAACTATGGTCCTTACCAATTCCCTGAGAAACTCATTCCGTTGATTATTTTAAATGCCCTTCAAGGCAAACCGCTTCCCGTCTACGGCGATGGTCAAAATGTTCGCGATTGGCTCTATGTGACGGATCACTGTGATGCTATCGCCCTGGTCCTCAACAAAGGCAAGCTGGGTGAGACCTACAACATCGGTGGCATTAATGAAAAAACTAATATCACCGTGGTTCAAACCATTTGCGAAATCTTGGATAAACTATCCCCCAAAGAAGGTTTGGATCGCAAATCCTTAATTACCTATGTCACCGATCGCTTGGGTCACGATCGGCGGTATGCGATCGATTGCAATAAGATCGATCGGGAACTGGGTTGGAAGCCAAAAGAAAGCTTTGAGACGGGCCTTGAGCAAACGGTGAAATGGTATCTTGCCAATCCCGAATGGGTGGAAGCGGTTCAATCTGGTGCTTATCAGACTTGGATTAATCAGAATTACGGCGATCGGTAAATTGGGGGACGGGGTTCGGCTCCGCTCACCCCTCGATAGTCGTAAGTTGAATGCTAGTCGGCTTGATACTCGTGGGCTGAGCGGAGTCGAAGCCCGAACTCAACGTAAAATCTATCAATAGGATCCTCTAAAACAATGAAAGGAATTATTCTCGCAGGTGGTTCGGGCACTAGGCTCTACCCCTTAACCCAAGTCGTAAGCAAACAACTCATGCCTGTTTACGACAAACCCATGATCTATTATCCACTTTCCACGTTAATGCTCGCAGGTATTCGTGAAGTGTTGATTATTTCCACGCCATCTCATTCCCCGCTATTCCAAGATTTGCTCGGCGATGGATCGCAGTGGGGGATGAAATTTAGCTATATGGAACAGCCCAGCCCCGATGGATTGGCGCAGGCGTTCATTCTTGGGAAAGACTTTATTGGAGATGACCCTGTTTGTCTGATTTTGGGGGACAATCTTTTCTATGGTCGAGGCTTAGGGGAAGTCTTGCGTCGATCGGCTCAACTTACCGATGGCGCGATCGTCTTTGGCTACCGCGTATCGGAACCGCAGCACTATGGTGTCGTGGAGTTTGATCAAGAAGGAAAGGTGTTGAGTTTGGAAGAAAAGCCTACAGAACCCAAATCCAGCTACGCGGTTCCCGGCATTTACTTCTATGACTCCCAAGCCGCTGCGATCGCATCCAGTTTAAAGCCGTCGCCTCGGGGTGAACTGGAAGTCACAGACATGAACAAAGTCTATTTAGAACAGGGCAAGCTCCAAGTCGAATTGCTCGGACGTGGCTATGCATGGCTCGACACAGGTACCCACGAATCCCTCCACCAAGCCGCCAGCTTCATTCAAATCCTAGAAGAGCGGCAGGGGTTTAAAGTCGCCTGTGTGGAGGAGATTGCTTATCGCAATGGCTACATTGATGATGAACAATTGCGTAAACTCGCGACACCTATGGCGAAAAGCACCTATGGCAAGTATTTGCTGGATCTATTGACACCGGATAGTTTCTACGATCGTTGGCGGGTTTAGTGCCCCCCGGCCCCCAATTCTGGGGGAGCAAGAGAAGAATGGAAATATTTCATAGCCCCCAGAATTGGGGGTTTGGGGGCGGTTCGCCAGAAGCTAATTAATTTAAATAGGTTCAAGGTATGCAATTTATCAAGACGAAAATTCCCGATGTCGTGATTTTAGAGCCGAAGGTCTTTGGGGACGATCGGGGCTTTTTCTATGAGAGTTTCAATGAAAAAGCATTTCTAGAAGCTACGGGATGTAATGTCAGTTTTGTCCAAGACAATCACTCGAAGTCCGCAAAAAATGTACTGCGCGGACTCCATTACCAAATCCAACAGCCCCAGGGCAAACTGGTCCGGGTGGCAGTGGGTGAGGTATATGATGTGGCGGTGGATTTGCGGCGGAATTCGGCTTACTTTGGGCAATGGGTCGGCGTTCACTTAAGCGCTGAAAACAAGCGTCAACTTTGGGTTCCACCTGGGTTTGCCCATGGGTTTTTAGTTCTGTCGGAGGGCGCAGAGTTTTTGTATAAAACGACTGATTACTATGCTCCGGCTTATGAACGATCGGTCCTCTGGAATGATCCAGATTTGGGCATTGAATGGCCCATTATGGAGGAGCCGATTTTGTCAGGGAAAGATCAGGCGGGGACGCGATTTAAAGAGGCTGATGTCTTTGAATAATTGAAGCCCCCTAGCCCCCTTTCTTAGATGCCCGTAAGGGCTATATTCTGGGGGGACATGAGAGGATTTAAGTATCTCATAGCCCCCAGAATTGGGGGTTTGGGGGCCAAGACGTTTGTTAGAATCGATAGCCCATGCTGAAGTGTAATCCGTTGTCTTGGGCGTTGTTGCCCCGATCGCTTAGATTTACCAATGGCAATGCATAATCTAATCGCATCAACAGGTTCGGGGTGGGTTCTAAAATCAATCCAAGTCCCGCAGAAGCCAAGAAGTTTTGATTATTCGAGGGGTTGGGGTTGCTGGGGTTGTTCCAGATGGTGCCGAGATCGGCAAAGGGGGCAATTTGAAAGACCGATCGGCCTGATTTATCTCGCGCAACGGTCGTCCGATTTTCAATGGAGAAACGTACGCCGTTGTCGCCCGATCGCACCCCCTGACGGAACCCACGTACCGACTGTCCACCACCGATCGTGAACTGCTGAGAGGGCAATAGGCTGTTTGGCGACAATTGCACATCGGCTTGGGCGATCAATAGATTGTTCGGCGAGAGTTGCTGGACGCGCTGAACTTGGCCTGTCCAACTGAAGAATCGACCATCGGGAATGGGATGGGGATTGATCGTGGCATCGAGTGCGCCAATGCCAAAGTTAAATTGCGATTGCAATGACCAAGCGCCTTTCGGATCCCGTCGCACATAGTCCTGCCCAAACTTGATCACGCGAGTCCGGCTGTTGCCGTTGGCATCGGGTCCAATGCCGAAGGGCGTGGGAGAATTGTCAAAGAGGAAGGTTTGGCCGTTTTGTAATGCAAAGCCGAGGGAGAAGGCGAGTTCCTCACGGGGCGATCGGATGACGGGTTGACGGTAGGTGATGTCGTAGAGGTCGCTCTGGCTGCGAATGCCGAAGCTGGCAAAGGCGGGATCGATGATTTTGCTGTTGCTGGGGGAGTAGCGCAGTTGGACGGTGCCGTTCATGGCGTTGACGGGAACCCGATAACTGAAGTCGTAAAGGTTAGAACCGCCTGCGAGCGATCGGTAATAGGTGGCGCTGAGTTCGTCGCCGAGTCCTGTCAGGTTGCGATAGGAGATCGTGCCCCCGAGACGTTCTGAACCGACGCTGGGCGGTGAATTATTGTCGAGGGTAATGTTGCCTGTGATGGCGGGCGCTTCTTTGACGCGGACGACGAGTTGGCTTTTGCCGGAGCCTTTGCCGGGTTGTAGACTGGCGTTGACTTCTGTGAGGAGGGGATTGCTTTTGAGCAATTGAAGTTGATCTTCTAATTGACCTGCATTGAGCGGTTTGCGATTGCCGAGGTTAATGCGATCGCGAATGTAGGCTGGATTGAGTCGCTGATTGCCCTGGACTTCAACTAAGCCAACTTCTCCTTCAATGACTTGGATGGTGACGAGGCCATCGGTGATTTTTTGTTCTGCGATGATGGCGCGAGACGTAATGTAGCCGCGATCGAGATAGATCTGGGTAATGCGATCGGCGAGGGCTTGGAGTTCTTGGAGGGTGGTGGATTTACCTTCTAAGCTTTGGGTGAGCGTCGCAAGTTCTGCGGCGGTTAAGACGGTGCTGCCTGTGACGCTAATCTTGCGGATGGTGATGGGGGTGGGGGCGTATTGGGGTTGCGGTGTGGGTGTGGTGGGTGGGGCGATCGTGGGTTTTGTGGTGGGGAGGGGGCTGGGGAGGGTTTGGGGTTGTGTGAGACGATCTCGGTCTGTTTTGAGTTGGGCGATGGGGAGGGTTTGGGAGACGCTGGGGAGGCTGCAGACGGAGGCAAACAGCAGAGTGGAGGCGGTGAGGGTTTTTCCGGCGGAGTTGAGAGACATAGTGATTAAGAATGGAGTTAAGAATATAGAGAGTTGGCGGTTGGATTTGTAGATTCGATCCCCCTAGCCCCCTTGGAAAGGGGGGACAGGAGAAGGGAGAAGGAAAATACAGCTTCAAAGTCCCCCTTTTTAAGGGGGATTTAGGGGGATTCCCCTTCCGGGAGGCTATGCCAACGGGCATTTAGCCATCACCCCATTACTTTGTTACTGTGGGGGTTGTTTTTTCATTGGTTTTGCATTCGGGGATGCCTTTGGTTTCTGTGGGTTTGCCGTCGTTGCGGGTTTTGTTGTTAGCCCGATCGAGTAACCGTTTTTTGGTCTGCTCGTCCCGATCGTCAATGATACAAAGTGAGCTAGAACCCCCACCCGTTAAGGCTGGCGTTTTTGCTGTGCCATTGTTCGATCGTTGCAGATTTTGGTTCAGACGAACTTGCTCAATGGATGTCAAGACTCCCGAATTACCTGGGTTTGGATTGGGGTTTGGATTGGGGTTTGGATTAGGGTTGGGGTTTGGATTGGGATTGGGATTGGGATTGGGGTTTGGATTGGGGTTGGATAGTGGGTTATTGGTCAGGGTGAATTGGGTTGTGAATCCATTGACGCTGGCGATCGGGTTGAAGGTGCCTGTGGTGCCTAGGGCTGTTACAGGTAGGCTGGCAATGCCGTTCGCATCTGTCAATACGGTGAGCGTTGAGGCCGTGGTGCCGATCGCGCCCGGTAGCGTGAAGGTTACGGGAGTGTTCGCTAGAACGCCTCCAGTATTATTTTTCACTACGACTTGCAATGGCGTTGCAAATGCGGTGTTGATGAGAGTGCTTTGGTTCGAGCCGTTGATGATGGCGATCGTGGCGGGGATGGTGGCGGGATTGGCGACGTTGGTGAGGTTGTAGGTGGCGGGGGTGACGGTGTTGCCGATCGTTCCGGTGGCTTGGTAGCTTCCGACTTTTTGGTTGGCGGTGATGCTGATGCTGGCGATGCCGTCCGTGCCTGTGGTGGCGCTCAAGCCCGAGGGGGTGCCTCCGGCAACGGTGTTCCCAGATCCGTCGGGGACGCTGTAGGTGACGCTGGCACCGTCGATCGGGTTGCCGTATTGGTCGGTGACTTTGGTTTTGATTAGGCCACTGAATGCGGTGCCGACTTGAGTGCTTTGGCTGGGCTGTTGGCCGATCGTGGGGGTTGTGCCATCGCTATTGAGGGCGATCACGTTAGAGGCCACGTCTGCTCTGTTCGTCAGGCCGAAGCTAGCGGTGCTGTTGCTGGTGTCGGTGCTGGCGATCGTGTTGTAGCTGCCTGCGATGGTGTTGGCTTTGACGGCGATCGTGATGATGCCGTTATCGTTAGTTCGACCTGTGACGGCTGTGTTGGTGGTGTTATCGAGTAATCCGGTTGCGCCTGTGGTCGGGGAGGTGAAGGTGACGTTGGCACGGGGGATGATGTTGCCGTATTGGTCTCTGACCAGAACCTGTAGGGCATTGCCAAAGTCGGTATTCACAGTTGTCGTCTGGCCGCCCCCTGTAACAGGTGTGAGTCTTGCGCTCGTCAGTTCTGGGGTGTTGGTTAGTCTGAAGACTGGGTCGGTTCCATTGTTGCCTGTGGCATTGGCGCTGAGGGTGTGGGTTCCGGCTGTCGTATTGGCGGTCGGTGTAATAAAGGCTGTGCCATCATTGCCGATCGAGACGGTTCGTGAGGCGGTGTTTGTTAGGAGTCCTGCGGTGGTCCCAGGGGTGGGGACGAAATTAATTGCGACTGACCCTCCTGCAACGGTTTCGTTGGGATCATCTGGGACAACTCGAATGACGAGGTCAGAGTATTGAGTGCCAACGACCGCCGATCGGATATCGCTGCCGACGATCGCCAGTGTGAAGCCTCCTGCTTCGTAGGCTCCGATGTCTCTGATCGTGCCGCGATTTTTACCGCGTTGATCGGTTGCGGTTGCGGTGGTTGGATTGGCTGCATTTCGGGCTAGGCTGCCGGGGAGGAGGGCATGGGTTTGGGTGGTGGCGGTTCCGGTGTAGGCGAGGGGGGCGATTTGGTCTGCGATCGAGCCTGGGACGACAATGTCTGAGGCGATCGTTGTGAAGCCTCCAGCATTACCGTTTTGACCGACTAGGTTGTTTCCCTGGGATGTAATACTACTAACTTCTGCACTGTTTGTGACATTTGAAGTATTCCCGGCAATAATGCTATTTGCGATCGTTGCCGTTCCTAAATTGAAAATTCCACCCCCTGAATTACCAGCGATATTCTTGACAATAGTGCTATTGCCAACTGAGAGAGTTCCCAAATTATAAATTCCACCTCCATTACCACCACCACCGCCGCTACCAACACCGTCTTGAGAAACGTTCCCCGAAATGGTGCTATTGAGGATGACAGCATTACCAGTATTATAAATACCCCCAACATAGCGGGCGCTATTGTTAGATAGCGTACTATTCAATACTTGTAATGTTCCATTATTTGAAATCCCCCCTCCAACAAGCTGAGATCTATTACTGTCAATGGTACTGTTTTTAACCGTTAATGTTGCACCACTAGCATTTTGAATTCCAGCACCGTAGTTGGTAGTCTGACCATTTACGATCGACATTGAATCCAAAGTGACATTACCTGATCCAATATTAAACACTCGAACGGAGTTACCACCGCTCACAGTCGTTGTATTTGCGGCTGCGCCTTTAACCGTGATGTTTTTGTTAATCGCAACTTCTTGAGTGAGAGTGTAAGTTGCGGCAGCAAGGTTGACGGTTCCGCCTGCGATCGCAGCATCAACTCCATTTTGAACCGTTCCATTTGCGCCGACGTTGACGGTGGTAGCGGTTCCATTTAAGGTACTGCCCGGTTTTAATGTGATTGCGGCATTGAGATTGCTGGTGGGTGCGGTGAGAGTCAGATTTCCTGCTCCAGCGTTTCCACTTGTATTAATTTCAGCACTGACGGTGATGCTATTTGTGGCTTGGAGATCAACGTTGTTGCCGTCAAGGGCTGTGACGACGGTAGCTGCAGAAATGGTGGAATCTGCAATGCTATTGGTGCCAGCGGCGATCGTGCCCGTACCACCTGCTGCAACCACTTCTAGGTCAGCAGGATCTAAAAGCCAGGTGCCTTTCGTGCCTTTTGGGGCGCGGGTGCTGACCTGTGTACTGGGGGCGATCGTTAGGCTTTTACCTGATGTCTCAATGAATCCACCGTTGCCGCTGGTGGTGCCGCCTTCTGCGGAGAGATTGCCTGTGACGAGGGTTTTGGTGGCGTTCGCTAGAATTCTGCCGCCGTTGCCTGCGTTGCCTGCGTTGGCATTGAGACGACCTGCGACGGTGAGGGATCCGGTCGTTGTGGATACGGGTGTCTGAGTGGCGGTGAGGGAGACGACGCCATTTTCAACGGTGATGCCTGTGGCACTGGGGAGCGCGCCACCTGTCAGCAGTGCGGGGAGGGACTGGGGGGTAAAGCTGCTGGGATTGAGGCTTGAGTTCGGGTCGAGGGGGAGGTCGATACTCAGTGGGCTATTGGAGTCAGAGAGGCGGACGAGGCGTTGGCCGGGGACGCCGGCGATCGTAATGGTGCCGCCGGGAGCGGTGAGGGTGCCAGTATTAATGACGGTGCCACCGAGGAGGGTGAGGCTTTGGCCTTGGGCGACGGAGAGGTTGCCTGTGTTGACTAAGCTGCCACCCGAACCATTGGCGAAACCGTAGGTGCTGGGATTGCTGGTTAGGCTGGCGTAATTGTTGTTGCCAACAGCGTTAAACCATTGATTATTACCAAAGCCGATGCCGTTGGCGGTGCTGGCGGTGAAGGAGGCGGGAACGTTGAGTTGGGCGTTTGCGCCGAAGATCATTCCGGCGGGATTTAATAGGAAGAGGTTGGCATTGCTGCCTGTGACTTGGAGCGTACCATTAATAATAGAAGGGGTGCCGCCTGTAACCCGACCGAGAATGTTTTGGATATTAGAAGTGGATTGGAAATTGGCGATCTGTCCGGCGTTGAGACCGAATTGAGTAAAGCTATGGAAGAGGTTGCCGCCCGATCGAGTTCCGCCGCTGATGTCGAGTTGAGTCGTACCGCTGGGGGTGACGCGGGTCTGGGTGCCGTCGGTGGCGGGGACAATTGACTGGGCCTGGACGGATTTCATACCGAAGCAAGAAATTACTGCGACAAAGCCAAGCAACGCGGTCACTCGATTGAGAAGAGAGCGGTTCATAGGTATTACTGGATGTAGAAATGATGAATAGGTGAAAAATTAATGCACAGGTATGACGACTGGATGTCTCAATGGCACATCCGTAAATACCCTGGATAGATACATGCTTTAAAGTCCCTTATGTATACATACTAGACTAGTAATACGGATGACTGCGTGAAGCTTCCGGGTACTTCCTAGGGAGTAATTGTAAAAATTCTGTATTTCTTCGGACATACTTCTGAAGTGGTAAGGACGATCGAGATGTTGTTTTTCACTTTGACAGAGGTTACGGTAATCCTAATTTCTCTTCCGAAAGGCATCGCTAACGGTTAAAGTAGTAAAGTCGATGTCAATGATGATTGGGGTAACAAATCGTTGGAATTGGAATTTGAATGGGATGAAGATAAAGCATTGATTAACTTCAGAAGGCATGGGATCAGTTTCCAAGAGTCAAAAACGATTTTTAATGATCCCTATGCCCTCACGATTCCGGATCCAGAGCATTCCATTATGGAAGAGCGATGGATCGATATCGGTGTCTCTGCTGAGTTTAAAGTTCTTTATGTGGTTTATACCGAGCGTCGAGATGCCATCCGCATCATTAGTAGCCGTCTAGCAACTGTCAAGGAGCGCAAAGATTATGAACGAGCAAAATCCCGCTTACTCTGATGACTTAATGCCTGAGTACGATTTCTCACAGGGGGTACAAGGCAAGCACTATAGAGCCTACCGTCAAGGGCACTCTGTAACTATTCACAAGCTGGATGGCACCACTGAAACGCAGTTCTTTACGCTAGCAGAAGGTGCTGTGATGCTGGATCCGGATGTGCAAATCCATTTTCAAGATGCAGAAGCGGTGAATCAGGCGCTTCGGACTTTGATCCGATTAGGCTCAGCTTAAGACGTTGATGGCGTGGTATGTCCAATTGATTTATAAATCAAAACATCCTTGTTATGGACCTCTTGAGGTAAAGAGATCCTGAAGATGGCGATCGGGTTGGGCTTTGATAGCTCAGCAACGTTGCGTTGCTACTCAACAACGTTTGGATCAAGCTCAGCAACGTTGCGTTGCGACTCAGCAACGTTTGGATCAAGCTCAGCAACGTTGCGTTGCGACTCAGCAACGTTTGGATCAAGCTCGGCAACGTTGCGTTGCGACTCAGCAACGTTTGGATCAAGCTCGGCAACGTTGCGTTGCGACTCAGCAACGTTTGGATCAAGCTCGGCAACGTTGCGTTGCGACTCACGGACTTATTTTTGAGTGGTTCTACGAAAATGACGCAGCCTATGACGATCGCAGTCTTGGAGGATCGTAGAAATTACGGATCTCACTCGTTAAGTAGGGTCGTTAACGTGAGAATCGACAGCTAAGTTAGTAAATTTATCTCAAATCTCATGCCTAAAACAAGGACATCTACCATTTTAGAAAAAGCGCAAAAGCGTAATCTTGCGATCCAGTCGATCGACCCTAATCTTAATATGGGTGAGGGAGCTAGCGTTGCTGAGTTTTCGGCTTCGATCGCAGAAACTCAGGCTAAGGTCGATCGCTATAACTTGGCTATTTCTACCTTGACCCAACTCCATGGTGAGATGATGGCAAGTGAAAAAGCGCTTGCTAACCAACATGAACGCATGTTGAACTGTGTCAGCGGTCGGTTCGGGCGGGATAGTCTGGAATACGAAATGGCCGGGGGACGCAAACGTCTCGGGAAACGCAAAACGAAAGCGACTCCAGCTACAGTAGAAATGCCGATCGTGACTCTTTCAGCACCGTCAGCACAGCAAAGCGCACCTGAGCAATTAGCCGTTAATGCAATGATGAACTAATCATCCATTTGACATCACAGAAAACAGCCCAGAATCACTTTTAAAGAAGATTCTGGGCTGTTTTTGTATAAGCTCAAAAGCATATTCATAACTCGACTTGAAAGTAAGGCAATTTTTTCGTCTAAACTTTCAATTGATTTTTTGGGATGTACTTACCAAGACCTGATAGAGAGTCTTTCCATCGGACGGCTTTTTTTAAGTTCTCTGGCAGCGAACTGGAAAGCGATCGCAGTTGCTCATCGGATAACGGCGATCGTCCACAGAAAAAGGGATGCCTTGGCGATTGGCTAAAGTAACTAAAAAATACGGCCGATCGATCGTGAGTAATAGGTGGCCTACCTCGGTGATAGTACAAAGCGGTATCGACAAAAATGACGGTTCCTGCTTTGCCGATACAACTGCTAAACCGATCGCCTTCCACTAAAAGATCTTGCGCGTCTAAATCACTAAAGCGTCGATACTTCGGCTTAGATTGCTGTAGTAACTCGGCATTGACTTCTGGTGTGACGCACTCAAAGGGACCACTATCTGGATCGACATCCGTTAAGTAAACAGCTACCTTCACCATTTTCCAGTCCTCTCGATCGCGATGCCATCGGCGCGGACCTGCAATTTGGCCATCGGCAACACTGTAATAAAAGGAAAGGCCATCATAGGCAACCGGAAGACCTAGATATTGCTCGACGATCGCTAATAATCTAGTTGAAATTCCCCACTGAAAAATTGCAGGGTAAGTCATCAATTGTTCCGCTGTCGCTGTCAGGGTGTGGGTACGAGCGTGAATCTGCTCCTGAGAACGATCGCGCAATTCCTCAGTCAGTTGAGCCGCTTCTTTTAGAAATCGATCGGTATCGGGAAGCCCTAATGCTTCTAAAGATGTGACATACAATCCCCTTTGCGTTAACCCAGTTGCAATGGCCCGATCGAGGGAGGCTAGGGGTAGGTCAGACTGATGATTATGGCTGTGGAGAAACCTTTGGTAATGGGGATACAAGAACGTCTCCTCTACCCACTTTAGGTTACTCACCCAAAAGGCTAGATCAGACGGCAAGCTCAATAGGGACTGAGTGGTATAATTAGTTAACCGATGAACGACGGCCTCTGGAATAAAACGATTGGAATTCATTATCTAAAATCTCTCAATGCATCATCATAGGTAGAATGCAGCTTTGAAGAATAAATGACGGAACACACTATGTAATTGCGGATATGCGGACTAAAAACAAATATAAGAATTTGCCCTGGACAGTTAGATTTATTTTAATGCCTTATCAGAGCAATCAATCACGAATTAAGTGATCAACATATAAAAATCACATAAAAATCACGGACTCTTTTAATACAATGGTCGTTGTCGAGACTAGTTCTAAATCAATTGACTGAGTAGCAGTCCAATTTTTTGATTATTTGTGATGATTGAGAAGCGATCGATGGCGGTTTGATACGCAGATTGAACAATAGAGAGCGAAGTATGGTCTAGTTGTTGAATCTCTAGAATGGCAGTGGTCAGCGCGGCGACCTCTCCAGGTGTCACCAGCCAACCCGTCTGCCGATCGCGAATGAGTTCCACCGCGCCCCCCGCTGCTGTCGCAATCACGGGACGATGAGAGAGCATTGCTTCGACTATCACGCGCCCGAAGGGTTCTGCACTGGTGGAGGTGTGGGCAATCACATCACAGGCTTGCATCAGTGCCGGAACGTCCGACCGAAAGCCTAGGAACTTAACCCGATTGCCCAGTCCTGCCGCCGCTATTTGTTGATGGAGTTGTTGAACGTAGTCATCTTCGCCATAGAGTGCTTCACCGACTAAAAGCACCGTGACATTGTCAGGAAGCTGGGTGAGTGACTCTATCAGAATATGTTGGCCTTTCCAGGGTGAAAGCCGACTGAAGCAGCCCACGACAAATTGATCATTAATATTGAGTTTGTCTCGTAGCACCGCTCTGATTTCCGGTTGCTCGGGATAGCGATCGGCATGGAATCCGTTGTACACCACATGAACCCGATCGGGCTTTCCCCCTGCATCGATAAAGGCTTGTTTCGTGGCTTCTGAATTGGCAATGACCAAACCACAAAAGAGATTAGCTAAGGTAATCACCACTTTGAGATTAGTCTGGCTAAAGTGCTGGGTTGAGAGAATGTCATGCAAATGGAAAACCAGGGGGCGACGGCTGATGGCAGCAGCGATCGCACTTATGACAAAGGCTTTCTGGGTATTGGCATAGACTAGATCATAGTCTCGGCTTAACTGAACAATCCGTGTCGCTATTTTTACAATATCTAACCCGGATGCAAGACTTTTCCATAGACCACTATCTTTATGAATCTTCAAGGGCCGATCGGTCAATAAATGATGGGGAATACCGAGTTGCTGTAGAGCATTGCAGAAGTCACCCTCTGCGAATAGTCCGACAGCACTCGTCTCGCGATAGTCTTGAGCAATGTCCAAGAGACACAGTTCTGCGCCCCCTAAGCCGCTGCTTTGATCAATAAAAAGAACTTTTTTCATAGGATTACTTCGGGGCCAACAGGACTTCCTGAACGCGGGGCGCAATATGCTTCCAGTCAAAATTCTTGACGGCATACTCTCGACAGGTCTCACGACTCGGTAAACTGAGTTCACCCGTCAGGAACTGAATCAATCGATCGGTGATTGCCGAGACTTCTGTAGAGTCTGTCACCAGAGATGGATCTAGGGGACGTAGAATTTCGGGCATTCCGCCGATCGGAGTTGAGATCGCAGGAGTCCCGCAGGCCAGAGACTCCACTAAGATCAATCCAAATCCTTCCCAACTGATGCTGGGGACTACGGTGATATCGGAGGCTTGATAAGCGACAGGAAGCAATTCGTCGGGAACAAAGCCCAGAAGCTCGACATGCTCCTGAAGTCCCAAGTCTTCGATTTGCTGCTGAAGCTGGGCTGTGAGGGGACCTTTCCCTGCAATCCCAAGCCATACATCAGGGATCACCTTACGCACTTCGACCATGGCATCTAGGAGCCGATCGATACCCATACGCTGAACGAGACGACGAGGCGTGAAAAGAATCTTGCGATCTTGTTTCCAACCTAATTTCTCTCTTGCTTCAACCTGGGACAGCTTGGGTTGAAATTCCTGAGTATCGACACCTCCGGGAATAATGTGAATCTTTTTCCAAGGAACCCCATATTCCTGATGTAGTACATTTCCAAATGCTTTACTCAATACAACAAATCGATCGCAACGGCTATAAACCCGTAGTTCGAGTTGTTTCTTTAGCCAGACTACGATCGGATTTTCTCCTTCCTGCTGGCTTTCCAAGGCCCATGGCCCATGAAAA
Organism: Synechococcales cyanobacterium bin31.maxbin.ball.101; assembly: GCA_013298165.1. Taxonomy (GTDB): domain Bacteria; phylum Cyanobacteriota; class Cyanobacteriia; order Leptolyngbyales; family Leptolyngbyaceae; genus JAAFJU01. The sequence continues at coordinate 26,828 of JAAFJU010000020.1, read as the reverse complement.
TGGAAGGTTACGGGGACATCCTGCGGGAGGTTCTTCAGAAGGGGAAAACTATAGAATGCAAAGTGGAGATTGATTGCATCCTTTGATTGCATCTGTTCTCTCGATAGAGAAGATTGGACAGAATATAATCGATTTAGAATGGGACATGTGGTGTTGGTAAGATTAGTCAGGGTTAAATTCTGGACTGAGTGCGAACTATCATTCTGAGGCATATCTAAACCACAGATTTCAAGTTGTGTCCCTTGATGAGTAAGTTCAGTGGACAGGCCGTAAAGATATCGGTTTAACCCACCTGCGGCAACAGGAAACCATCCCATTCCAAGGCAAAGAATAGAGGGATGAATCTTGGCTTTACTTTGAGATAACTTGGTAGTGGAGATCATAGCTTGTTCATCACAAATCATTTAAGCAGGCTTCTTTAAATAGGCGACCATATTGTCAGACCAGTTTTTCCCGCGCAGATTCGGGAAAAACTTCTGCCAAGATACTGTCAACTTAGGAACGAGTCCTTCATTGGGATAACATAGGTCAATGACTTCTAGTCCCACTTCCTGAGCCATCCGACGCATATCAATTTCAAGAATGGGTGAAATATGCCCATTGTCGTGATACTCAAAGTCACTGAATCCAGGAAAATAGCCACGGGTGATAAATGATATTTTTGCGCGAATACTTTCATTGGAAGGTGTCGTGACGATCGCTGTCGCTCCAGGCTTTAGACAACGCGCCACTTCTTTCATAAAATTACGAGGATTAACCAAATGCTCGATCACTTCTAAAGCAGAGATTGCATCGATCGAGTTACTGTCATAGGGCAATGCGACTGCTGCATCTGCCAATTGAAACTCAACACCGGGAATTTGACTTGCACCATCATCGCTAATATCCGTACTGAGAAGACGGTCGATTTTTTCACTTCTCTTCAGGTATCGAATCCATCCCCCATTCCCGGAGCCGATGTCTAAAACTGTTCCATGGAAAGAGTCTCCAAAGCCCTTCCATACCGCTTCACGAATGTGGTCCGGCGACTCACCATCAAAGCGTTGAGCATAGGTACTGGCATCGGAACCTGTAATGCGATCGAGATTAGTTATAGACATGAAATGAACTCCAATGGAATGGGTGAAGGATGGAATATGAGACTTTATTTGATGAAGACCGCTACAAGGCTATCGCTCCACTTCTTCCCCTTCAGCCAAGGAAAAACTCGTTGCCAAGGCATTTCGAGCTTCGGCATGAGTCCAATGGTCGGGTAATAGCATTCCACACGATCAAAGCCTGCTTCCATGGACATCCGTTGGATATCAATTTCCAAAATAGGCGTGATATGTCCGCTTAGGTGATAGTCATTCTCACAGAATGCAGGGTAGTACCCACGAGTCAGGTAAGAAAGCTTTGCACGTAGACTTTCATTAGAAGGAGTCGTAATAACTAGCTTTCCGCCTTTACGTAAACCGCGTGCTGCTTCTTTAATAAAGTTTCTAGGGTTCGCAAGATGTTCTAAAACTTCTACAGCGAACATCCAATCCAATTCGGCATCGCCACAGGGTAGCCGATCGAAGGACAGGTCAGCCAATTGAAATTCAATCCCTGGAATTTGGCTGGCTCCATCATCCACAAAATCAACGCTAATCACACGATCGATATTCCCTGTTGATTGCAAGTACTTAATCCAGCCACCATCCCCAGAGCCTGCATCTAGAATGTCACCCCGAATTTCAGTACCAAAAAGTTCAATCACAGAATCACGAACATAATCTGGAGAATAACCATCCACTCGCTCAGCATAAGCTTGAGGACCATATCCGATAATTGCGGTTTTAGCAGTAGCTTGAGTCATAGCATTTCCTGTTTAAAGAGTTAAGATTAATTTCGAGCTGTGAAGACAATCAGAGCAACTAAGTATCACAATGAAAGCAAATTATCATTTAGATCACTCCCAGTTTAAGTAGCAGTAGTAATAACATCAGACAATGTATTAATAAAGTTTTGAGAGTATGAAGAATTTGAGAATTCATTAGCGCGAATCTTCGCTTTCTGACCTAACTTCTCAGCATAGTCACGATCGTCTAGATACTGAATAACTGAAGATGCAAGTTGATCCGCATCACCATAAGGAGCGAGTAATCCATCCACTCCTGGAGTAATGATTTCAGTAGGTCCACCTGATGCACTGGCAACAATGGGTTTACCCATTGACATGGCCTCAACAACAACGATTCCAAATGGCTCATGATCCGAAGCATGAATGATGACATCCATAGCTTGCATCCACTCAGGCACATTCCTCTGTAATCCAACCATACTAATATTATCGTTCACATTTAAGACATTAATCCGTTGCTTTACATAATCCTGATACTCCGGTTCAAAATGATGTTCTCCTCCCACAATTAAGCATTGAACCTTGGGATGTTTCTCTAAAATTTTTGGCATAGCTTCCACTAGAACATGCATTCCTTTCCAGCGCTGAAGTCGTCCAATGATTCCGATAATCGGGACATCGATCGGTAGTCCTAGTTTTTGACGAGTCTCTTGAATTGATGCTAATTTTTCAGGTCTAAAGCGATCGAGATCAGCACCCGGATAAACCAGCTTGACTGGATATTGAGGAGTCAGTTGAGATTGGGCGACTTGTCCTGACTTTGATAGCGTGATTACGGCTTGAGTGGGGACACGATTCGCAAGGCGCTTTAGAAAAGTGAGTTCCTGTGGATTTTCTAACTGATACCAGACTTCTGGAATTTTAGAAAGCTTGGCTGCAATTCCAGTGTAGAGATGACCTTTCCACATCCAGCCTACGATCGCATTGATCGATCGTTCCTTAATCATTTGGCGAATCTTTTGGACCGTAGACCACCATTTCCCCACTTGTCGAAGCTGACCTGACTCGATCACACGAGTCTCAATGCCTAAAGCTTGCACCTGAGAAACCATCGATCCGGATTCTAAGAAGATCACTAACCAGTTTAGTCCTCTTCCTCTTCCGTGCTCTAAAAGATCAAGGAGCATCATTTCGCCACCACCACGTTGCTCCCCGAGGGGCATTACAATTGCTACATTCATTCTTATGACCACCTTGTTTTCAATAGAATTTAAATTAGAATCGTTATCCAGCTTCTTCCTGAAGCAGTTCTTGCCATTGAGAATAAGCCATCAACTCATTTTGATGACGGTAATAGAGATCGCCGGAAAGGACAGTGCCCAAGAATCCCCACATCAGCATTCCAGCCACACCGATCAAGGAATTTGCAAAGATAATTTGAATCGCAAAACTGATACTAATGCCTCTGGCAGCACTCATAAAAGAGTCCCTACTAATACCCTCAGATTTCATCACAATCGAAGATAATGTGAATAGACCTGCCAGATAAGGAAATCCGCCCAGCCAACCTAGAGTAAATAGTAAATCAACCACTCCATTATCTGTGACCTGCTGGGTGATCGTGCCATCTTCTTGCTTAATCCAGACATTCCCAATTCCTTGTCCTAAGGGATTAGAAATAGCACTAACAAAAAAGCTGCCCAAATCGGATGTTCTTGCATTAAAGCTAGTATCATTCTGCAAATCAGTAATTGTTTCTAAACGACCGCTGACAACAGACGAAAATGGCTCCATTGAGGATAGTGGAATCATGACTAGAACAATAGCAATTACTAATGCTACTAACCGAACTTGGGCTTGCATCTTGATAGAAGATGTCATAATCAGTAGAGCAATCACCCAGCCACCCCAGGCCGATCGAACTAAAGATAGTAGAAATCCTAAGTAGCCTACGATATTTGCAGGGAGTTGAAGTGGAGACTGGCTGCTGAGAAGAATCAGCAATCCTGACATCATAAAACCAGCAAAGACTCCCGCAGAGTGCATCGTACTCCAGACTCTCAACCCGAAGGGTTCTGGCTTGCCCATACTTGTCCCCATTCCAGATTCAATGAGCCAATTACAATCCCAATCCGGGGCAACAATAAATTGAAATACCCCGTATGAACCCGTTACCAGGACACCCCACAGAAATGTTTTGGATAAGACATTGGAAAACTGTGGATAGGACTTCCAGTTCCACATCATGTGATATCCAAAAGCAATAGGGACCATCCAGTCTAATAAAGCTCTCGCAACACTCATTGGAGAAGTTGATGCAGTACCAATTAAGGCTCCATACAATAAACCTCCAACAACCAGTAAGAAGCCACTATTTTCTTTCGTATTAAATTTGAGAAGATTCTTAAAAAGGGTGACTCCAGCAATCCCCGAGACTAAGAAAGGGGCAACCATCATTGTTCTTTGGGGATCCCAGATAGTCTGATAGTCAATCAGTCTTGCTAGAAATGGAGTTATGATCCAAATCCACCAAGAGAACCCAATATAGTGAGATGGGAAATTTCGAAATAAAAATACTCCTGTCATAAAACTGGCGATCGGAAACCCGAATCTTAAAATGACCCCCGCCTTCGCAATCAAACAAAGGACCGTAAAGACTCCTAATGTCGTGATTGCAAACCAGGCTAGCTGAGATGATGCAGTAGGTCTGAGGGGCTGTGATGGCTCGAAAGTCTGAGATGTAGTAGGGAGGTTTTGCATTTTTAGATAGGCTCCACAATCATCGATTCAAATAAGGTCAGATATTGCCTAGCCTTTCCTTTCCAATCATGCTCTTGGACAATTTCTCTGCCGACTTTTCCCATTGTTTTGCATAATGTTCGATCGTCGATCAACCGTTTAAGCGCGGCAGTTAATGCAGCAATGTCTTCTGGATCTGGGACAACAATGCCACTTTCTTCTGTCACGATTTCTGAGGCTCCTGTGGAAGCGGCAGTAATGACAGGTAAGCCTGAAGCCATGGCCTCTGCCACGACCATCCCAAATGGCTCATAACGGGACGGAAAAACAAACAGGTCCACCCCCCGCATAATATGAGGTAAATCAGTGCGAAAGCCCAAGAAATGAACCCGATCGCTCACCCCTAGCTCTTTTGCTAAGGCAGGATAAGGACTTCCTTCTAACCGTCCCACGACAACTAGGTCTAGCGACGGAACATGGGCTAAAGACCGTAAAACGGTATCTAAATTTTTACGATTTGTCTTAATATCTCCAGCAAAGAGCGCTAAAGTCTTGTCCACTGGAAGACCAATAGAGGCCCGATCGATCGGTTCAGGAGTAAACTCTTGGATATCGACACCATTTAAAATAACGTGAATCCGATCGTCTGGAACTCCTAGATCTCGCAGCTCATCTCGGATCCCCTCTGATACGGCGACTACAGCTCTCGCATCCTTAAAAGCTGTACGTTCCCAAGAGGCATTTAAGCTGCTATGTAGCCAGTGATAAGTCCCATACAGACCTTTAGAATATTTTGATAAATGGACTGGAGAATTCAACCATGAGGTATGGACAAACTGTGCGGTGTTGACATCACTGCTCCCAAAGGTCACGGTGCCATAGCTCTGGACTAAGTCAAAGTCTTTTCGATGCTTCTTTAGCCATGTCGCACTGCACCAGGCAAAGTAAACTTCTTTCAGTAGGGTCGTCGGTAGATTTGGGGTGGCAAAGTGAATCCATTTGACTTGGGGGGACTGAAGCAACTCATCTGCAACCCGATGGGCTACCAATGTCAGGTGATGCCCTCGTCGAATTGCTTCCTGTACGATTTCATAGTTGGCTCGCCCTTGGCCGTCGCCTTTGACGACAGCGGGGGTGACGATGCAGAGCTTCATAGGTGAGATACCCTTGAATAAATGTGAATCGTAATCTATTCTCTAAGACATACTACTTAAGAATGATGATGAGTCCGGATGAACTCTGTGAATATACAGAGCCAAGATATTAAATATTGGATGAAGTAGCAACGGGACGATCGGCCATCAAGAGATTTGCAAAGTAGCTTGCTTGAGCAGATAAGGAGTGAGACTGATACCACTGATGGGCTTGATTGACAATTTGTTGCGGGGAGTGGACATCATTATCTCCTAAGCTCCAATAGTGATATCCAGAGATGATCCCGTCATAGGAGTGATCTGACTGGGTTGCACTAATGGGGAGTAAGCCGTAGGTACAGTAGGCTGCGAAGATCGTAGACTTTGCTAAGTAGTCAGTGTTGTAATTAAAAAATCCAAGACGCGATCGGGAAAACAGCGCTTTGATTTCTTCGATCGTCAGCTTCCCCGCTTCTCGGAATGGGGTCGTGCCAAGACTCGTGAGATTAAGACCTGTAGAGGGTCCCACATCTACAATCTCTTTAATCTGAAACCTTTCACAGATGGATTGGATCTGCTCTTGGCTTTCAGTGTAGGCTCGTCGCTTATTAATCGCCTGTCCAAAGATTACCAAAATGGGTTCACGATCGTCCCAGATTGGAACCTGCGTTATCTCACCGACCGTAGAGAACACCGGGAAAAATGGGGTCGGATAATCTGGCTCTGCTCGAAAGCGATCGAGAATTTCAGCATATTGCTGACCGCTGGTAATGGAATGATCACTCAACTGAGCCAGTTGCTTCGTGATGGACTGCTGTACAGATGAATTCCAGAATTGATGTGTCCAAGGCTTATGACCTGGAAGTGTATACAATTCATGGAACATAGTCACAAGTTGATGACCTGACCGCGATCGCCAGGTCTTGAGGGCACTGAGGAGCCAATTGGGGCAACCCCATCTTGCGTAGCCATAGCCAACGTAATGGAGAAAGAGTTGTGTTGTCTCTGTAAAGTCAGTCTGTAGTAGCTGAAGAAGATCTGAAGTACTGCGTTTTTTGAGATGTGTGACCTGAAAACCTTCGACTTCAGACTGTGCTTTCCAAGCAGGGTCGCACACAATAAAGTGAGTCTTAAAACTAAAACTTTGCTGTAGTGCCCTTGCAAGGTAAAGAGAGTAATCGCCGACTCCATCAGTTGAGGGAGGAAGGCGTGGAACAATTGTAAAAATTGTAGACATATAATTAATAGATAGGGACTGACCGATATACCAGATTCATTGTTTACTAAGAATAGAAACCATGGGGTTGACCTGAGACGAATGGATATGAGAACTCAAGACAGTCCAAAATTTTGCCTGAACATCTGACAACATAAATTGAGACTGTGCCAGATCCAAGGCATTCTCAACCCGCTTTTCTAAAGATTGTTCGGAAGTATACAGGGCCTTAGACATCAGATCTGGATCAAGGGAGGTTAAGACGACGCCTGCATCTGCATTGGATAGAAGAGTTCCAGCCGCTGCATCTTGAGGACCGTGATAAACAATTGGTAAACCACTGCCTAGATAAGTCACCATTTTAGTTGACAGGCTATACCGAGAAAACGATTGATGCTCCTCAGCAAAGGGGAGCGGTAAATAAAGAAAGTCGATGCGATCGAAATCCTTTTCTACTTCTTCTTCTGTTCCCCAGGGAAGCACTTCGATCGGAACTTGGACTTTTGGTAATGGGAATGAAAGCCCACCCCGAATCACAAAAGAGACAGTCCAATCTGGATGAGCTTTAGCGAATTGTTCTAATGCAAGTGTAAAAGAAGAAAAGGTGTCACGATAACTCAAATGAACCATTCCCATAAAATAGACCCGTAGGCTTTTAGGTGGGATTGGTTTGATTTTAGATGGCAGCTTATCTATCCCATCTGTCACGACGGTATAGGGTCTGTACCCATATCGCCGTGAGTATTCTTGTCCCATCGCTTTCGAAATTACCATTCGCCCAGTGGCTTCTCTCCAGATACGGGCAAGTTGCTTTTCAGCTTCTGGTAGCTCAACATGACCTAGCAGGTTGTAGCTCAGTTCGTCATGGACATTGAGGTAGTAGGGCAGTCCCAGTTTTTTTGCAACTTCAAATGCATAAGCAAACTCCATTCCATGAGGAATAGCATGGATAGCGGACACCTGATTTTGTAGTAATGTTTCTTCTAAACGCTGCTTAAAACTTTCAGCGTAGAATGGAAGAATTGCACCTAAATATTTCCCAAGACGCGATCGCTCTAACCGATAGAAATTAGGCCGAACCGGAAGATGAATTTCTTTTCCTGCTCTTGTCTTAGGTGGAGAATCGACTCCTGTACAGATGCTCATAAATGGCTGTGAAGTACCTTTTAAGAGCGATCGTAAAATTCGCGGTCCACCTCCAGGCGAACTCAGACCAAAAGGCTGGATAAAAGCAAACATATGACTTCTTCCTCTGGAGAACTCGTTAAAATTGACCAATCATCTTCTGAATACTTGACATTTGATATGACTTGAAATTTTGATGATTTCCTCTTTGACTGACATCAAATGCATAGCTTAGACTACCAAAATGGTAATATCGTTTCATAAACCACTTGGGCATATATTCACAGCGAAGACCATTGTTTTTCATGTCTTCCAAAAGCTTTTCCCCAGTATCATAAATCGGAATAACCCCAGTGTGAGGATCAGGATCTTCCTTAACAAAGTCGAATGATGTCTGAATCTTATCTCGGTAGCTAGTTCTCATACAAAACAACCACGTACAAAGTTGCTCATGTGAAAGAACCTTTTTAGAGGAGATAGGCTCAATGCTTACTTTTGCTTCTGCTTGTTTCTCCGCACTCAGTAAATAGATGTCAGGCTGAGATTCCATATATTTCATCATGTCTACAATCCAATCACCGGAGTAGAACAGCATATCGGAATGTACAGAGAACCAATAGGGTGTCTCAATGGATCTGGCGACCTCATTGAGCCAGTCAGAATGGAGGCGTGGCTTAGAACTTCTGATGATTTCTACTGGAATATCACCAAGGTCTAGAGATTCAACATAAGTGGCCGAACCGTCTGTGGAAGCATTTTCACCTATTAAAAATCTGATATTAGGATATCGCGTATTCTTCAGCAAACTTCTAATAGTTAGCTCTAATGGATATCGAGTATTGAGACTGCTAATAAATAGAGTGATAGGAGGATGAGAACTTAGCTCTTTGAAAGATGTTTTTGGCAAAAATAATGCAGAAAGTTTTCGCGATGATAATTCAAAGTGATACTTTAGTAGCGTAATTTGGTAGCGTAGAAATGATTTCATGGTTAGAACATATTAGGAATAAACTTACACGAACTGCCCGCAGTATAAAGATGTTTAAGTCTCTATTCTGATAGAGACTTAAACTGTATTGAACTATTCTCTATTACACCAGCCTTGATAAATCTCTTCAAATACAGTGTCTAGAGATTTTGTGATTCCCCAGCTTGGGTAGTGAGACTTGATTTTAGCAAGATTGCTAATATAGCAAATATGATCGCCTTGTCGATTTTCATCAACGTATTCGTAGACCATTTCTTTGCCAGAAATCGCAGAAATACGAGAAAACGCCTCAAGGATAGAGCAGCTATTATCTCTTCCACCACCTAAGTTGTAAACTTCACCTTGACGAGGATTTTCAATGAACGCATGAATAAATCGAGCGACATCTAGTGAATGGATATTGTCTCGAACCTGTTTACCCTTATATCCATAGACAAAGTATTTCTTTCCTTCAAGATTGCACTTCGTTAAATAGCTTAAGAAGCCGTGGAGTTCGACTCCACAGTGGTTCGGCCCAGTGAGGCATCCACCTCGCAAGCAGCAGGTATTCATTCCAAAATAGCGACCATATTCCTGCACCATAATGTCAGCGGCAACTTTCGATGCGCCAAAAATTGAATGTTTCGATTGATCAATGCGGAATGTTTCTGAAATTCCATCTCGATATTCAGGGTCTACATAATCCCATCGAGTCTTTTGTTCTACTAGCGATAGCTCATTAGGCGCATCCCCGTACACTTTATTCGTAGACATATGAACAAAGACAGCATTTGGCACATGAAGACGAGTTGCTTCCAGAAGGTTCATCGTTCCAACTGCATTCGTATCAAAGTCCTTGAAAGGAATCTTAGCAGCCAGGTCATGAGATGGCTGGGCGGCGCAGTGGACGATCGCATCTGGCTTCAGTGTTTCCAAGAGTTCGATGACAGTAGCCCGATCACGAATATCAACCTCATGATGAGAGAAATCTTGGTAAGCATCCTTCAAGCGTTTTTGATTCCAACGGGTATCTCCACCAGGACCAAAAAAATCAGCCCGCATATTGTTGTCTACACCATGGACGGTCCAACCTTGCTCCATGAAATATACACAGACCTCAGACCCGATTAAACCAGACGAACCCGTGACTAGAAGCTTTTTCATAATAATAAGGATATAGGTCCTAAGATAGATTTCATTTCTTGCAAACATTATCCGGATAACCAATCAACAATCGATCGACATTTATCGAAAGTTTATGTAGTGATCATTCAAAGTTAAAGATATCGGTCTAGAGAAGAAGACTGTCCCTGCTGCGATCGTAATCGTTCCCAGCGCTTTGCATCTTCAATAAAGATATAGACTGGACCTCGAAAAAGTGAGGAATAGAAGCCGAGCCAACCATCCTTGTAGCCTTTCCACTGAACATAGTACAAAACAAACATCCGGAACGCTTTATACATCGTCCGCATTGGCTTCTCAGGATTTGCTATAACGTCATCTGCCATCCGCTCCACATCTTTTGTCGTGTAATAGTTAAACTTCCGCACGACCTCTTCAACCGTGTGATTCGTCAGATGTTCATAGTATCCCGATAGCGTCTCTAGCTTTCCCGTCGTCGTAATGTCCTCGTGTTCTGTATTACATTCATAGTGAGCTGTCCCTTTTCGGAACATACACTTTCTCATGCAAAGATCGGGCTTACCTACCCCATAGGACATCGGTAAGCCGAAGATATATTGAAGTGAAGGAAAGTAATAACCCGACACTTCAGGATCTGGGTTCAATAAAACCTCCTGAATACTCAATTGCAACTCAGCATTCAGAATTTCATCACTATCAAGACGAATCACCCAATCCGTATTTGCCTGCTCCATTCCATAGTTTACATTTCCAAAGATGTAGTCTTTCCGTTCAAAAAATCGAACGTTTGGATAAGTACTACAGATTTCCTTAGTCCGATCGGTACTGAACATATCTACAATGACTACCTCATCAGCCCAAGTAAGCTGATCTAGGCAGGGCCGAATAATGGACTCTACGTTCAACGTGGGAATCACGACTGCGATCGTCTCTCGGGTTGTTTGAACTTGTTGTTCTGTGGTGGTTAGCATAGGGGACCTCAGGATGATAATTCTCTAGAGTGTTTAGATAAAAATAAGCTGATATTTAAAAGTTCAAATGTTTTAAACACCTAATAGTTCTGCACGACACCAATAGGCAAAGGTCTTAATTCCACGATCGAAGGCGACCGTAGACTCAAATCCTAACGATCGCAGGCTCGAAATATCAGCCCGCCAGTTTAGCGGCACACCTGCGGGGACAAAGCCATTGAACGTGGGCTGACGATCGCTTTCCAAGGCAGCCAGCACTAGCTCAGACAGCGATCGAATAGTTACTTCCTCACCCGTTGCCAGGTTATAAAATTCACCCTTCATCTCAGCGTTACTAGTGATACAGTCGATCGCATTGGCAATATCCAGCGCATGGATAAAGTCTCGGCTTTCATCTCCAGTCCCCTGAAGGATCAATTCATTATCCAAAATCGCCTTTTGACAAATATCCCAGATCACCTGACGACGCAGTCCAGGACCATAGGCCGAGAAGATCCTGACACTTGCCGTCTTTAGATTATAAATTTTAGAGAATTCAGCACAAAGCTGCTCACTCTGAAGCTTATGAAATCCATAGGGAGAGACCGGAGATGGAGGAGTCCTTTCTGCGATCGGAAGCTGCTCCGGATTACCATAGACTGCTGCACTAGACAGAAAGATCGTCCGACAAGCAGGGGCATACTGCCGTACTGCATCCAGAATCTCAAACGTCACCACAGCATTACTATAAAAGTCAGCATGGGGATTCTCAACTGACAGCGCCACAGCAGCCCGTCCAGCGCAATGGACTAATAAGGTCGGTTGTACAGATTCAAGTAATTGACCAAAAGCCGGATCAGGTAGTCTCATTCGATGATAAGACGTTAGATTTCCGGTCGGGGCATTTTCAGGTGTCGAATTATCTGTCCCGACTACGACCCAGCCCTTCCGATGAAAGTGACGCGCAATATATCGCCCCAGAAAACCCGCAACGCCTGTAATCAGTACTGTACCAGCATTAGTATTTACCATGTTCTGAGCCTCCTAATGATGCAGCTAAATGATTCGGATGCTTTGATTGAATGCGATCGTGCTGTAATTTCCCGTACAAAGTATAAAGCTGATTCACCACAGCGGGGACAGAATATCGCTCCTCCACCATCACCTGACCCGATCGGCCAAATTCCTGACAAAGCTCGGGATTCTGTAAGACACGTAATAGAGCCGCTGCGATCTCATCAGCATTTTGAGACACTGCAATCCCAGCACGATTATTTTCAATCAGCTCAGGAAGCCCTTCCGCATAACCACCCACCACAGGCTTACCTAAGCTCCAAGCTTCCAAATATACCGTCGGTAAAATCTCACTCATCGACGGCATACAGAAGACATCACAAGCCGCAAGCGCATCAGCTTTCTCTTGATTACTCACCTTCCCTAAATATTGAATCCGAGGATCAGTACTATTAAACCAATGCTGTGACTCCACTGTATGTGGGCCAATGAACACAAACCTCACATCAGGATTCGTGGCCCATACTTTTTCAGTTGCATTGAGTAATGCCTTTGCCCCCTTTTGAGGCATCATTCGCCCGGTATACAGTACAACCGGATAATTCTGTAATCCATGGCGCTCACGAAATGCGATCGGATCAGAAGACGCTGGAAGATCCGGCGAAACCCCGATCGTATGCAACTTATCTCCAGCCACCCCGATCGACTCTAGATAATCCCGATCGCTCTTGAGTAACCCGATCACCGCATTCGATCGTTGATAATATTCAATGCTCATCGGGTCATCGCCCCACTGATGGGGATGCACAAAGGGCGTACAGACAAACGGAATCTTAAGTTCCTGAGCCGCAGCCTGAGCCGTCCAGCCTAGATAGTTCCCGGCTAATGAATGGACGACATCCACATCTTTCATCAATGCTTTGAGGCGATCGAGAAAGACTGATTTATAAAAGGGATACCCCAATTGGTTGAATTGATTATAAAACTTACCGCCTAATTTCGGGATAGCCCGCACTGCGATCGGGAACATGCGGAGACGATCGATCGGTGTCGGCGTCAGAGCATGAACTTGAACCTCACCGTCCTTGTAGCTATCGTAAGCAGGGGTGAGTAAATTAAAATACAGAACGGCATTACTTGCAGAGAGAGGACAAGGCGCAAACGTCGCCGCCACAATCTCCACCTCATGCCCCTGACGCAAAAACTCTTGCGCCACCTGACGCACATGAGTCTCGACCCCACCAATAAACGGATAATAATACTGAGTAACCAATAGTAATTTCATGGCTTATTCCAACTTGAGAGTAGCATTGAGATTGAGAGAAGCACTCAGTTGATGAGGTTTCTCCAGGTAATAGGTTTTCATGCCATCTAGGACCGAACTCATAAAGTAAGGCAACGTCATCCAACCCAATTGATTAACCTTTGTCGTCGCATACATCCAACGAAGCAATCGATACAGAAAGGCAGGTAATTGCTGATAATTCATACAGTTCATGAAAAATAGCGTTTCATTTTTAAAGCAATAATACATACGAGGAATGTACTTATCCTTTCGACAGCCTCCATCCGGCGTTGCCAAATGCTGCAAAATGGCCTTCGGTTCAAAGACGACCTTACAGCCCAGCCGCTTTACCCGTGCAAAGGCATCGCCTTCCTCACGATAGAAGTTGCCTCGATAGCGCTCATCGAAGTCACCCGCTTGCGCCAGCATCGATCGACGGAACGACATATTACAGCCCATCCCGAAGTCAGCATCTTGACGATCCGCAGGCTCCAGATGAAAGTTCGCAATGAACGTCCCATCGGGATTCAGCTTGCCAATATCAGAGGATGGATGGGACATCGCTTCATCGATCGCACTTAAGATACGACCTGCAACCCCGCCAACCTGCTCATCATCCAGATAGGGCTGAACATGATTTTGAATATAATCCGGACCCAAAATCACATCATCATCACAGAAAATAATGATATCTCCACTAGAATTCCAGACTCCATAATTCCGAGCCAGCGGAAGATTTGGGAAATCTAACCGATGATATTCAAAACTATATTGTTGGCGGAGTTGTTGAAGCTTTTTAGCGATCGCTTCCGGATACTCTTTAGTCTGATCCACAATCACCAATTCAAAATTTGAATAGCAATTCTCCATAATCATCGGAATTGTCTCAACCAAAAATTCACCTCGGTTATAGGTCGGAATAATGACAGAGACTTTTAGCTGACTTAAATTCTGCATGGTGAAAGTGTAAAAGATAAAAATCAGGATTCAGATCAGCAAGATAATTTAGACTTCACACCCGCATGGGAGAGATCGCCCAATGCAGTCTCAGACTTCTCTGCAACAAGTCCAAGTTTTCGGCTTAATGTCGCTCCAGTCACCTGGGGAAGAAGGGTCAGAACTTCCTTCAGGGAGATATCTTCTGGCTTACGATTCAGAGAACTCTGCAAGTAGTTCGTTTGGATGAGATACATCGTGGGATGTACAACTCGCAATTTTACGAGATCATCTACACGGTAAGTTTCTAACTTCGCTTGCAATTGTGGATGTGCAGTCCAATAGTCTTGATGGATGTATAAGACCACATTCTGACTGTACCAATGTGCGACATTCTCATTACTCCAGACTTGAGGACGGATGTAGTCGATCGCAATGTATCCACGAGCATGGAACTTAGCCGCCCAGAAATCTTGCCATTGCTCATTGATATGATTATCACCACCTTGATGAGGAATCGCCGCCGAGAACATCACAACGGGAGCAAGACTCGTTAAGGTATCAACAAAAGCATCTGAAGATTCCGTAGGAATATGCTCTCCAACCTCCAAAGTCATCGAAATATCAAATTTGCGATCGATCGCTAGAGGCTGGGATAGGTCAGCCGACTGGAAATTAGTCGTTGGAATTTTTAGGATATTCGCATCCACATAACTACCATCCACGCCGAGGAAATCAGTTACACCTCGATCTTGGAATCCTTTGAGCCAGGTTCCATTGCCGCAGCCAATGTCCACGACGCTTGGATTGGGAAATAGATCTAGCAGGAGAGGGAGAATGGCATCTGCCGCATTGCGTGAATAGCCCTCAATCATTTTATAGAATTCTTCACTGTACAGATATTGGGAAGACTCAGTAGATTTCGTCATAATAGGTTCTCCAGTTATCGCTTGAAATAAGATTAGTGATAGTGAGTGAGATTAAATCTGGCATTCAGCCAGTGACCCTAAGCCATAACTCTCACCTCATTTTGCATTTGATGATATTTCCATAGTCCGCCACGTTTCTCTAGTAAATCCTGATAGGAGCCTTGTTCCACAATGCGGCCTTTCTCTAAGACCACTACTTTGTCAGCTTTCGCGATCGTAGAGAGTCGATGTGCGATCGCAATCACGGTTCGTCCCGCTGCAAGCTTCTCAAGAGAATCCTGAATCAATCGTTCTGAAACAGAATCTAGCGCACTGGTCGCTTCATCCAAGATTAGAATGTCAGGATTTCGGATTAAGGCCCGAGCAATCGCCAGCCGTTGCCGCTGTCCACCTGAAAGTCTGACACCTCGATCGCCCAATAATGTATCAAAGCCTTCAGGCATATCCTGAATGAAATCTAATGCATTCGCTAATCGAGCAGCCTCCATCACTTCTTCATGAGTTGCGCCCGGAGTTCCATAAGCGATATTTTCCCAAACTGTCGTATTAAAGATAAAGGTCTCTTGACTCACGACTGATATCTTACGCCGCAATGAATCAATATCTAGGCTTCTCAGATTTGTCCCATCAATTTCAATGTAGCCCTCGACTGGATCATAAAACCGTGGAATCAAATCCACTAATGTTGTTTTCCCCGCTCCAGACGATCCAACAAACGCTGTTACCTTACCCTGCTCAACGCTTAATGTAATATCCTGCAATACAGACTCATTTGAGTTATAACCAAAATCAACCGACACAAAGTTAATTGATCGTTTTAACCCAGAGAATACCTGTGATCCATTCTGAAGGTAAGGCTTTCCTTCAGCACTTAGAAGATTTTTAATATTATCTGCTGCCCCTTTCAGAAAATTAAGCTGTGTCCGAGCTGTATTTACATCTTGAAAAATAGGAATCAATCGAAATAGTACAAAGAAGAAAGTTAATAGCGATGCAATTTGTAAAACTCCATTGTTTACAAATACAGTAAAGGCAAAAATAATCATTAAAATCAACGTCGTTGTTGCGATCGATTCAGCTAGGGGCCTCACTAAAGAGACAGCCGCTGTTGATCGGTTTGCCGCTGCTGTAATCGCTTCACTAGATCCATAAAACTTCGACCTTTCCACATCTTGAGTCACAGATGCCTGAATCGTTCGAATTCCATTGACAAACTCGATCGCAATAGAGGTAAATGCTCCACATTGTCTAGAGACATCTGCACCTGCTTCCCTAACGCGAGCGTTAAGTTGAGACAATCCCATTCCTAATAATGTGAAAATGACCAGTGCAACGATGGAAAGTTGCCATGAAATCAAAAACATTGAAACAAAGTAAACACCCCCAATTAAAATTCTGGTCACTAAAGTTGCAATAGTACTAACAACCAGCTTGAGTTTTTCATTTTCTGTAGTGATCGTATTAATCAACTCACCTGATTTTGTTGTCAAAAAGTAGCTAAGCTGTAGGCTCTGAAGCTGTTCAAAAATCTGAATTCTCAGTCGATGCATTAGATTAAGCTGAGACTTTTCAATGAAGACGCTGCCAAAATAATTACAGATTGACTTAATCCAGGTCGTTAGAATAATAAAGATTGAAACTCGGACAAGTCTACTTGTTGGAGACTCATTTAAGCCCAATACTACAGTATCAATAAAAGAAATTCCAATTTTAAATGCAGGCGCATCAGGTCGTGTCAGACTTTGCAGAAATGACATCAGTAAGCTCACCCCAACGCCTTCCAGCAAAGCTGAAAGTAGGGAAAAGACAACCGCCAAGACCACGACTTTATAGAAATACGTAAGCTCCCTTAAGATCAGCCGATTGTTTCGCCAGAACTTGAAATATCCTAGAAAAATATTGGTTTGAGACGCAAGGTTTGTCATGTGCAGCAATCCTGAGATTTAAATAAGGCTGGCTATCTGAGGTGTAGACTTCAGTGTTCAGATAGCCACTAGTTCTTCTATATGAGGGATGGCCCTATCCTTGAGTCTCTAACCCTGCTCTAATGCAGTTGGCATCGGAGTGCCCAGCAACAGATTCCCCTGAATCACATTCACCAGCTTCAACAAAAACGATCGCAGCGCAAAGAACCCACTCGATCGATCGATCGGCTGCTCGTATACCCACAGTTGCAACAGTCGTCCCCGATCGCCGATCGCCCACTGCCGCTGCAACCGTAAATCAACCATCTTGAATACCGTCATCGTCACGAACAAGACAGGCATCATCGCCAATGCCAAAACGATCGCCGTAACACGATGAATCGACTTCTTAACAAACCACAAAATTGGATTTGGCTGACTCAGGATTTCACTCACAGAAGGCACATTAATGTAGCAAGCCTTCTTCGCTTTCCCGCAAGCTTCCGCCCACCGCAACAACACCTCAGGACTCAGATCCGAATCCAATTTCACCAGTTCCACAGGCGATCGTCTCAGGCATTCCACCAGCCGATCGCTATCTTGCAACGCTTCCAAATTTAAACTTTCCGCCGGACTCGCCGCCCGGACAAACAATTTCCGATCGCGCCAGGTCAATGCACAGGACGTGGTTAACGGCAGCGCCACTTTCACAGGAGCCGATCGAAGTTGAGACGAAGATTGAGCAAGCATAATGTTGTACCGAGGTAAGGGGGCTTGGGACTTGAGGACAGGGATTCATGTCCCCCAAAATTGGGGGGCTAGGCAGCAGTCTCGTAGGCAGGACTGAGGACTTTAGCCGGGACATCATTTGCGACCACCCCAATGAGATTGAGTTGGCCCAGGTTTTGGGCGGCTTGGGTGATCTCACTGCGAGTCACCTTCCCGATCCGACCCACCATCACGACGCCAGAACAGCGCGAAGACAGCAGCATCGTATCGACCATTCCCAGCATCGGCGGCGCATCCACGATCACCAAGTCGTAGGCTTTTTCAAAGGTGCTGATCAACCGCCGCAGCCGTTGAGAACTGAGCAGCTTGGCCGGATCAATCGAACCCGTCCCTGCCGTCAGCACCGCCAGATTGCCATATTCCGACTCGTCCGTATTGTTTTGAATCATCGGAATCGGACTATCATCCGCCAGCAAATTCGCCAGACCCACCTGATTCGGTAAGCCCAGCATGGTGTGTAGACTGGGCGATCGAAGATCTCCATCAATCAACAACACCCGACGATGTAACCGTGCTGCACTAATCGCCAACCCCAACGCAAACGTGGATTTACCTTCCCCCGCCAACGCTGACGTGACCACGACAGACTTGATTCCACCATCGGAATTCAGAAGTTGAAGGTTTTGATAAACCAAATCCAGCGACTCACGGAACGGTTGCCAATGGACAAATTGCTGCATCATCGGCGCAGAAGGCGCAGTAGCGGATCTGCCAAACGGAACAGACATATTCTTTGGCATATCGCTGTAGGTCGGGACCATCCCCAGCAGCGGCACCGGAAGCTGACGCTTCAGATCATCAGAGGTATGGACGGCATCATCCGCACTTTCCCGAGCAAAGGCCACAATGCCCCCGAGGAACAGACCCGCGATCGCCCCGAGCAGCAGACTCTGAGTCGCAGGTGGATTGGTCTTAAACCCTAACTGCGCCTCCTCCACAATCTGCCAGTCAAAACTTCCCCGCGCAATTTCCATGCCCAGTTCTTGTCTCGCTTTGAGCAATTGCCGCAGCGTATCGCGGTTCAACTCCACCTCGGGTTCCAGACGACCATACTCTGCTAGCACCTGCGGAAAGCGCTTCATACTCTCCCGAAGCTGCGCCGCCCCTTGCGTTAAGCCGTAGTAGCGAGCCTCCGCCGCCTGCAGCGCCACACCCGCATCTGCAAGCTGCGTCATGCTGTTAATATCCTGCGGCGTGAGCTGTCCCGCCTGGAGCAAAGCCCCTTCCCCGATCGCCGCCGAACCGCCCAAGACCCGCTGTGACTCCACTTGCAGCAGGCTCATTTGTTGCTGACGCTGGTCGAGAATTTGTTTGATGTAGGGCGTTTCATCCTTAAAGCGCAATCGTTGCTGCACCAGAGCTAACTCCGTCTTCTGGATTTCAGAGAGCAGGGACTGATAGCGCGAAGACTGCGTTAGACGAGCCATCACCTGAGTCTGGTCTAGACCCGTGGGAAGCTGCTGCTGGAGCGAGGCTTGGCGACTGCGCAGATCACGGATTTGACTCGCATTCGTCTGGATTTCCTGCTCCGTCTTACTCAACATTTCGCTTTGACGCTGGGCTTCCAGCTTCGGATCAATCAGATCCTGCGATCGACGGAAATTTTCCAACTTCGATTCAGACTGCTGTAGCTTACGACCCACCTCAGGAAGCTGTTGATTGATAAAGCCCAGCCCCTTCGTCAGTCGTAGCTCCTGCTGTTCACGGTTATAGTCCAAATACACTTTCTGAAGCGCATTCAACACTTTTTGAGACTTCACCGCATTGTCGGACTGATAGCTGATTTGAAAGATTTTGGTCGGATCGCCTTTCTTCGCCGCAGCAGAAAGCTGAGTCACCGCCAATTTTGTCTTAAACAGCGCCACACTCCCCGCATTCTCCGGATCAAACTCAGGATACTCACCCTTGAGATCTTGCATCGCCTTCTTGATCAGCCCAGAACTTTGCAAAAAGCTAATCTGAGTCGCCGAATCGACTTGGACATTGGAATCCGTAATCTCGTCGGTTTGTTTGGTATTGGATTGACCTTTACCTTGATAAATCGACTCAATCAGCAATTGCATCGAGCTACTGTAGACGGGAGTTTGTCTTAAGCTCAGAGCACCAGCAACCGCCAGCCCACTCAAGACGCCAATCACCAGCCAATGCTTACGACGCGCGATCGCCGTAAAGATCTGGCCATAACCCAATTCTTTTTCAGGAGCGACCGTTAACGGGAGTGGACGGGAAGAAACCATATAAAAACCTATGAACTGAGGAGCGATCGGTAAGGAATAAAAGTTATCAACGTAACCCAACCATTTAAAAGCAAAACCTATAATTCTTTATTCATAGCTCTAAGCGAAAATCGGGAGCTTTTCCATAACTCGATCGACCTGGCCAAAGAAGGCTTTTTCAGAGAAGTTATTCACCGCATGATCGCGAATTTTAGAATAATCCCAATCGATCGTTTGTCCCTTAATCAAAGCTGCCTGCAACGACTCCGGAGCCTGACGTCGGAAAAACAATCCTGTCGTCCCAGGAATCTGCGTATCGAGGACCCCGCCCGCACCGTAGGAAATCACAGGCGTCCCACTGGCATTGGCTTCGATCGGCACCAGACCATAATCTTCCAGCGCCGCCACAATCACCGATTTAGCATTGGACATCAACTGCTTCCGTTCTGAATCAGAGACATGACCGAGGAACTCAACATTGCCCATCGCTTGCGCTTTTAGCTTGTCTCGTTCCGGACCTTCCCCTGTAATTTTCAGGTTCCAACCGAGCCAGTTAAATGCCTCTACAATGACATCCAGACGTTTATAACTAATCATCCGTGCGGAAGCTAAGTAATAGTCCTCTTTTCGGTCAGAAAAAGTGAACTGACTGGCCTCGATCGGATAGTTAATGACGATCGCATTCTTCTTGTACGTCGATCGAATTCGTTGAGCAACCGTCGTCGAATTCGCGATGTAAAGATCCGGCTCTTGAGAATATTTTAAGTCCTGTTCACGCATTAAGCGAAAGATTTTTTCGATGAAAGGATAAAAGTTTTGATAATCGCCATATTCACGCAGATAGGTCTGAGTGTCCCACAAAAAGCGGGTCACATTATGGCAGAAGCAAATATGATAGGCATCCGATCGTTTCTTGACGGCTTTCGCAAAACTGGTGCTGCTACTAATAATTAAATCATAGTCCTGCAAATCCAACGCTCTAAAGGCTGGATAGTAGAACGGAGCCATCATTCTAAAATATTTCGTCGCGCCGGGAACCCCTTGTAGGACAGTGGTTTTGACCAGACGATCGCTGAGGTCAATGGTCTTTTGAGGATCATAGAGAGAGGTGAAGACATCAGCCGTGGGGAAGTGCCGACACAACAGTTCGAAGACTCTCTCTGCCCCACCTTTTTGAGTTAGGTAATCGTGAACTAATGCAATTTTCATAGAAGCTAACTAATGACTGAGAGAGCATTTTTCAATGTCTGATACGCTAAAACTGAATTGCACCCTTCTATATTCAGTATTATCAACGATGCCACTGGAATTAGATCAAAAATCTACCTCTTTTTATATAGTCTTCAAGAATGAGACGCATATGAGCAGTTATAAAAAGCGGTCTTAACAATTAACTCACTATTTAAATAATTAAGTTCAAGCTATCCATAAAAACCGCCCCCACCTGATGCGAAATTGTGCAACAAGTAGGGGCGATCGGTATTAATCTTGAGCGTTAATCTAAAGTTAATCTAGTCATCTAAAAGGATTCAGAACAAAACTATCTTCCACCGAACAATCTGAAAATATTAAAGATGCCCGTAAACGGAGACAGGACATCATTTAGGCCCTGAGAAAAGACCGCAAATCCGGTCTTTTTCACAACAATAATGTCATTGTTTCTCAGTGCTGGATTATTGGTTTCACTCACGCCTTGAGAGAGATCAAAAGCAACATCTCGTTTTGTCACCGTGCCATTAGGATTTAAGCGCACTAATGTAATCGAATTTTTAACTGCATTTCGATTAAAGCCTCCAGCCGTTAACACCGCTTGATTCAAAGTCGTATTTGGAGTTAATACCAATGCACCCGGTCTTTCGACTTCGCCCACCACATTGACCGTCATCTTATCTGGGGAAAAACTTGCCCCAGCCATTGCGATAATTTCGGATTCATTCGGTGCGGTTGCGGTTGGAATTTCAACGGTATCGCCTTCCTGCAGAGGCATATCTTGCAACAAATCACCCGACTTTAACAGTTTCCAAAAATCAACGGTGATCTTTTGCTCAGTTCCAAAGCGACTCTGACGACGCACTTGGATATTCCGAATATCCGCAAGCTGCGAAATGCCTCCCGCCTGCTGAATTGCTTGAGTCAAGGTCGGAATGGTCGAATTACTGGGATTGGCGATCGCGGTATTTCCCGAATTAGTATTGATGCCGTTATTATTATTGTAGTTGTTGTTATTGCCCAAGGAATGAGGACCGGGCCGCAACACTTCACCCACCACTGCAATTTGAATCGGACGCGAATTCCGACTGACCAAATTCGTGGCAAGCAACTGCTTACTTAAGGACAAATCAGGCGCTTTTGCTTCAGGAATCAGAATGCTATCCCCATCCCGCAGCCGAATATCCTGCCGTGCATCGCCCGATCGCACCAACTGCAACAAATTCACCGTAATGATTTCATTGCCACCCCCCGCTGTGCGCCGCCGAATTTTCACCTGCTGCAAATCCGCCGATCGGGTAATCCCCTCCGCCTGCTGAATCGCTCGACTCAACATGGGAGACTCCCCCGTCGAACTCATCAGTGAATAAGCCCCCGGACGTTCAATTTCCCCGGCGATCGCAATCATCACAGGCCGCGTCGCCACGACATTAATATTGATCACCGGACGGGTCAAAATCGGACTGTATCGCGTCACTAAAAGCTGGGACACCTGGGACACCGTATAGCCCTGCACAGAGACCATTCCCACCTGGGGCAGATTCATCGAGCCATTGGGCAAGACCGCATAGTCACCGCTAAATTCCGGTACCCCAAAGAAATCCAGCTTCAACCGATCGCCCGCCCCCAAAATATAGCCATCATCACTCACCACAGGTGCCGCTGTCGGCACATCTAAAAAGCGAGAAGCGGGCAGCGCAGATTGGAGATTGGAGACTGGACTACTGCTGCCCAACGTCGCCTCCGTTGTGGTCGTCGCCTGCATTGGCATCGTCACGCCTAAGCCCATGATGGTACTCAAGGCGGCGATCGGAACGGATTTAATGAGGTTCAAGGTTGAGTGACGCATAGTAGTTTCAGATAAGAGGAAAACTTAAAATACAAAGACGATCGCCCCGGACAACTCTCCAACAGAACCTCAGAATCAAGATCCGACAGAGATAGGTCTTAGGACATAGTAGTAACCCTTACAAGTAATCTCCGCTGTCTCCGGACTATCCTAAAAAAAATCTTAAAACAAGTCCCAAAACAGCAGACTGTTAAGGATTCTAAGAGGTGGTAGCCGCAATAGATCATATTTTTATGTCTTGAAGATATAATTTTTTCAATTCTTTATCTACGTATATTTCCGGCAAATCTTGCGGATTTATCCTGACGTCTCTATCTCAGGGCTGATAGATAAATTACAAATCATTCTTATTCCCTTTAACACCTTTTAAACCCCTAACCCTTCACTTCAGTGGAAAGTTGTCCCATGATGCACATTGTCGGTTCTACGCCAAAATCACCCACCCGCTCAAATCCCAAAACAACCCTTGAGGACAGACTTGTGGACAACCCAGACCTGAGTGAAACGGTCAATGATCCCTCGATTGATCCCTCGATCGTCACCATCGAAGTTCCCTCACATCATTCAATTGAAGAAGATAGCCCGATCGCAGACAGTACCCCCAAAGCCGTGCGCCCCACCTTTGCCTCCAAAAATAATCTAACGGCACTCAACGTCGTAAAAGTCACACCTGAAGCACCTGAAGCGCCTAAAACCAATCCCACAACCCCAGACCAACCCTCCGATCCAGCAAGCGTTACCGATCTGATTCACGCGATTAATCTAGTCCCCGCTCGCCAATCGAAAGCCGCACCCACCCAAATCACCCCCTACAGCGTCCACAATACCCATCGCTATCTTCAGCCTTACCCGCTGAACGCGCCCCCATCCACCCCCAGCCTTCGCAGCCGCCCGACGCCAAAACTACCTTGGCTCGAATGCGGCGGCGGACTCGCGGCTTTCACCATTATTTCGGGGGTCGTCGCGATCGATGGCCTGAAGCAGACCCCCTCAGGTCCACGCCCCACGACCGCTCAGCAGACCCGACCCACCATCGCCCGTCTTCCCCAAAATCCCAACGCCCTCCCCCAAGTCAGCGTTTCAGAATTAATGAACTCCGGCAGAACCTTACCCGTTCCCGCTGGGGCCATGAATTTTCCTGGACAAGTCGCCCTGAATCCCGCCCCCAATTCCCCTCAAAATTCCACAGCGCCTAATCGGGGTCTGAATTTGGGGACCGCTGAGATGAATTCGATCGTCATCCAAAAAGATCTCACCCCTCAAGCCACCCAGCCTGAAACCACCCCGCTCCAAGCCCCCCCTCGCCGTAAACAAATCGCCCCTCCCGAAACCACCCCACTCCCCCAGCAAAGCGTCCAGCAACTTGTTCAACCTGTTCCGCAACCTGTTCAACCCGTTCCGCAACCTGTTCAGCCTATTCAGGAACCTGTCCTTACGCCCCAAGCCACCCAAACCAGCGAAATCCCCTCCTCCGCCATGCCCCCGTCCCAATCCACGGAGCCAAAATTCCTAGAGCCGACTCTCCAGCCCAGTCCAAATCCCACAACCTCATCAGCACCCCTGCAAAACCAGTCTATTAAGGCACCCACGCTCAAACCCATCCGATCGTCCACCGAGCTTTCACCCAATGGCCTCTCGTCTGTCATCCTAGAAGCCGATCCCCAATCAGCGGTATCATCCACCTCCACAACCTCCAATGACGCTCTGCGGCTAGAGGTCTCGAAACTCTAGGTCTTGAAATTCTAGGTCTCGAAACTCTCATGGAGAGAGCTTTGATTGAGGGTTGAAAGGTTTGATATAGTGAGCCGTCTAAGTGCTGCTGACCCATTTCTCTGACCTTTCCCTCATCCCAAATCTCCATGAGCCGTTCCGGATTTAAAACCGACCTTGGGCGTAAGTTGAACCAAATTCAGCAAATCGCCCGACAGTCCCTAACCCCAAAAGAACCCTTCGAGAAGCCTCTGATTTTACAGAAGCCTCCCACTCCCATCACCCCCATCACACAAGCCCAACCCACCCATCCATCTGATCAAAATCGATCGATCGGCATCGTCGGTGCAGGATTTGCAGGACTTGCCTGTGGCTATGAACTCCAAAAACAGGGGATCACAGCCCAGATCTTTGAGGCGAACGATCGCACGGGGGGACGCTGCTGGTCCATGGGCGGTGAATTTGGCGATCGCGATCGGTTCCCAGGTCAGGTGATTGAACGGGGTGGTGAACTGATTGACAGCCAACATCACCAGTTACTCAGCTATGCCCAAGAATTTGGATTGGTTGTAGAAGATCTCTGCGCGACGCCGGGAGAAGCGACTTTTTATTTCAAGGGTCATCACTATTCAGAAGCGGCGATCGTAGAAGAATATTTGGATCTGCTCAAGGCAATGCAACGCGATCTGCAACAGGTTTCGCGGGAACCCACTGCTCTAAAGCATACGGATTTTGATGTTGCCCTCGATCGGCTCAATTTGTCAGAGTACCTAGACAAATACCAAGCCGGGGATCTCGCCCGAGCCTATATTGACGCCAGCTACCAAGGCGAATTTGGCTTTGCCCTCGAAGATCAAACGGCCCTGCATTTCATCTTGATGAATCTAGAGTCAGATTTACCCAATCCATTGGAGATCTTCAGCGACGAGCATTACCATATCCAAGGCGGCAACGAACAAATCACCCGCCACCTCACCGATCGGCTCACCCATCAAATCCATCTCCACCATCGCCTAATCGCCCTCCGCAAAACCAGCAGCGGCAGAATCGAACTCACCTTCGACGTAGACGGCACCACCGTGACCCAAACCTTCGATGCCGTGGTTTTGACAGTCCCCTTTCCCGCCCTGCGATCGGTCCAGTTCCACAGCAACCTGGCGATCCCCGCCTGGAAACAACAGGCGATCGCAACGCTCGACAACGGCAGCCAATCCAAAATGATGCTGAGCTTTAAGGGCAGACCTTGGCGGGATCATCACAGCACAGGCGTTGCCCATTCCGACTTACCCCATCACCAAGTCACCTGGGAATCCAATCCCAGTCAAAGCCATTCAAAGCAAGGTACGATCGTCAATCTGGCCAGCGGAGCCTTAGGCTTATCCCTTGATCCCCACCGATTTGAGGCCCAAGCTGAGGCATTTCTGCGGGACTTCGATCGCATTTACCCCGGCGCAAACCAGCAAGTCAGACGTGATACTTCGGGACAGATAGTGGGGCACATTGAACAGTGGGCTACAAACCCCTTTGCTCAGGGCGCATATCTTTGCTATCGTCCGGGTCAATTCACGCAATTCACAGGTCTAGAAGGGCAACCGATCGATAATCTGTTTTTTGCGGGAGAGCATACGCACTCCTTTTATGAATGGCAAGGGTTTCTCGAAGGGGCTGCCCTGTCAGGAATTGAAGCTGCTAGACAGATTCTAAGCTAGACGCAATTGACTTAGCCTGAATCTATGGCGTAACGATTTTGAAATCTTTCCCTAAAGATTCTCAAAATCTGCACATCATTCCTCTAAATTCATCGTATGATGTTTATTCTGTGCGTCAGAAAACCCTATTGAATTACCAAGCGGGTGTTGCTTTAAATTGAACTCTTTTGTCGTTGATCT